>NZ_JBICKJ010000038.1:0-264716 GCF_043104125.1 Pseudomonas sp. xss_4
CCCGTGTGGGAGCGGCCTCGTGCCGCGATGGGCCGCGCAGCGGCCCCATGGTCACCTACCCTGCACCCCCCACCCAACCACCGCCCCAGACGTTTTCCCACGCATTCGCTGGCGCTTTTGCGCCATTGCGGCGAACATTGCCGGCTGATTTTGCTGCCAACGGAGTGACTGTGGCCAACGAGCAACCCAAGGCCCTCGCCGAACTGACCCCACCCACACGCCTCCCCTGGCTCAAACGGCTCATCGCCCAGTGCCTCGGGCGTGGTCTGACCCGCATTCAGGCGCAACACCCTCACTCCTGGTGGCTAGGCCATGCCGATGGCCAGCACCAAGGCCGGGGCGAAGGCGAACGCGCCGGGTTCGAACGTGGCCATGCGCAAGGGTACGAGGCAGGCCAGCAAGTGCTGGTCATCCGTGACCACCGCCCCGACACCCCAGCCATTCCCGGCCAGGACGATCACCTGTTCGAAGACTGGCGCCTGGCCCTGACCGCCGAGCTGAAGAAACGCTTCAAGGCCGACGTTGCCCAGCGCCTGCCCAGCCACGCGCAACCCAGCGCCGCGCAATGGAAACTGATCTTCAGCGATACACCGTCCACCTGCGTGGTGGCCGGGGCAGGGGCGGGCAAATCGACCTCCCTGGTGCTGCGAATCTTGCTGCTGCGCCACTACCTGGGCTACGAACTCGATGCGATGACGGTCGTCACCTTCACCCGTGAGTCGCGCAAGGACTTCATCAAGCGCTTGGTGCAGGTGTTCGCGCTGTGGGACGTTCATCTGCAACCGGCACAGGCGCGCGAACTGGTCCGCACCTTCCACTCCCGCATCCTGCCGCTGGTGCGCAGCTTGCCTGGGTTCGAGCAGGTGCGCGCGTTCGAGACCCTGGGCAACGAGATGCCCGCCGGGCGTGAGGCCGAGGCGGACAGCAACCCGTTCGACCTGCGCCTGAACGATGCCCAGCGCCAACAGCTCAATCATTGCTACAGCGCCCTGCTGGCGCACAGCCCGCGCTTTGCCGAGCTCATCGGCCACTTGCGCAACGAAGCCTTGCAACTCAAGCCACTGGACCCGGACAACCCCGAGGTGCAGAAACGCGCCCAGGTGACGCAACTGGCCGCGCAACGCGATGAAGAGCTGTGCGATGTGATCGAGGACCTTTGGTTCGCAGCGGGGGCCTGGCCAATCCAGGGCATTGAGCCGATGCGTGACACCGTTGAGATCCGTGGGTGCCGTTTTCATGTCCACGGCCGCTTGGGTGCCACCGGGCCATGGGTGGTGTTGGGCTTCGACCCTTCCGAGAGCGCCCAGTACCAACGACCCGGTGCCAAGCTCGCCGTACGCGCAGAGTGGGCAGTCAAACGAACCCTGTTGCAGGCATTCTGCGATCAGCCGTTGATCTGGCTGGACAACTACGCCATGGCCCGGCGCCTGGCCGCTTCGCTGGCAGGTGACGCCGTGGCCGGGCCTGGGTTCGAATACAAGGTCAAGGGCGAGCTGTCGGCCGCGCCGCTGCTCGACGCATTCGTCAGCGCCGCGAGCTTTATCGAGAACCTCGGCCTGGAGGTGAACACGGCTATTGCCGACATGCGCTTTGTGCCAGGCGACAGCGACGCGCTGTTCTTCGAAGCGTTGGCCCTTTACTGGAAAGCGTTCGAAGCGCATTTGCTTGACCAATTCCCTCCGGTCATGAGCTACAACCGCATGTTCGCGCTGTTCGGGGAAAACAACCCGGAAAACCTGCAACTGTTGCCCGACCCGCTGTTGCGGCCGCTGGCCCACCTGATGATCGATGAATTCCAGGACGTCTCGCCGCAAATCGTCAGCTGGCTGCGGGCGTCCTTGCGTGAAATCCGCAGGCGCGGCCCCGGCCTGAATGTCGGTCGCCATGCTCAACACTCTTCCCTGTTGTGCGTGGGCGATGACTGGCAGTCGATCTACGGCTGGCGAGGCAGCTCGCCCAAGTACTTCACCGAATTCACCAAGGCATTCCCAACGCCCGCCAGCACACGGGTAATGATGGTGGAGAATTATCGCTGCCAGCAGCAGGTGATCGATGCCGCCGAGCACCTGGTCAAGGGCACGTCCACCATCGCCGGCAAGAAGGCCCGGGCCGCTGGCCCTGCCGCTGAACTTGCAGGCTCACCGGTCAAGGTCTTCGAGCGTGACGAGGCCGCCTTGGGCCAGACCCTCATCGAGCATTACCAGCGCGGCGAGTCGGTGCTGATGCTCTACCGCAAGGGCAATGACCGGGCGGCGATGGGCGAACACCTGGAGCCTGTGCTTCAAGCCGAGGCAGCGGTGCCGCCCGAGCAGCGGCGTCTTCGGCAACTCACCTACCACAGCGCCAAGGGCTTGCAGGCCGATGCGGTGTTCATGCTGGGCGACTGCCAGTACCTGACCAGCTCGCCTTACAAGAACCAGGTCTATCGCCAGGCGGGCCTGGGCAAGGCGGGCGACCCGCAGCCGTTCGATACCGCCCAGAAGGAGGAGGTGCAGCGCTTGGCCTATGTGGCCGTGACCCGAGCGGTGCAGCATTGCTACTGGCACGTGGAGCCGGCCAATGGCGATGCCGCCGTGGCCGCTCGCGCTTCCAGCCGTGTGGATGGCCGTCAGGACTGTTTCGAAGACTGCCGGGGTCGGTGACGGTTAAGTCACTGTCGGTAAGGGGCCAGTGGTGGCCACTGGCTTGCGCCAAGGTGACCTGTCGGCGCCCTGCGCGCTCCGGCGCAAGGGTTGCCGCAGACGACAGGCGTCGTGGAACGCGGTGGCGTGTTCGGTCTGGTGTAGCTGCATCAGGCTGCCGATCAGGAAGCATACCCATGCGATCAACCACCACACCCAAGGATCACCCGCTGGACATCAATGGCATCGAAGTAGCTGTGCGCTGCTGGGGACCGGAGGATGGCATTCCCGTACTGGCCTTGCATGGCTGGTTGGACAACGCCGCCTCGTTCGAGCGCCTGGCGCCCCTGCTCGATGGCTGTTTCGTGGTAGCCCCCGACCTGGTCGGCCATGGGCGTTCCGACCATCGGCGCCATGACAGCGGCTACTACCTATGGGAGCACGCCGAGGACATGCTGTCGGTCACCGAAAGCCTTGGCATGCGGCAATTCCATGTACTGGCCCACGGCATGGGCAGCGGTGTGGCTTCGCTGCTGGCGGCCATGACCAGCGCGATTGCGAGCATGACCTTCCTCGACGGCATGGGAGCACCGTTCACCGTGGCCGAACATGACCGCGTGCAGCACCTGGCACGGGCCTATCGCCTCAAGCGCATGGTCCAGCGTACGCAGATGCAGGGCTTCAACGAGCCGGACGTGCAACGCTTCGACGATTTGGACAGCGCGCTGGCTCAGCGTCGTGAACGGCTCGACACCGACTTGTCGCAAGAGGCTGCGAGGTTATTGGCGCTGCGCGACCTGCTCCAGCTCAACGACGGTTATTGCTGGCGCCACGACCCGCGGTTGGTGCTGCCTGAGCCCATGCCGCTCACCGAGCCTGAGGCTTGCGATCTGCTCAGCCAGATTCGCTGCCCGCTGTACCTGATGTTTGGCCGGCAGGGCGCTTTCACTGGCGAGGCCTTCGGCCGCCGTGAAGCGGCATTGCCGCCACAGGCGAAAGTGTCCTGGCACCCTGGCGGCCACCATTTCCACCTCGATGCGCCGGACCGTGCCTTGGTTGATCAACTGCTGCGTATCCTCGCGCGCCATGAAGGCGGTGTATTGCAGCGCTTGGTCAACGAGTAGCGCCTAAACACGTTTGCGCCGTTCGTTCAAGCGCGGTGTCGGCCGGTACGGGGACACTGGGGGCTCCTGTCATTCTGGAGTTGCCCATGCGCTACCTCTACGCCCCTGTGTTTTTCATTGGGTTCATAGGCGCTGCCCTGGCAGCGGCGATGAACACCTATCTGTTTTGGTTGCTGCCCTTGCTGGTGGGCATAGTGCTGGTGGCTGTCGGTGCGCCCCAGTCGTCCCGTCACCAGGCAGTGGTCCTCGGCCAGCCAGATCTCGCCCTGCCAACTTGGCTGCGCTGCACCGTTCATGGCCACCGTGAAGGCGTGTCAGTCAAAGTAGCCTCGCAGGCTGAAATTGTACCCAGTGTCCACGGTGGTGTTCGCCACACGCCCAGCACGCTTGTTCAAGACGAACTCGAAGGTCGGTTCGTACAGGCCATCACACAGGCAGGCGCCGGCCAGGACTTCGACGTCATACCAGCCGTTGCCCAGTTCGATCACAGGGCGGCCCGGCTCACGGTAGCGCGCCAGTAAGTCGCCCAGGGTCTTGGGGGTGAAGTACTGGAGGATACGCCAGGTGTACAGCATCACAGCGCCATGCTCGATCTTCAGCGAATATCCACCGCGCTGGTGCTTGAGACGGCTGCTCGCCTCGCGCAATTTGGGCGTTTGCCCATCGAGTGTGAACACCACGTGGTAGGGAAGGTTGTCAACGCCGGCCACAGGCAGCACGACGCCGTCGCGTACGGCCTTGTCGCCGCTGTCATGGTGGGTGAATTCGTAGGCCAGGTCGTCAGGCAGGCCATGCTCCTGCTTGAAGCGCTCGAGCAGTTGGATGTCACCTAGCAGGAAGTAGTCGACCAGGTCGTTGAGCACTTCGTCGAACTCATGACGCATCGTGTGTCCTTGGGCAACGATCGGTAGGGCTGCGCCAGTCGGGATGTTGGACGGGCGCAGGCGGTGTGCAGGCGCCAATCAGTGTAACTGCGTAATCTGGATGAGGTTGCCGCAGGTGTCGTCGAAGATTGCAGTCATGACGTTATCGACCTCGGCGGGAGTCTGATGGAACTGGACACCGGCAGCGGATAGCCGGATGTATTCGCCTTGTATGTCTCGCACGGCAAAGGTTGCGGTGGGTATGCCGTCTTCTTTGAGCGCGGCCTTGTACGCTTTCGACGCAGGGTGCACCTCTGGCTCCAGTTGCAGTTGCACGCCGTTGGGGTCGTTGGGTGAGGTCAGGGTCAGCCAGCGGTGCTGGCCCATGGCGAGGTCTTGTTTAGGTTCGAAGCCCAGTACGTAGTGATAGAAGGCAAGCGCTTTGGCTTGGTCGTCGACAAGAATACGGGTGAGCATGATCTTCATGGGCGCACACCTATGCTGGGGTCGTTACTTATCAGTAAAGACGGCCCTTGACGTTTGGCAATGCAACCCAGCATCAAATCGCGTCTTTGATCACGCCATCGGTGCATCAGGGCCGCAAACTGGTCAATGGCCGGCGCAGCACAAGCGTTCAGCCTTTGGAAGTGTCCGCAGTGGTGTGCAGGTCAGCGGCGAATACCTCGGTGACCTTCGTCCGATAGGCTTCGAAGGCTGCAATGGCGCCGGCGATCACATCAGTTTCTTGTTGTTCATCGAGCGCCAGGCCGTCGATTGCGCACACGAACGCCTTCCAGTGCTGGGCGCGACCTTGCGGGTGGGCTGCCAGGTGCCGCGCACCCAGGCCTTCGTCCAGGCCAAGGCGCTGGGTGTGCTTGAACAAGAAGGCGGCGCCCAGGTTCGAACCCTCGCTGCAATACAGCCAGCCCAGTGCCTGGGCCGGGTCTACCTTCACCCTCGCCGGCAAGGCAGGTGGTAGTTGGCCCAGGTCGCGAATGTCCTGCTCGACCGCAGCGAGCCGCGACAGCGACGAGAGGCCCGGCAGCCACGCATTGAGGTGGGGGTCCTCGTAAAGTCCATGGAGGCTGCCGTGAAAGTGATGCTGTACCAGCAGGAAGCGCCCATAGCGCGCTCTGTCCTCAAAGGGGTGCGCGGCCATGACCAACTGATCGACACTGTCATGTTCGCGGTGGGTGGCCGCTTTGAGGCGTTTGCAACGGCTTGTCTCCAGGGGTGACACGGGTACTGCGATCATTCGGTGAGTCCGTCGCGGGCAGAAAGGCATCCATGATGCGTGGCGGTGAGCATCGCAGCAAGCATCAGGCGCGGTTATCATGGCCGCCGTATCGTTCAGACCCAAGGAAAAGCCGGTCATGTCTTCGCTTCAGTTCCGTACGCCGTCCCTTGAGGACGCCAGCCGCTGCCACGCCATCGAGATCGGTGCCTACGAGGGAGACGAAGCTGCCACGCTGGAAAAGATCCAGACGCGAATCAGTCAGTACCCACAGGGGTTTCTGTTGCTCGAAAGTGATGGAGAGATCGTTGGCTTCATCAACAGCGGCTGCGCCCATCAGGTGGTGATGTCGGACGAAGCGTTCAAGGAACTGGTGGGGCATGACCCCGATGCCCCCAACGTAGTGATCATGTCGGTGGTGGTCGACCCGGCGTATCAGGGCCAAGGTCATGCCAAGCGATTGATGGAAGCGTTCATTCTGCGAATGAAAGCCTGCGCGAAGCAGACCATCCACCTGATGTGCAAAGAACAGCACGTACCGCTGTACCGCAAGCTGGGTTATCAGTACGTCCAGCCTTCACCTTCCGAGCACGGCGGTATGGCGTGGCATGAGATGGTAATGGTGCTGTGAGCCATTGCCGGGCGGCGTCAGGTAGGGCCGCACTGCGGCCCACCGGCGGCAAGCGCGACGCTACAGGTTGAACCTGCCGGTGAGCTGGGGCTGGCTTGCTGGTGATGGGCTGTCATGTAGCCCCTGAGGCACAAGACAGCCAGCACCATGAGACGCCGCCTCTATCAGCCTGCGACCAACTGGTGGGCCAGGCGGTTGTGACGTTCGAGTACCCGTGGCAGGTCGACAGTGACCAACTGGCCATCCCTGACCACCACCTTGCCGTTGATGACGCTGGTATGCACCTGGGTCGGGGTGCAGAACACCAGCGCTGCAAGCGGGTCATGATGCCCGCCGGCGTAGGCGACATGGCCCAGGTCGAAGGCGACGAAATCAGCGACCATGCCCGGTGCCAGTGCGCCGATGTCATCGCGGTTGAGCACCTTGGCGCCGCCCAGGGTCGCGATTTCCAGCGCTTCGCGGGCCGTCATCGCATCCGGGCCAAATCCCACGCGTTGCAGCAGCAGGGCCTGGCGGACCTCGCCGATCATGCTGGCACCGTCGTTGGACGCCGAACCGTCCACCCCGAGCCCGACCGGTACGCCATGATCGCGCATGGCGCGCACCGGGGCGATACCTGAAGCCAGGCGCATGTTCGAGCATGGGCAATGGGCGACCCCGGTGCCGGTGCGGGCGAACAGTTCGATGCCATGCTGGTCCAGTTGCACGCAGTGCGCGTGCCACACGTCGGGCCCGACCCACCCCAAATCCTCGGCGTACTCGGCAGGGGTCATGCCGAATTTTTCCCGGCTGTAGGCAATGTCGTTGACGTTTTCGGCCAGGTGCGTGTGCAGCGATACGCCATGCTGGCGAGCCAGAACAGCCGCTTCGCGCATCAGGTCGCGGCTGACCGAGAAGGGCGAGCAGGGCGCCACCACGATCCGGCGCATCGAGCCATGGCTGGCATCATGGTAGTCCTCGATCAGGCGTTGGGACTCCTTGAGGATATCCGCTTCCTTTTCCACTACCGAGTCCGGCGGCAGCCCGCCCTGGCTCTGGCCCACGCTCATGCTGCCGCGGGCGGCGTGAAAACGCATGCCGATTTCGGCAGCCGCATGGATGCTGTCGTCGAGCTTGCATCCGTTGGGGTAGATGTACAGATGGTCGCTCGAGGTGGTGCAACCGGAAAGGATCAGCTCGGCCATGGCCGTCTGGGTCGAGACCGCAATCATCTCGGGGGTGAGCCGTGCCCAGATCGGGTACAGCTGGGTGAGCCAGTTGAACAGCTCGCCGTCCTGGGCGGCTGGCACCACCCGCGTCAGGCTCTGGTACATGTGATGGTGGGTGTTGACCAGCCCGGGGATGACCACCTTGCCGGACATGTCCAGCACCTCGTCCGCCTGTTGGGGCAGGGTATCGCTGGGGCCGACTTGCTTGATCAGGTTGTCTTCGATGTACAGGCCACCGCCGCGGATTTCGCGGCGCTCGCCATCCATGGTGACGAGCAGTTGGGCATGCTTGATCAGGAGCGTTCTTGGTGCGTGTGAAGATGACATGGTCGATGCCTGTTGCAATACGCGCCGGCGATGGCCAGCGTCGTAGGCGACGCGGCAATGTAATCAGGAAATGATCAATTTGTATACATTGACCGTATTTGTGAATGTGCGTCACCTCATATGTGAAAATCGGCCAGAAATAAGACTTCTGCGATCGAATAAACTGGCAGCCAATGTCTTGAGAGTTCTTCCATGTCTGCCGCATCCACCACCGCTTCACCCGTTGACGAAGCTCCACGGGCAGCCATCAGCATTGCCATCCTCGCGTTCTCCGCTTTCCTGATTGTCACCACCGAGTTTCTCATTGTGGGCCTGTTGCCTGCCCTGAGCCGCGACCTGGGGGTGTCCATCTCCATGGCTGGACAACTGGTCACGCTGTTCGCATTCACAGTCATGCTGGCAGGGCCGTTCCTCACGGCCATGCTGGCGCATCTGGACCGTAAACGGCTGTTCATCACCATCTTGCTGGTTTTTGCCGCGGCCAATGCCCTGGCGGCCGTGGCCGATAACTTCTGGGTACTGGCCATTGCACGTGTCATACCGGCATTGGCGTTGCCGGTGTTCTGGGGTACTGCCAGCGAGACGGCCGGGCACCTCGCCGGGCCCGAGCATGCAGGGCGTGCGGTATCGAAGGTTTACCTGGGCATCTCTGCCGCCATGCTGCTGGGCATCCCGCTGGGCACGTTGGCCGCTGACGCGTTGGGCTGGCGTGGCGCCTTCGGGGCGCTGGCGGTGCTTTCCCTGATGATGGCCGTGGCGATGGGCGTCTGGATGCCCCACGTAGCCCGCACCGCCAGGGTGGATTTCGCCCGTCAGGCGCGGATTTTCACCGAACGCTTCTTCGTAGCGAACGTGCTGCTGTCGATTCTGGTGTTCACCGCCATGTTCACCGGCTACACCTACCTGGCCGACCTGCTCGAGCGTGTGGCGGGTGTGGCCCCGGCTCACACCGGTTGGTGGCTGATGGGCTTCGGCGCCGTTGGCCTGCTGGGCAACTGGATCGGGGGGCGCGCCGTCGACCACTCCGTTCTCAAGGCCACCGCGGGCTTTCTGGTGCTGCTGGCGATCGGCATGGCAGCGCTGGTGCCCTTGGCCCATGCAGGCCTGGTGTTCTGCCTGGCGCTGGCGTTGTGGGGTATCGCCAACACCGCGCTTTACCCGGTCTGCCAAGTGCGCGTAATGGCGTCGGTGACCCACGCCAAGGCGCTGGCCGGTACCGCCAACGTATCGGCTGCCAACGCCGGCATCGGCCTGGGTGCGGTGCTTGGTGGCATGACCATCGACGGGCTGGGGGTTGCTTATCTGGGCTATGTGGCCGCCGCAGTCGCCGTGCTGGCGCTGCTGGCAGTGCCCGTAGTGGGCAGGCTGGCGCCTCAGACGGGTTCGGCGGTACGTGTGCCGTGAGGGGCGAGCCTGGGCAACAGGTAATCGAGCAGTGCACGCACTTTGGGTAGGTGCTCGCGACGCTTGAGCCAGACCAGGTTCATTGGCAACCCGTCGGTTGCCAGCTCCGGTAGCACCTCGACCATCCGTCCATTATCGAGGTGCTGCTGGGTCAACCAGGTGGGTAGCTGACCTATGCCATGGCCGGCCAGCACCGCCGCGACCTCACCTTCGCCATCGCCCACGGCGATGCGCGGCTGTACCGTGCGACGCTCCATCTCCCCAGGCTGGCGCCCCTTGAAGAACCAAGGGCTGACCAGGCCGTCGGTGTGCCCATAGCCCACGCAGTGGTGATGCTCCAAGTCCTCCTCGCTTTGCGGAGTACCGTAAATGTCGAGGTAGTCGGGGGCTGCGCAGAACATCAGGCGCTGGGCGCCAAAGTACTGATGGCCCAGGGCAGCGGGCCAGGTATCGGGGCCGCCGATGCGCACCACGATGTCGATGCCTTCCTGCACCGGGTCGACGAAACGGTCGGAAAACGAGACGTGCGGCTGCAGCAGCGGATGCTGCCGGGTAAACGCCAGGATCAGCGGCAGCACATGCAAGCGCCCATAGGAGGCGGGCAAGTCGATGCGTACCCGTCCGTGAGGTTCATTACCCGTAGTGGCGAGGGTGTGTTCGACTTCTTCCAGATCGGCCAGCACCGAGGTGCAGGTGCGGTAGAAAACCACGCCTGCCTCGCTCAGCGACAACCGGCGGGTGGTGCGCTCGAACAGGCGAACGCCCATGCGCGCCTCGAGGCGCGCGATACTCTTGCTGACCGCCGAGCTGGTAAGGCTCAGTCGCCCGGCCGCTGCCGTGAAGCTGCCGAGGTCGGCGACCGCGACGAAGACGTCGATCCCTTTGAGTCGTTCTGAGGAGTGCATGACCGGCCTTTACATGGGTTCGTAGGGCAGACCCCGGCAGCATAAGGGATCCTGTGATGGCGTTTTAGGGTAATAGCGTCGGGAGAAAGGCCTGTGTAGCGCGTCGGCAATGGAACACCAGCCCATCTTGCACACTCATAGGCTTTGCGCCAGCGCCTTGGGTAGATCATGCTGTACCGACCCGGCCCTGTTGCACCAAAGGACTGCCCCATGTTCCCTTTTGCCTGGATAGCCTGCGCATGACCCTGACGTTGCTCACCTTTTTCGGCACCCTGGCCGCCATGGAAGGCGTGGCCTGGTTTGCTCACAAGTACATCATGCATGGCTTCGGCTGGGGCTGGCACCGCTCGCACCACGAGCCGCGTACCGGGATCTTCGAGAAGAACGACCTGTACGCCGCGGTGTTCGCCGTGCTGGCGATCATGCTCATCGCCCTGGGCAATGCCGGTTGGTACCCGTTGCAATGGGTAGGCGCAGGCATGACGGCCTATGGGGTTCTGTATTTCGTCGCCCACGACGGCCTGGTGCACCGGCGCTGGCCTTTCAAAGTGGTGCCGCGCAAGGGTTACTTCAAGCGCCTGTACCAGGCACATCGGCTTCATCATGCCGTACAGGGACGCGAAGGCTGTGTGTCGTTCGGTTTTCTGTATGTCCCCACTATCGAGCGACTGCGCCAGCAACTTCGGGCACTGCATGGCGGGCCGCTGCGGGCGAAGGGCGCTGCCACAGGCGAGCCGGGCGTTGGGGGTAGCGACGCAGTCGACAGCTCAGCGCCTGCCAAAACCCCGTGACCAAGGCACCGACCTTTTCGCGTTTTGACGTAGACAGCCGCCCGTCCCAGGCGTCGATCCCGGCGCTGTCGACCTTCAGGCCGATGCGCCGGTATACCTGACCAGCCGTGGCCACTGCCCACGCCGAGCGCAGCGGCAAGGCCGGCAGCCCCGCCTGGGCGCTGGCGTAGTAGGGCTCGGCCTGGGCGACCAGGCGCCTGGCCAGGGTGGCGACGGCTGCGCGGTGACGCACATCGGCCAGGTCGTCTGCACTGAGGTCGAATTCCGACAGCCAAGCCTGGGGCAAGTAACAGCGCCCGACCTTGGCATCATCGACGATGTCTCGGGCGATGTTGGTCAGCTGCATGGCCAGGCCCAGGTCGCAGGCCCGGTCCAGCACGCGCGCCTCCTGAACGCCCATGACCCTGGCCATCATCAGGCCCACCACACCTGCCACGTGATAGCAGTAGACCATGACCTCATCCAGGGTCTGGTAGCGGCAGGCGGACACGTCCTGGGCGAAGCCTTCGAGCAGGTCGAAGGCTTCGGCGCGTGGGATGTCGTGGCGCCTGGCCACTTCGCGCAGTGCGGCGAAAGCCGGTTGATCCACGGGCAAGTCCGCGCAGGCGGCTTCGGTCTGGCGCTGCAGATCCAACAGGCGCACTTGCGCTTCTTCCTGGCTGATGACCACCGCATCATGCCCGGCTTGCTGCCCATCGATCACGTCATCGCAATGGCGGCACCAGGCATACAACAGTACGGCGCTGCGCCGAGTGTGCGCATCGAAGAGCCGGGCTGCTGCGGCAAAGCTCTTCGAACCCACGGCAATGCTGTGTTCGGCATGGGCAAGCAACTGGTCGTGGGACGGTGCGGTCATGCGCCCAGGTCCTCGAGCATCAGCCCTGCCGTGGCCTTGGCCGAGGCGATCACGCCAGGTACACCGGCCCCCGGGTGCGTGCCTGCGCCCACCAGGTACAGGTTGCTCACTTGGCTGTCACGGTTGTGCGGGCGGAACCAGGCGCTCTGGGTCAGGATCGGTTCCAGGGAAAACGCCGAACCCAGGTGCGCATTGAGTTCCTCACGGAAGTCCAGCGGCGTGAAGGTGCGGCAGGTGACCAGGTCCTCGCGCAGGCCAGGAATGTAGTGACGTTCCAGGTAGTCGAGAATCTTGTCCCGGAACCGTGGCCCTTCCACCTCCCAATCGATGGCCGCGTTGCCCATGTGCGGTACGGGCGCCAGCACGTAGTGGCTCGAGCATCCTTCCGGAGCGAGGCTCGGGTCGGTGGCGCAAGGGGTGTGCAGGTAGAGTGAAAAGTCTTCGGCAAGCTCATGACCGTTGAAGATTTCGTCGATCAGCTCCCGGTAGCGCGGGCCAAAGCAGACCGTGTGATGGCGCAGTTGCGGCTGGGTGCGCTTGAGGCCGAAGTGCACCACGAACAGCGAGTTGCTAAAGCGCTTGCCCTTGAGCCGCTTGCCTTCCTGTTCACCCCGTGGATGCTCGCCCAGCAGGTCGGAGTAGGTGTGCACCACATCGGCATTGGAAGCGACTGCGTCTGCCAGCCAGCGCCGCCCGTCCTGGGTGCGCACGCCGGTCACGCGGCTGCCTTGGGTTTCGAACGCGGCGACCTTGGCATTGAGCTCCAGGGTGCCGCCCAGGTCGGTGAACAACTTGGCCATGCCCTGCACCAGGGCGCCGGTGCCGCCTTTAGGGAACCACACACCCCAGGTGCGCTCCAGTGCATGGATCAAGGTGTAGATCGAGGACGTGGCGAAGGGGTTACCCCCGACCAGCAAGGCGTGGAACGAAAACGCCTGGCGCAGTTGGTCATCCTGGATGAACCGCGCCACCATGCTATAGACGCTGCGCCAGGCCTGCAGGCGAGCCAACTGCGGCCCGGCATGCAGCATGTCGCGAAAAGACAGGAACGGCACCGCGCCGAGCTTGATGTAACCTTCTTGCAGCACGGCTTTGGAATAGGCCAGGAACTGTCGATAACCTTCCACGTCCTTGGGCTCGAAGGCCTCGATCTGGCGTTCCAGGTCGGCCTGGTCATTGCCATAGTCGAAGGCCCGCCCATCCTCCCAGCACAGGCGGTAGAACGGCGTTACCGGCAGCAACTCCACGTAATCCTGCATAGGCCGGCCGGCGAGGGTGAACAGGGCTTCGATGGCGCTTGGGTCGGTGATCACCGTGGGGCCTGCGTCGAAGGTAAAGCCTTGGTCGTTGTAGACGTAGGCGCGGCCACCGGGTTTGTCGCGTGCCTCGAGCAAGGTGGTGGGGATACCCGAGGCCTGCAGGCGAATGGCCAGGGCCAGGCCGCCAAGGCCTGCCCCAATGACCAGGGCGGATCGTTCGTTGCTCATGGATAGTCCTTGAAATGGGCAGGAGAGTGTCGCAAGGCGGCCTTCATGGCCTCGCCTACGGGCACAGGCGGCTTGCCGCACAGGATCCGCAGACGATCACGCAGCGTACTCTGGCCTGCGTAGAAACGGGCGATCAGCCCATCAGGCAATCGATAAAAGCGCTGCATCACCTGCCAGCGACGGTTCGGCCGGCCGGCCAGAAACAGCATTCGGTTGAGCAGGCGGTAGAACCCTTGTTCCCGCCAGCGTCGGTGGAGGTAGGCGCCCAACGCGGGCTTGAGTGACGCCGTATCATCCAGCGCTTGCGTCGCCAACCAGTCGGCTAGGCGCACAGCATCGGGCAGTGAATAGCCCGTGGTGCAGTGAAACAGTCCGGCCCGCAGGCCAACGGCGAGCGGCCCTTGCTGCTCGTTCCACCAGCCAGGAAAGTCGTCGGCCAGGGTGATCGGCAATACGCCCTGTTCTTCACGCAGGCACTCGGCGACGTGCCAGCCGCGCTGCTGCAGGTAGCGCTCGATGTGCTGGCGCAGCTGCTCTGCTTCTGGCGCCTGGCTGTCGACGTAATGGGTGTCCTCCACCAGCAGGGTGTCGGCCGTGAAGGGCAGTACATAGACGAAGCGATAGCCTTCGCCCTGGGGTACCCGCGCATCCATCAGAATCGGTGCCTCCAAGCCATGGGGGGCCGTCAGGCGCACGATCTGCCCAAGGAATGCTTGCTGGCCGAGCACCCGGTGAGGGCTGTGCTGCATGCCCCGGCCATCGATCACTACCGCGGCGTGCAAGGTTTCGCCGCTAGCGAGTGTGACGTGGCTGGCACCCACTTCAGCGACAGCGCAGCCCGTGCGCAAGCTCGGGCCGAGGGCAGGGGTGATCACCCGGGCGAAACGCTCGCTGGTGATGCTCGCATAACCGCCTTCCATACGCCTGGAAAAAGCCGGGAAGTGCACGTGGTACGCAGGCCAGCGCTGCTCGACCAGCGGGGCCAGCCAGCGTTGTTGCTCGAGAGTGAGGTCGGCGTCATGAAAGGACCAGGTGTGGTTCCCGCCCAGGGCCAGCCCTTGTTCCAGGCACAGCACGCGCAATTGCGGGCGCAATTGCTGGAGTCGCCAGGCGATCAGGCCGTTGGCCAACCCACCACCTACCAGGATCAGGTCATAGGGCACGGTGTGTTCTCCGAAATGCTGGGTTGGCCACTGTGCAGCGCGGCTTCGATGAGGCTGGCAGCGCGCTGTACGCCACCGCAGGCGGCAAGCTCGGCTTCCAGCGCGGCATTACGTGGTGCAGCTTCATCAAGCAGCTGACGCAACGTCTGGCCAATGGCAGCTACGCTGGCTCGTTTGGAGAGTACCCGCCCCAAGCGGTGATGGCGCACCCGCGCAGCCACGCCAGGCTGATCGAATGCAATCGGCATGACCAGCAACGGTGTGCCGGCGCACACGGTATCGAGCACCGTGTTCAAGCCGCCATGGCTGATCACCACATTGGCTCGCCGCACCGCCCAGTGCTGAGGGGCGAAGTCGGTCACGACGGTGGCGCCAATCTGGCGCAGCCTGGCCTGCTGATGGCCATCCAACCCACCGCAGTGCGCCACCAGCAACTGGGCATCCAGGCGTCGGCAAGCCTTGGCAATACGTGCGAACAGATCGAACCGGTGGCCCTGGAGCGTCCCCAGGCTTGCGAATACCAAGGGCTTGCCGGGGTCGAAAGACCAGTTGGGGCTCGCCTGAGAGGGCGTGCTGCGTAACGGGCCGACGGCGTGAAAGTGTTTGGGCAGACCCACTCTGGGGAAATCCAGGTGCAGGGGTGTCTGGCTCAACTGGATCAGTGGCGAGAGAAATTCATGGGCGCCGCTGCGCGGTTGCAGCCCGTGGCGATGACAGGCCTGCAGCAAGGTGTCGTGCAGCGGGCGCATGAGCCAGTCATGGACCTGAACACTGCCTTCGTAGAGGCGCGCATCCAAGCCCAGCCCGAACGGCATCACGGGCAATGGCAAGCCTGGCTCGCGATTGATTGGCAATGCACAGGCCACTGAAAAGAACGGCAGTTTGCAAGCCTCGGCCACCAAGCCGCCTGCGGGCTCCATCTGATCGCAAATCATCGCATCGACCCGATGTTCACTGAGCGCCTGCGGCAGGTTGCTGATCAGCATGGCCGTGGTGTGCGCCAGCTGTTTGATCAAGCGACGCAGGCGCAGCGGCCCGGCGGGGTCAGCCACGCGGCGCATGGCAAGGTCAAGGCTGCCCGGCGGGCACTCGGCATGGCCGATGGCGACGAAGCCCACTCGCCTGTCGCTCAGCCAGCGTTCGGCTTCAGGCTGGTGAAAGAAACTGACCCGATGGCCGCGTTCGATCAATTCGCCGCCCAAGGCTTGCATCGCTGCAAAATGGCTAGGGTAGGGCGGGGCAATCAGGGCGAAGTGGCTCATTTGATGTCTAACTGGGCGTTGACCAGTCGGGCCCGGCGCAACTGCGCCAGCGTGGCCGAGCCTGTGCAGAAGCAGGCGATACGCAGTTGCCGGATGATCACGTCGAAATGCGAGACCACCGCTTCGGTGGATGCCATTGCAGAGGTCAGCACCCCGGCAGCCTGGCCCACCAGGTCCGCCCCCAGGCGGATGGCCTTGGCCGCGTCCACGCCATCGCGGACCCCACCCGAGGCGATCAGGCCAACCGTCGGCACGGCGCGGCGCACGGCAAGCAGGCTATGGGCGGTCGGGATGCCCCAGCCGCTGAAGGCCATCGCCACCGCACGCTCGGCAGGGTCATTGGCACGCTCGGCCTCCACCGCGGCCCAGCTTGTGCCGCCGGCGCCGGCCACATCGATCATGGACACGCCAGCGTCGTACAATTGCCGCGCAACGCCCGGCGAAATACCGGCGCCTACTTCCTTGACGATGATGGGCGCCTGAAGCTGCCCGGCAACCTGCTCGATGCAGGCGAGCACCCCGTTCCAGTTGCGGTCGCCCTCGGGCTGAACGGCTTCCTGCAGGGGGTTGAGGTGAATGATCAGGGCGCTGGCATCGAGTGTATCGACCGCGCGGCGGGCAAGGTCCAGGCCATCGGCCTCGCGTAACTGGGCCGCGCCCAGGTTTGCCAAAAGCGGGACATCGGGTGCAAGCCTTCTCAGCTCTGTGGTCAGTCCCTGGTCCTGGCCGCTGCGCAAGCTGACTCGCTGCGAACCCACACCCATGGCCAGGCCCAAAGCCTGCGCAGCTTCGGCCAGGTGCTGGTTGATGAACCGTGCGCGATCAGCCCCGCCAGTCATCGAACTGATCAACAGCGGTGCGCGCAGTGCCATGCCGAACAACTCGGTACCCAGGTCGACGTCTTCCAGGGCCATTTCAGGCAGTGCACAATGTTCGAAACGCAGCGCTGACCACCCAGCGTCGACCCCGTGCGAGGTACTGCCGGTGGCCAGGACGATATCCAGGTGATCATCCTTGCGTTGACTCAACGGGCTTTTGTTCATGCCGGCTCCACTGCCAGGGAATCATCCTGAGGTACGTGCGGTCTGTGTGCTTAAGACAGACAAGTTGTACAACACTACCCGTTTTGTATAGCTAAGCTCATAAAAAGCACAGCATCAGGCAACGGCGCCTATCAGTCGTTCCTTTTTCATCTACGGTCAATGGGCCGCCCACATCGAGAGGCAAGGATGACGACCATCGCCCCCCCGCACAGCGCTGGCGCTGATCACGATCAGTCACTGGCCGTCGCACATGCGGCCGTAGAGGCCCGGCTGGCAGCCTTGCTGCCATCGGCAGGTCACGAGCGCGACCTCGTGGTTGCGGCCATGCGCGACTGTACCCTGGCGCCAGGCAAGCGCTTGCGGCCCCTGTTGTTACTTTTTACGGCACAGGGTCTGGGCGCATGCCCACACGCAGCGCTCGACCTCGGCTGTGCCGTCGAGATGGTACATGCAGCTTCCCTTGTGCTGGACGATCTGCCGTGCATGGACAACGCCGCCTTGCGCCGCGGCCGCCCTACCTTGCACCTGGCTTTTGGCGAAGACGTGGCTGTGTTGACGGCCATCGCCTTGCTCTCCCGTGCGTTTGGGGTTGTGGCGGGGTTGCAGACGGTCGGGCCGGATGTGCGCAGCGACCTAGTGGTGACCCTCACCTCGGCCATCGGTGCCGATGGGCTGGTCAAGGGGCAGTTGCAGGATCTGCGTGACGGTGCACGGCCGCGGACGGCGGCTGAAATTGCCGAGACCAATCAACTCAAGACCGGGGCCTTGTTCTCGGCCCTGCTAGGCATGGCCGGCCGGCTGGCGGGGGCTGGCGCCAGCCAGCAGGGCACCCTGCTGCAATTGGCGGGGGAGTTGGGGCAGGCGTTTCAGTTGCACGACGACTTGCACGACCGTGACCCGGAAAGTGGCAAGAGCATGGGGTTGGACCAGGGCAAGTCGACCCTGCTGGCGATGTGTGGCGAAATGCAGGTGCGCCAGCGGTTGGAAGCCCATTTGCAGAGCGTCGAACAGTGCCTGAACAGCCTGGGCCTTGGGACCTCGCCGATCGGTGGGGTATTGCGCAAGGTGTTCGCATCGAAGGGTGTGCAGGCTGCCGGCAGCACCGTATGGCGTCAGGGCCTGGGTGGTCTTGCGGTAGGTGGAGCGGTCGTGCATCACGTCTAAGGCGCAGGGCGTTGCGCCAATCCAAAGGTCTACGCAGTCCCTGTAGGAGCGGCCCTTGTGCCGCGATGGGCCGCAAAGCGGCCCCGGCGAGATGAGCTGCGAAGCTTAAAGCCTGGGGCCGCTGCGCGACCCATCGCGGCACAAGGGCCGCTCCTACAGGGGGCCGCGTAACCTGTGAAGCTGGAGCCAAAGCGCCTGCGCAATAGCAGGCTCACTGATCCAACCGCCTCGCATGCCGGGCAAAAACCTTTTCCAGCAGTTCCCACATGACCGGGTCCAGGCTGAACGCCACGTTGAAACGCATCCAGCCCGTTGCCCTGGCATCGACCATGAACAACTGTCCGGGGCCGAGCATGATGCCTTTTTCGAGCGCGTCATCGAGCAACAGCGCGCTGTCGGGAATCGAGGGATGCCGGGTCCAGATGTACATCCCCTCGTCCGATTCGGTGAACAGTTCGAAGCCTAGCCGGTGCAGATGCTCTCCCACCCGTTGATGCGCCTCGGCCAGGCGTTGGCGCAGACGCTTGAGGTGCTTGCGCCAGCGACCGTCGATGATGGCGGCATAGACGACCCGCTCCATGACCTGCGAAGTGGTCAGGCCCGAGCGCATTTTCAGGTGTACCAGCTGTTGCGCCAGTTCAGGATTGGCCAGCAGGTAGCCCACCCGCACATTGGGCGAGATGCTTTTCGAGTAGCTGCCCACGTAGACCACCTGCTGCAGGTGGTCCAGGCTGGCGAGGCAGGGTTGCGGATCGGCGATCATGTCGGCGTACAGGTTGTTTTCGACCAGCCGGAAACCATGCTGGTTGGCCAGTTGCAGCAGGCGGTGCAGCTGGGGCAACGGCGTGCGCGAGCACGTCGGGCTGTGCAAGTGAGGCTGGGTGAAGAAAGCCGTGGGCCTATGTTGCGCCAGCAACCGCTCAAGCTGATTGAGGTCGTAGCCATTGGGCGTGCGCGCCACCCCCAGTAGCGTTGCGCCTTGGGTGCGCAGAATGCTCATCAGGTTGGGATAGCCAGGGTCGTCCACCAGTACCACGTCACCTGGCCGGACCAGCGTACGCACGGCCAGGTCCAAGGCCTGGCTGGCGCCGTGGGTCAACATCAGTTGAGCGGGGTTGGCGACGATCGACAAATCCTGCTGCAGGTTCTGCGCCGTCAATGCGCGTAGTTCGGGTAACCCCATGGGGTCGCCGTAACCGGACAGTTCCAGTGGGCTGCCAGCCACCTGCCGCAGCCCTCGGCGCAGGCCATCTTCATACATCCAGTCATTGGGCAGCCAGCCGCAGCCTGGCTTGAACGGCAACTGCCGGGTTTCGAAGATCTGCTGCAGGTACCACTCGGTGTTGAACGTTGGTCGGCTTGCATCAGGGTCAGCCGTGTGCGTGTCCAGCAGTTCAGCGGCGGCGCGATTGACGAAAAAGCCAGCGTTGCCACGGCTTACCAGCAGCCCTTGGGCGACCAGGCGATCGTAGGCTTCCACCACGGTGAAGGTGCTGACCGAGTAGGTGGCGGCGAAGGCGCGGATCGACGGCACCTTGGCGCCAGGCTTGAGCGTCTGTGTGTCGATCAGGGTGCGCAGACCGTCGATGATCTGGTTGACCAACGGTGTGGAAGCGTCTGGGTTCAATTGCAGCATGGGGGACCTTCAGGTGTGTAACGCCAGGTGCTGGCCCGGTGTATAGGGTTGGCGACCTGTACAGTGCAGTGCGAGTTTCATGCCACTGTGCATGGCTCTCTGCGATGGACATTTTTACATTAGGTGTCGGATATCGCCACACAAAGCATGTTCAGTTCGCTCCAGGCCTCAGCCCTGGGGCGCGTCAGCAGGCCGCCATGGATGGCCTGCGTGTGTTCGTTCACACCTCCTGCGCGCATTAGCACTGATGTACAGGTGAAACCGCCAGCCATCGGGGTTTCACGGTTTTCCTTGGATAAAAAGAAGCACGGGGTACACAACTGATGGACGCAACATCCACAACCACCACCGCGAACGGCGGGCATGAGAGCAAGCTCAGTGCCTCGCTGAAGTCGCGCCACCTGACGATGATGTCCATCGCCGGGGTCATCGGCGGCGCCTTGTTCGTAGGATCCGGCAGCGTGATCCACAGCGCCGGGCCGGCCGCGGTGCTGGCCTACCTGGCAGGCGGCATCCTCGTGGTGCTGATCATGCGCATGCTTGGCGAAATGGCAACGTCTTCACCCGACACGGGCTCGTTTTCCACCTACGCCGACCGCGCCATCGGGCGCTGGGCCGGCTTCACCATCGGCTGGCTGTACTGGTGGTACTGGGTCATTCTCATGGCCTGGGAAGCCTACGTAGCCGGCAAGATCCTGCACGGGTTCTTCCCAGATGTGAGTGTCAACGTGTTCGTGCTGGCCACGACGTTGCTGCTGATCACGGTCAACTTCTTCAACGTCAAGCACTACGGTGAGTTCGAGTTCTGGTTCGCCCTGATCAAGGTCATCGCGATCGTCTGCTTCCTGATCGTCTGTACCGCAGCGGTGCTCAACATCTGGCAATTCGGCGAGGTGCGGGGCATTACCCACCTGACCGCCGAAGGGTTCATGCCCAATGGCATCACCACAGTCATCGGGGCGTTGCTGGGGGTGATGTTTGCATTCCTGGGCGCCGAGATCGTGACCATCGCAGCCTCCGAGGCCAAGGACCCGGCAGCGCAGATCGTCAAGGCCACCAACTCGGTGGTATGGCGCGTGTGCCTGTTCTACGTAGGCTCGATCTTCCTGATCGTTTGCCTGGTACCGTGGAACGACCCGCACCTGGGCGTCTCCGGATACGGCGCCTATCGCCGTACCCTTGAGCTGCTGGGCGTGCCTTACGCCGAGTTGCTGATGAACTTCGTGGTGCTGACCTCGGTGAGCAGCTGCCTGATCTCTGGCCACTACACCGCCTCGCGCATGCTGTTCTCCCTGGCCCAGCGTGGTGACGCACCGTCGTTCTTCAAGATCACCCGTGCCGGCACTGGCGTGCCGGTGTACGCGATCATGGGCTCGTGCGCGGTGGCAGTGGTGTGTGCGCTGATCAACTTCAGCGAGACCCTGCGCCCCAAGGACGTACTCGATACCCTGATGAACACCACGGGCATGATTGCCCTGCTGGTGTACCTGGTGATCGCGTTCTCCCAACTGCGCATGCGCCGCAAGCTGATTGCCGAAGGCAAGGAAGTGCGCCTGAAGATGTGGCTGTTCCCGTGGCTCACCTACCTGGTGATCGCCTTCATCGTGGCGGCCCTGGTGACCATGGCGTTCATGCCTGACTACCAGATCCTGGTGATCTCTACCGGCATCGCGGCGGCGCTGGTGGTGGCGATGGGGGTTGTGCACCAGATGCGCAGCGCGCCTCGACACTAAGCCTCATCGGCTCTGCGAAGCGGCCGGTTCCCTCCAAGGGGCCGGCCGCTTCGCGTTTTGGGCGACAGATGGCATATGCTGAAGGGCATCGCTCATCGGAGAACGTCGCCATGTCCTGGTCTGCCACCCAGTATTCCTTGTTCGAAGACGAACGCACCCGGGCGGTGCGCGACTTGCTGGGGGCGGTGCCGCCGCGCCCGGTGCGGCATGCCACCGACCTGGGCTGCGGGCCAGGCAATTCCACCGAAGTGCTGCTGCAACGCTGCCCCGATGCGCAGGTGACCGCGCTGGACAGCGACCCGGACATGATCGAGAAGGCCCGAGAGCGCAAGCGGCTGTGCATCCCCCGCGTGCACATGGTCACGGCGGACATCGCAGGCTGGGCCGCTCCTGAGCCCCAGGACCTGATTCTGGCCAACGCCTCGCTGCAATGGGTGCCCGACCACGGGCGGCTGTACCCGCACTTGGTGCGTCAGCTCAGCGAAGGGGCAAGCCTTGCGGTGCAGACGCCCGACAACCTGGAGGAGCCCGCGCATACCGCACTGCGCGAGATCGCCTGCCGTGGCCCGTGGGCGGCCAAGTTCGAGGACTTCCAGTTGCCGCCGCGCCATGGCGCGGCGTTCTATTACGATCTGTTGAGCCCGCTGTGTGCCCGGGTGGAAGTGTGGCGCACCACCTACCACCACCCCTTGGCCGACGGCGCTGAGGGCGTGGTGCAGTGGTTCAAGGGTTCGGCCTTGCGGCCTTACCTGTCGCGGCTGCAACCGCATGAGCAGGATGATTTCCTGCAGATGTACCTGCAGGCGATGCAAGGCGCCTACCCGCCAGCTTCCGATGGCAAGGTGCTGCTGCCGTTTCCGCGCTTGTTCGTAGTCGCTACCCGCTGAGTCGTCTGGTGGAGTGTCGGTGCAGCGCAGACGGTTGTCGATCCTTGCCCATAGGCGTATAAACTGCTCCCACTTTTTGTGCCGGTCGTTTCCTGAACCGGCCGCTGAAACAAGAGAGTCGACATGGGCGCACAGTGGAAAGCCAAACATAAAGAAGCCGCGGCCAATGCCAAGGGCAAGATCATGGGCAAGCTGTCCAAGGAAATCCAGATCGCCGCCAAATCCGGCGCCGACCCGGACATGAACCCGCGTTTGCGCCTGGCCATCGAACAGGCCAAGAAGGCTTCGATGACCCGCGAAACCCTGGAGCGGGCCATTCGCAAGGGTGCTGGCCTGGATGGCGATGCCGTGCAGTATGCGGCTGTCAGCTACGAAGGCTTCGCCCCGCACCAGGTCCCGCTGATCGTCGAGTGCCTGACTGACAACGTCAACCGCACGGTCGCGCAAATTCGTGTGCTGTTCCGCAAGGGCCAACTCGGTGCCAGCGGCTCGGTCTCCTGGGACTTCAACCATGTGGGGCTGATCGAAGCCACCCCCAACGGTGACGCTGATCCTGAGATGGCTGCCATCGAAGCCGGGGCCCAGGACTTCGAAGAAGGCGAAGAGGAGGGGTCTACCCTGTTCATCACCGATACCACCGACCTGGACGCTGTGCAGAAGGCCCTGCCGGTGCACGGTTTCACCGTCACGTCGGCCAAGATCGGCTACACCCCGAAAAACCCGGTGAGTGCTTCGAGCCTGAGTGCCGAAGCCCTGGCCGAAGTCGAGGCGTTTCTCGAAGCCATCGACGAGAACGACGACGTCCAGAACGTCTACGTTGGCTTGACGCAGTAAGCGCGAGCCCCATCTGCCGATGCTGCCCATTGCCAGGCGTCTCGTACAGGCGATGGCTGGGCAGCGCTGCACCGGGGCGTGCCCCGAGCGGGAGCTGCCGTGAATCCTGCCTTTGCCACGCTCAGCCTTGGGCACCTGCGGGTGCTCGATCACCTGCTGCAGGTGCAGAACCTCAGCCGGGCGGCTGAGCGGCTGGGCGTGAGCCAGTCGGCCTTGAGCCGCCAGTTGGCTCAACTTCGCGAGGCCTTCGACGACCCGCTGCTGGTGCGTCAAGGCCGAGGCTACGTGCTGAGCGAGCATGCCCAGATGCTACGCGAGCCCTTGCGCCAGGTGCTGGACGAGCTGCAGGCGCTTCGTCAGCCTGCGGTATTCGAGCCTGGCCGCTGCCAACGCCGCTTTTGCCTTGCTGCTTCCGATTATGTCGCCGAGCATATGCTCCCTTTGCTGGTGACGGCGCTGGAGCAGGAAGCGCCAGGCATTAGCCTGGAGTACCGCACCTGGCAAGCCGGGCAATATGACCTGCTCGCCAGTGGCGAGATCGACCTTGCCACCACCTTGTTCGACGAGTCGCCGCCCAATGTGCACGGGCGTCTGCTTGGGGAGGATCGGGCGGTGTGCCTGATGGCACCGGATCATCCCTTGACCGCCCATGGGCGGATTTCGCAAAGCGACTACCTGGCGTGCAGGCATGTACGAATCTCCGGTGGCGGGGACAAGGACAGCTTCATTGACCAGCATCTGCGTACGCAGGGCCTGCAACGGCACATCAGCCTGCAAGTGCCGTTTTTTTGCGCAACGGTAAAGGTGGTCGCCAGCAGCCAGGCAGTGGCTACCGTGCCCGAACACATCGCCCGCCAATTGTGCCGCCTGCATCCGCTGGCATGGCGCCCGTTGGGGTTCGTCGAGCACAGTCAGCGGTATTGGGTGGTGTGGCACGAACGTTTGCATGGGTCGGCCGAGCATCGCTGGTTTCGAAACCGGGTGTTCGACCTGTGGCGCCAATCTCAATTCGGTGTCCAGGGCGGCGTTGCGTATTTGCCATAGCAGCTATGCGCAGGGCGCGGTTCTTCGCGCAGGCGGCGCGCTCTACACTGCTCCCAGCCAGCCGCCGACCCGCACTGACCGCCATCAGCGTGTGAGGCGCCCACCACAGGAGCACGTGCATGACCCCCGAAGCGTTTCGCCAGTATGGCCATCAACTGATCGACCTGATCGCCGATTACCGCCAGACCGTGCAGCAGCGCCCGGTCATGGCCCAGGTCGAGCCCGGTTACCTGAAGGCGGCGCTGCCGCCGGCCGCGCCGCAACAGGGCGAGCCGTTCGACGCGATTCTCAAGGACGTGGACGGGTTGATCATGCCGGGCCTGTCCCATTGGCAGCACCCGGATTTCTACGGTTATTTTCCCTCCAATGGGACGCTGTCCTCCGTGCTGGGGGACTTCCTGAGTACCGGGCTTGGCGTACTGGGCTTGTCGTGGCAATCGAGCCCAGCGTTGAGCGAACTGGAAGAAACGACCTTGGACTGGTTGCGCCAGATGCTGGGTTTGTCGCAGCAGTGGAGCGGGGTGATTCAGGACACCGCCTCGACCAGCACCCTGGTCGCGCTCATCTGCGCCCGTGAGCGCTCAAGTGATTACGCCCTGGTCCGTCACGGGCTTCAAGGCCAGGATAAGCCCCTGATCGTGTATGTCAGCGCCCATGCCCACAGTTCGGTGGACAAGGCGGCGTTGCTGGCAGGCTTTGGCCGCGACAATATCCGCCTGATCGCGACCGATGAAGCCTATGCGCTGTGCCCGACTGCGCTCGAGCAGGCCATCGAACAGGACCTGGCGGCTGGCAATCGCCCGTGTGCGATCGTTGCTACCTGCGGCACTACCGCCACTACGGCCCTCGATCCGCTGCGCGCCATCGGCGCGCTGGCCCAGCAACATGGCCTGTGGCTGCATGTGGACTCAGCCATGGCCGGCTCGGCGATGATACTGCCCGAGTGCCGCTGGATGTGGGATGGGATAGAGCTTGCCGATTCGGTGGTGGTCAATGCGCACAAATGGTTGGGGGTAGCGTTCGATTGCTCGGTCTATTATGTGCGCGACCCCCAGCACCTTGTGCGCGTGATGAGCACCAACCCCAGCTACTTGCAGTCCTCGGTCGATGGGCAGGTCAAGAATCTGCGCGACTGGGGCATTCCCTTGGGGCGCAGGTTCCGCGCCTTGAAACTGTGGTTCATGTTGCGCGCAGAAGGTGTCGAGGCCTTGCAAGCACGGCTGCGCAGGGACCTGGACAATGCCAGGTGGCTGGCCGAACAAGTGCGCGCGGCAAGCGACTGGCAGTTGCTCGCCCCTGTGCCGTTGCAGACGCTGTGCCTTCGGCATTGCCCTGAAGGGATGGCCGGCCAGGCGCTGGACGCCCATACCCGAGCCTGGGCCGAGCGCCTGAATGCATCAGGCGACGCCTATGTGACGCCCGCGGTGCTCGATGGACGCTGGATGGTGCGTGTGTCGATTGGCGCCCTGGGCACTGAGAGGGAGGATGTGCAACGTCTCTGGGCCAGGCTGCAGCATGTGGTGCAGGGCTGACAACCGTGGCGCCCGTACCCGTTGCCCCAAGGAAAAACACGCTGTGGTGATGATTGAACTTCCGCGTGCCCGGTATCTCTTCTAGAATCCTGCTGCCACGCCCAATCGGGGCGTGCGCGCGGCTTCATAATGGCGCAGCGCGGTTTTGCGTCCACTTCGAGAGAGCCATGAGTTCCAGTACCCCGCTGTCCGGCGTCAACCAACCGCTTCGCGGCATCGTGTTGGTGGTGTGCGCCACGTTCATGTTCGCCAGCCACGACGCCTTGTCCAAGTTCCTGGGAGGGCTGTACCCGATCGTGATGGTGGTGTGGGCACGGTACGTGGTGCACACACTGTTGATGGCTGGCATTTTCCTGCCGCGCTCGGGCATCAACGTGTTGCGCACCCGACGCCCGCTGCTGCAAACCTTGCGCGCCTTGAGCCTGCTCAGCACCAGCCTGCTGTTCACCTCTGGGTTGCAGTACCTGCCATTGGCCGAAGCGACTGCGGTCAACTTCCTTGCACCGGTACTGGTCACTGCCCTGTCTGTACCACTGCTCAAGGAACGGGTCACGATAGCGCAATGGGTGGCAGTGGTATTGGGCTTTCTGGGGGTGCTGATTGTCGTGCATCCAGGCGGGGCGCTGTTCACGCCCGCCATCCTGTACCCGTTCGGCTCGGCGCTGGGCTTCTCTTTCTACCAATTGTTGACCCGCATCCTGGCGGCGCACGACAGCCCGACCACCAGCAATTTCTATGCAGGGTTGTGCAACACCCTGGCCATGAGTGCGCTGGTGCCGTTTTTCTGGGAAACGCCGCGCTGGGACCATGCCTTGCTGATGCTGGCGCTGGGTGGTTTCGGTATGACCGCTCACCTGCTGCTGACCCAGGCCTTCCGTTTCGCAGCGCCTGCGCTGTTGGCGCCGTTCAGCTACTGCCAGATCGTCTTCGCTGGCCTGCTGGGCCTGGTGTTCTATGGCCAGACCCCCGATACGCTCAGCCTGGTCGGGATTTGCGTGATCTGCCTCAGTGGGCTGGGGGCAGCCTGGATGCAACGGCGGCGTTAGCGCACTGGCCAGTGCCACTGCAGATGTGAAAGGCAGTACTGCTGCCAATTCGAAGTCGCTTGGGTACAAACGTGCATGTGGGTTGCGTGCTGCAATGCTTTCAGGCGGCCGGCCTGACTTGCATGCTCACAACCCCAAGGAATCACGATCATGCACATGCCCGATACCCTCAGGATTCGCAATGGCCAGAAGGTCGAAGCGACGTTCTCGGCTCAAGAATATGCCCGCCGGCATGCCGAGGTGCGCGCCCTGATGAGCGCCCAGCAGCTCGAGGCACTCGTCTTTATTTCCTACCACAACGTCAACTACTAGAATGACTACCTCTATTGCGCGTTTGGGCGCGCCTACGCGGTGGTGATCACCCCTGATCAGGTCGTCCCGATCAGTGCCAACATCGATGGCGGTCAGCCATGGCGTCGGTCGATCGGCACCGACAACATCGTCTACACCGACTGGCGGCAGGGCAGTTTTTTCACCGCCCAGCGCCAGGCGCTGCCGCAGGCGGGGCGCATTGGCGTGGAGGGTGATCACCTGACGCGCCACACCCATGCCGCACTCGCGGCATGCTACCCGCATGCCGGGCTGGTCGATATCAGCACCGCCTGCATGCGCCTGCGGCTGATCAAGTCGGCTGAAGAGCAGGCCCTGATCCGCCAGGGGGCACAGGTCGCCAAAGTCGGCGGTGCGGCGGTGATCGACGCGCTGGCTGACCAGGCGCCGGAGTTCGAGGTGGCACTGCATGCCACCCAGGCCATGGTCCGGGACATTGCCAGGCGCTATCCCGACAGCCAGTTGATGGACACCTGGACGCTGTTTCAATCCGGGCCCAACACCGATGGCGCCCACAATCCGGTAACCAGCCGTCGCGTGGGCCGGGGCGAAATCCTCAGCCTCAACTGCTTCCCGATGATCAGCGGCTACTACACGGCGTTGGAGCGCACACTCTTTCTCGATCACTGCCCGGACGAGTACCTGCGCCTGTGGCAGGTGAACGTTCAGGTGCACGAGGCAGGTCAACGCCTCGTCCGTCCAGGCGTACGGTGTTGCGACATTGCTGCTGAGCTCAATGAAATCTACCGCCAGCACGACCTGCTGCAATACCGTACCTTCGGCTACGGCCATTCCTTCGGCGTGTTGTGCCACTACTACGGGCGCGAGGCCGGCCTGGAGTTGCGCGAGGACATCGATACCGTACTGGAGCCGGGCATGGTGGTGTCGATCGAGCCCATGATCATGCTGCCACAGGGCCTGCCAGGGGCAGGCGGCTATCGCGAGCATGACATTCTGGTCGTGACCGAGCAGGGGGCCGATAACATTACCCAGTTCCCCTATGGGCCGCAGCACAACGTCATCTGCAAATGAGCAGCGAGCGCTCTGTCAGCGCAAGGCTGCCAGGCGGCGCTGCGCGGAAGGCGAAACACCGAACAGTCGGCTGTACGCCTTGGAAAAGTGCGCCGCCGAGCCGAAGCCGCAGGCCAGTGCGACGTCGCCAACCGGCGCGTCGCCTTGCAGCAGCAACTGCCTGGCATGGGTTAGCCGTAGTTCCTGGTAATAGCGCGTGGGGGTACGTTGCAGCTGATGCTTGAACAGGCGCTCGAGCTGACGCACGGTGATGCCGGTCAGGTTGGCCAGCTCGCTGGGTGCCAACGGCTCCTCGAGGTTGGCTTCCATGATCGCAACGACTTCAGCGGATGTGCGCCCCGGTGGCAGGGCCGCGCTCGATGGGGTTAAGGCCCGCTACCAACAGTACGTCCAGCGCTGGTCATCACGAGCGTGTAATCGGGCAGCACGCGCATGCCGTTGCTGGCGGTGACCGGCCCCTCCTGCGCCGCGATCAGTACGCTGTGAAACACGGGCCTACATGCGGCCAGGTTGGCCTTGCGCAGCGTTTCCACCGCCGATGCCAGGCCGATGGTGGTGAAATTGGGCATGATCAGAAAACCGAATGTCTTGACCGTGCCGGAGTGTGGATTTACCGAAGCGGGGTGGACCATTGGGCGATTCCTGTGCAAGCTGGGGCATAGTTTGCCCAGAAGGTGGCTGCAAGTGAACCCAGAAAACCTGTTGGCCCAGTTGCCAGGCTACCCGTTGGCCGCCGATGCGATCGAAGTGCTCCCCGATGCCCAGGCCTACCGGGCCTGCCTGCTCGAGCGTATCGGCGCAGCGACCCGGCGGATCGTCATCGTGGCGCTCTACTTGCAACATGACGAGGCGGGCCAGGAGGTGCTGGACGCACTCTATCAGGCCAAGGCGGCTCGTCCAGGGCTTGAAATAACCGTCGTGGTGGACTGGTTCCGGGCCCGGCGTGGCCTGCTGGGGGCGGGCAGGCAGCCTGGCAACGCAGCCTGGTACCAGGCCGAACGCCAGAGCCGCCAGTTGGACATCGCGATCCATGGCGTGCCTGTGCAGACCCGCGAACTCTTCGGGGTGCTGCACCTCAAGGGCAGCATCATCGATGACTGCGTCATATACACCGGTGCCAGCCTCAACAACGTCTACCTGCATCGGTTCGACCGTTACCGGCTCGATCGCTACCACCTGTTCCACAGCAGGGCCCTGGCCGATTGCATGGCCGACCTGGTGCATCGGCTGCTTCACCCGCAGGCCACGCCGCGCCTGGACCTTCCTGCGCCGCCTTCGACCGCCGATTTGCGCAGTGACATTCGCCGTCTGCGGGCACGGATGCGCCGGCTGACATATGCACCAGGCCCTGCAACCGAGCCGGGGAACCTGCGAGTGATTCCGCTGATCGGCGTCGGCAGGCGCAATGCATTGAACAAGACGGTGTGCGCGCTGTTGGCCGTGGCCCGCGAACGTATCGTCATCAGCACCCCGTACTTCAATCCGCCGCGGGTCGTGATGCGCGAAATTGACGACGCGTTGGCACGCGGCGTGCGGGTAGAGTTCATTGTCGGCCATCGTACTGCCAATGACTTCTACGTCCCTCCGGGGGAGCCGTTCCATGCCAGCGGGGCATTGCCTTATCTGTATGAGGACAACCTCAGGGCCTTTGCGCGCCGTCGCGAGCACCTGCTGGCCAGTGGTCAGCTGCAGGTCCGATTGTGGAACGATCCCGGGCACACCTTTCATGCCAAGGGCGTGTGGGTCGATGAGCGTTATTGCTTGCTGACCGGCAACAACCTGAACCCGCGCGGCTTTAACCTGGACCTGGAGAACGGCCTGCTTATCGATGACCCCCTTGGGCAATGGCGGGGGCCGTGCGAGCAGGAGCTGAGCGCATTGCGTGAACATGCCCCGGCTATCGGTTCGGCGCACGCTCTAGGCGTCAAGGCCGAACACCCCAAACCCGTGCGCAAGCTGCTGCGCAGGCTACGCTATAGTCGGTTGGAACCGTTGATCAAGCGGGTGCTGTAGGGCAGGGGCTGTAGTGCGGCCTGCCCGATGGTCGATAGCGTTGATCGGCCGGGCACGCTGTAGGTCCACCCTGTGCATCCCCGACAATAGGCGCTCAAGCAATGGAAGCAGCTTTTGGCAATGATTCGCCGCGCAGCCGTATGGTTCGCCGCCTTGTGCTGGCTTTTTCGGGCCTGCTTTTGTTGGCGATGATCCTGGGGCTGGTGTCGCTTTATCGCATCGCCGTTTCGCTCGATCAGCGGGAGCTGGAACAAAGCCGATTCCATGCGAATGCGGCCTTGGCACAGTTGCACAAGGCCGAGCGCGCCTATCTGTGGACCCATGCTTCCTGGCAGGCAGCTTACGACCATCTGGCGCGTCCAGCGGACCGGCAATGGGCGTTCGATGAGGGCAACGTTGGTGCCACGCTCTATAGCGATGATGGCTATGCGGGCGTGTTCGTCCTGGATGATCAGGGTACGCTTTATGCAATAGTGCAAGGGCGTCTGACAGACTTGGGTTTCGATCACTTCAGCCCCGAGGGTCATCGCATCCTGCAACAAGCCCGCCAGGCCATGGCGCAGAAGCAACCGGCGTCGGGCTACGTCATGTTTGCTGGCCAGCCTGCGGTCTTCACCTCTGCCGTGATACGTCCTCCTGGCCTCGCCGACGGCCTGGCTAAGCATCACTCGGTGATGGTCTTCATTCGATTGATCGAGGCCGACTTGCTGAGTCAGATGGGTAAGACAGCCGGCCTCACGGACTTGGCTATCGCTGCAAGCGACAATGCTGCGGACGATATGGGGCATTTGCGACTTCAGGGGGTTCCCTATCGTTTGACCTGGCGCATGGACCAGCCCGGCAGCGATCTGTTGCAAACGGTATTCACACCGCTGGCGGTGGCGCTGCTGATTATCCTGGCGCTGATGGTATTGCTTGCACGCTATGCCATGCGCACCAGCGCCGACATTGACCGCAGCTACCATCAGCTGGCTATTTCCAAGCGGGCGCTGGAGGCCAGCGAAGCGCGCTTCAAGGCCGTGGCCGAGGCGGCTTCCGACTGGATCTGGGAGACCGATGCGCAGCAGCACCTGATCTATCTTTCACCACGCTTTGCCGAACTGACCGGGCACGACGCCGAGCTCTGGCTCAATCAGCCGATCTGCACGTTGTTCGATTGTGAAACCGGTCATGTCGAAACCTGGCTGCACAGCCTGGGCGCCAGCGAGTCTACCGGCACGCTGCGCTGCCATTACCTGGACAAGGCCGGGCAGCGACGCGAGTGCCGAATCGCGGCCAGGGCCATCATCGAGCACAAAATCTGCAAGGGATTCCGCGGCACCTGTACCGACATCACCGATGAGGTGGCAGCCCATGCCCGAATTCAGCACCTGTCACAACATGACGCCCTGACCGGGCTGCCCAACCGTAACAAGCTGTTCCGCTTCCTCGAGGACAGCGCCAAGGTGTCGCGGGCCGTGCTGATGCTCGACCTGGACAACTTCAAGCCGATCAATGACAGCCTCGGCCACCCGGCCGGTGATGCAGTGTTGATGGAGGTGGCGACGCGGCTTGGTCAAATGACCCGTTCCAGCGACCTGGTAGCGCGCCTGGGCGGGGACGAGTTCGTCATCGTCCTGATCGCACCGGGCACGCGTGATGAACTCGACCGGTTCTGCGCCCGGCTCATCGACACCCTCAAGCAGCCGATGGCGGTGGAGCACCACAAGGTACAGATAGGCGCCAGCCTGGGTGTGGTCATCTCCGACGATTACCCAGGTGGCCCTAGCGACCTGATCCGTTATGCCGACGTAGCGCTGTACGGGGCCAAGCAATCGGGCAAGAACACATGGCGGTATTTCTCCACGCAGATGAGCGCTGCGCTGCTTGAAAAGCGCGTGCTCGAACAGGAGCTGCGCGAAGGCATCCCCCGTGGCGAACTGCGTTTGCATTTCCAGCCACGGTTCAAGGTGGACGGGGTAACGATCGCCTCCGCCGAAGCGCTGGTGCGCTGGCAGCACCCCCGCCTTGGGTTGCTGATGCCGGACGAATTTGTCGGCTTGGCCGAGGAAAGCGATGTGATCGTGTTGCTGGGCAACTGGGTGCTGCAGGAGGCTTGCAAGGAGGCAGGAGCCTGGCCGCTCGATGTGCTGGTGTCCGTGAACATGTCCCCTGCCCAGTTCAGCCGCAGCGACGTGGTACGCGATGTGGCCGAGGCCTTGCGCACCACCGGGCTGCCTGCGCACCGGCTGGAGTTGGAAATCACCGAGAACGTGATGCTCAACGACGTTGAAGGCGCGTTGCAGACGATGAACGCATTGAAGGAACTTGGTGTGCGCTTGAACATGGACGACTTCGGCACAGGCTATTCGTCACTGGGCTACCTGCGTACTTACCCGTTCGACAGCATCAAGATCGATCGTCGGTTCGTCCAGTCGCTGGGCAAGAGCAGCAGTGACCGCAGTGTGGTGCAGGCGATCATCAGCCTGGGGAACGCCATGGGCATGACGGTCACGGCCGAGGGGGTGGAAACTGCGGAGCAGCTCGCTTTGCTCAGTGATGACCAGTGCCATGAGGTGCAGGGTTACTGGTTGAGTCGTCCGGTGGACAACCAGGCGTTGATCTCATTGATGGCGTCGGCCGCCACACATACCCCTGATTAACGTAGCACTTGTAGGGGCGGTCCTTGTGCCGCGGTGGGCCGCGCAGCGGCCCTGGGATTTGAACGCTGTACCACGGATCGCCGGGGCCGCTGCGCGGCCCATCGCGGCACAAGGGCCGCTCCTACCAGAGGGCTGCTATGAAGCTGCAAGTCACGGCGGCAGAAAAGTCTGGCGCACGCGGTCGTCTGCTGCTCTGAAAATCCAGCGCGAGCGCATACAATCGCCGCCTTTACAAACCACTTCGATAGGCTACACCCGCCATGGCGCTAGACCCACCTACCATGCTCACCATTTCCATCGCCTTGGCGGCAGCGGCGGCGTTGTACCTGGCAATAGAGTGGCGCAGTGTCCGCGAGTCATCGTTGCTGTACTGGAGCGCCGGGTTCGCGACCATTACCGTCGGTTGCACCTTGGCGCTGCTGCGAGGCGTTGGCCTTTTGTTCATCGGCATCTGGTTCGCGAACGGCCTGCTGGTCGTGGCCCATGGCTTGTTCCTGCTAGGCGTGCTGCGCTTCACCCAGGACCGGATTTCGCGGGCCTGGCTGGTGATCGTGCTGATCTGGTTTGCCCTGTTACTGCTGCCTGCAGGCCCAGAGTGGTCGAAAGTCATGCTGATGGCCAACTCGCTGCTGGTTGCCGCCCTGACCTTGAAGGCCAGTAGCCTGCTGCAGCCGCATGGGCAGTCGCTGAGCGTAGGTGCAGTCCAGTTGCGGTACGTGCTTCTGGTCCATGGGTTGTTCTACGTGATCAAGGCGATCATTGCGATTGCGCCGGGCACGTTGATTGACCTGGCCAGTTTCGGGGGATTGATCATCCAGATCTCCCTGGTGGAGGGTGCCATGGCAATCATGCTGATCGCGCTGTCCATGACAGGCACGGTTCGCTACCGCCGCGAAGAACGCATCGCTCGGCTGGCCGCACGGGATCCGCTGACTGCGCTGTACAACCGGCGTGCCCTGGAAGTGCGTGCGGGGCCTTTCTTCAAGGAGGTCAGCAATGTCCGGCCTGCAGCGTTGTTGTTGATCGATATCGACAATTTCAAGCTGGTGAACGACCTGCATGGGCATGCAGCGGGGGACCGGTTGCTGGTGGCCTTGAGTGAAATGATCCGTGCGGTGTTGCCCGAGCGCTCCCTGGCGGCGCGGTTGGGCGGGGATGAGTTCGTGATTTTGCTCAGTGGGGCTAGCCGTGAAGGGGTCCTGGGGTTGGCCAAGGGACTACGGGAGCAATTTCAGGCCTATGCCGGCGGGGCAGTCCCGACACCTGCAGCGGTGACGTTGAGCATTGGGGTGAATGTGTTTGACCAGGCGCCAGCGAGTCTGGCGGCGCTGATCGAGCAGGGGGATGTGGCGTTGTACGAGTCCAAGCGCGCAGGGCGCAACAGCATTCGATTTGTGGAGCGACAGGTGACAGGTGGCGAGTTTTCTTGAGCGAGGTAGGGGTGTGGTTGTTCGGCTAATCCTGCCTCGTCATTGATCTACGTGTGCAGCCCTGTAGGCCTCACCGGCCGGAGTGGGCCGCAGTGTCCGGGCAAAAGGGCTGGGACGTTTGTAGGCTGGGGCCGCTGCGCCATCCATTGCAGCGCCCCTTTTATCCGTCAAGCGTGAATCAAGTCACAACCTGATAGCAAGGCACATAAGCCGCCCCACCCGGCAACTTCATCCGATGCTGGTCAACGAATGCCTGCAGCAAACGCCCCAGCGGATCCAATACAGCGCTGTCACCGCGAATCTGGTAGGGCCCGTGCTCTTCAATCAGGCGAATGCCCTTGTCCTTAACGTTACCCGCCACAATCCCGGAAAACGCTCGGCGCAAATTGGCCGCCAGTTCGTGAGGTGGCAACTCGCGACGCAGATCCAGGTCAGCCATGGCCTGGTGAGTGGGGTCGAAGGGTCGCTGGAAGCTCTCTTCGATCCGCAGCAACCAGTTGAAATGGAACGCATCGTTGCGCTCGCGACGGAACTGTTTGACCTGCTTGAGCCCTTCGACCATGTGGCGCGCCACTTCAGCCGGGTCGTCAATGATGATCTCGTACAACCGATGCGCTGCCTCGCCGAGCGTTGCGCCGACGAAGGCATGCAATTGCTGCAGGTAGGGCTCTGCACTGCGTGGGCCCGTCAGCACGACCGGGAAGGGTACATCCTGGTTATCCGGATGCATCAGGATACCCAGCAGGTACAGGAATTCTTCTGCCGTGCCTGCACCGCCCGGGAAGATAATGATGCCGTGACCAACCCGCACGAACGCCTCCAGGCGCTTCTCGATATCTGGCAGGATCACCAGTTCGTTGACGATCGGGTTGGGCGCCTCGGCGGCAATGATGCCCGGTTCCGTCAGGCCCAGGTAGCGACTGCCCTGCATGCGCTGTTTGGCATGGGCAATGGTGGCACCTTTCATCGGGCCTTTCATGACGCCAGGGCCGCAACCGGTGCACACGTCCAGCTTACGCAGGCCCAGCTCATGGCCCACCTTCTTGGTGTACTGGTATTCCTCGGTGCTGATCGAGTGACCGCCCCAGCACACCACCATCTTCGGCTCGACGCCAGGACGCAGGGTGCGGGCGTTGCGCAGCAAGTGGAACACGTAATCGGTGATGCCCTGGGAGCTTTCCAGATCGATGCGCTGGCTGGCCAGCTCGCTTTCGGTATACACGATATCGCGCAAGGCGCTGAAGAGCATCTCCCGGGTGCTGGCGATCATTTCACCATCGACGAAGGCATCTGCCGGGGCGTTCAGCAGCTCCAGGCGAACGCCTCGGTCCTGCTGATGGATGCGCACTTCGAAATCCTGGTAGGCCTCGAGGATGGTCTTGGCATTGTCGACATGGGCGCCGGTGTTGAGGATGGCCAGGGCGCACTGGCGGAACAGGGTGTAAAGAGTGCCGGAGCCGGCTTCGCTCAGTTGCTGTACTTCACGTTGGGACAGCGTTTCTAGGCTGCCTTTGGGGCTGACGGATGCATTGATGACATGGCGTTGGGGCATCTAAGTCTTTCCTGTGCGGGTAAAACATCCTTCTTTGACCACACCATACCGAGAAATGGAAGCGGCAACGAGAGGCATGCAAAAAAAGCCCGGCACTTCATGGCGGCCTCAGCGGCGCGCGTTGCGAAACAATCACCCCAGCAGCCGCTGCACGGCCAGGGTAATGGCCAAGCCGCCCCCAAACAGCCACACGTTGAGGATTGCCCCCGTTGCCAGCACGCGAGGCCCGGCGTGGCGTATCTGTTCGAAGCGGGTTTCCATGCCCAATGCCGTCATGGCCATGGTCAACGCAAAGGTGTCCAGGCCGTTGACGGCTTCGCGCAGGCTCAAAGGTAGAACCTCCAGCGAATTGACCGCTACCAGTGCCAGAAACCCGAACGCAAACCACGGCACCGTGAGCCGACCCTTGCCTGACGCCAAGCCGGATTTTGGGGTTCGGCTGATCCACAAGCCAACCAGTAACAAGACAGGCACCAACAGCATCACACGCGTCATTTTCACGATGGTTGCCACATGGCTGGCATCAGGGCCAAGGGTACTGGCGGCGCCGACTACTTGAGCCACTTCATGGAGGGTGCCGCCCAGCCAAAGCCCAGCGGTCTGGGCATCCAGGTGCAGCCAGCCAGCCTGAATCAGAAAGGGATAGAAAAACATCGACGCCGTGCCGAACAGCACCACGCTGCCCACGGCCACTGCACTTTTATGCGGCGCGCTGCGCAGTGCCGATTCAAAGGCCAAAACGGCCGCAGCCCCGCAGATGGCGCTGCCCGCAGCTGTAAGCAGAGCAGTCTCCCGGTCAAGCCCGAGCAGTTTCATGCCACACCACAGGCCTATCGCCAATGTGCTGCTGATCACCAGCAGCGAGATCACCAGGCCAGGCCAGCCAACGTGTGCAATTTCCTGCAAGCTGATCCGCAGGCCGAACAAGGCGACGGCAACCCGGAGCAGGGCCCGGGCGCAGAAGTGTATGCCCTGTGCATAGCAGGCCGGCAGGCGATCTTTCAGCACATTGCCAACGAACGCGCCGGCCACGATGCCGAGGATCAACGGGCTGAGGCCAAGCTGGACGAAAAGGGGTAGGGCAGCCGCTTGGCTGATGCCCAACGCAAGAACGGTAACCAAAAGCACACCCTTGAGCGTTGCGCAGCGGTGCGCGGCAGGTGCGTCAGATGGCGTATAAGGGGCAGGTGTCATGGAATTCTCCAGCAACTGGAATCAATGAGCACCACGGTATGTTGGTTATAAGCTTATGAAAAATCGTAATTAGGGATGAAAAATATCCACTTAGCTGATAGTTTTCCGGGATGACTCCAGAACAGCTTATAACGTTCGCCGTCGTGGCCGAGCACGGCAACATCAGCCATGCCGCAATGGCCCTGCATCTGTCTCAGCCAGCGGTGTCTGGCCAACTTAAACTCCTTCAGGAGGCGTTTGGCGAGCCTCTTTATCATCGGGCAGGGCGCGGGGTGCGCCTGACAGCAGCAGGTGAACAGCTACTGGCGCATGCGACCCGCCTGCGCGATACGTTCGATCAGGCGCGGTCACTTCGCGAAGCAATGCGCGGCCTTCAGCGCGGCACATTGCGGATCGGTGCCAGCACTACGCCTGCAAGCTACGCGCTGCCGTACCTGATCGCCCAATTCAAGGCACGCTACCCTGAGGTGGTGATCACCACCATCCAGGGCAACACCGCCGAAATCGTCGCCGCCTTGGGTGACGTGGACTTGGCGTTGATCGAAGGGCCGCCGGGGCGAGACCTGCCCGTGGGCACTGGCGTGACCGAGTGGCTGGAGGACGAAATCGTCGCCATCGTCCCGGCTGCACACTTCTTGGCTTGCGCCGGTCCTCGCGCCTTGAAGGAGGTGGCCGACTTCCCAATAGTGCTGCGTGAGCAGGGCTCGGGCGTGCGTCAGGTCGTCGAGCAAGCGTTTGCCGACAGTCAACTACAGATGCGGATTGGCCTGGAGATCGCCGGCGTGGAGGGGGTGAAGGAAGCAGTACGCGCCGGTATGGGCGTAGGTTTCGTGTCTGCCATGTCGATTCGTCACGAAGGGATGGTTTTGCGCAAGGTCCAGGTGGGGCCGCGTTCACTGCTTCGCCGGTTTTCGATAGTCCTGCCCCACGCAGGTTCACCCTCTCGAGCGGCTGCCCGCTTTCACGAGCTTTGTGTGGCCTTCTCCGGGGCTTCGACCCATGTTTCACGCACCACCGGCAATTCATGAAACATGCGCCCGTCCCTGCAGACATCGCCGCAAGGCAGCCCGACTGCCACGCGGCACGTGTGCTGTCAGGGCCGCCGCTACCTCATCAGAAGTCGTCTTTCGGGCTCTTCTTGAAGGTCCAGTCGGTATGCTTGCGGGCTTGGAGGAAGCTGTTGCAGTTGGCGGTAAAGGTATTGCGATTGGCCTCTTTGGACAAATCCGCCAGAATTTTCTTCTGCATCTGCGGGGTGCAGTTCTCAGCGGTCGGCTCGGGCACCGTTTCTTCACTGCAGCCTGCGAGCAAGGCTGCCAAGCCCATTGCCGTGACCAGCTTTGCCAATTTGATGTCCATATCGCGATCTTTCTCCTGGTGTGCTGAAAGGGCAGGTGATTGTTGAACCGGGCAGCATGATACGTACACGGGCCTAGCAATGCCACCTGCAGAAAGTCACGCGCCTACGTTGAATACGTGCTTCAAATAGGCCACGAAATTTTCATCCCGGCACTGCGTCTTGCCTGGGCTGTCCGAAATCTTGGCCACCGGTGCACCGTTGCAGGCCGTCATCTTGATCACCATGTTCATCGGCTCGACCCCCGGGATGTCGCAGGTCAGGCGCGTCCCGATGCCAAAGCTCACGTTGATGCGCTCGTGCAGCGCGCGGTAAAGCCCAAGCGCCTTCGGCATGTCCAGGCCGTCCGAGAAGATCAGGGTCTTGGTCTTCGGGTCGATACCGAGCCGGTGGTAGTGCGCGATGGCTTTCTCCGCCCAGGCCAGCGGGTCGCCCGAGTCGTGGCGCAGGCCGTCGAAGAGCTTGGCGAAATAGAGGTCGAAGTCCCCAAGGAAGGCATCCATGGTGATGCAGTCGGTCAGCGCGATACCGAGCAGGCCGCGATACTCGCGCACCCAGCACTCCAAGGCTGCAGCCTGGCTGTCCACCAGGCGAGGACCCAGCTGCTGGTGGGCCATGAACCATTCGTGGGCCATGGTACCAATTGGCCGTAGCTCGTATTCCCGGGCCAGGTGCACGTTGCTGGTGCCGACGAAGCGGCCTGGGAAATCGCGCTTGAGGATGTGCACCACCTCTTCCTGCACCCGATAGGAGAAGCGTCGACGAGTGCCGAAATCCGCCAGCTGAAAGCCCGCCAATTCATCACTGCTGGCCTGGGCCTTGAGCCAGTCGAGGTTGCGGTACAACTGTTCGCGTACCTGCTCGATCACCACCTCCCGGTAGCGGTAACGGTTGCGGACTTCGCTGATGATCGCCAGCAACGGGATTTCGTACAGGATGACGTGCAACCAGGGGCCGCGTACGCGTATCGCAAGCTGGCCGGCGTCGTCCAGGCCAACATGCACGTAGCGCAAGTTGAAGCGGAACAGGCTAAGAAAGCGAATGAAGTCAGGCTTGATGAAGGGAATCTTCTCAAGGTAAGCAAGCTGATCCTGGGTGACGGTGACTTCGGCGAGTTGCTCGACCTGGTAGCGGATTTCTGCGAGATACGGGGCCAGGTTCTCACCGTTGCGGCAGCGAAATTCCCACTCCACCTCGGCATTGGGGTAGTTGTGCAGCACCGCCTGCATCATGGTGATCTTGTAGAAGTCGGTGTCCAGCAAGTTCTGAACGATACGGGGGCCAAATACGCTGTCACTCATGCTGCTTGCTCCTGGATCAGGGCCAGTTGATGGTCGAGGGCCGACTCGTCGCCGCATAGCTTCACACCGTCGGCAGCCAGGGCGCCGCAGGCCTCTATCGCACCGGCCTGGCTCAGGGCGCGGCAGGCCGGTAGGTACAGCAGCACCTCGAACCCGGCCTGGCGCAATTGTCGGGCAGTGGTGCGCACGCAGTAGTCCAGTGCGAGCCCGCCAACGATCACAGCACCCACCTGATGCACCTTGAGGTATTCGATGACGCCGGTGGAGCGGCGCTCGGCCAAGTCGTGGTAGCAGGCACCATAGGGATGCAGGTCGGGCTCCACGCCTTTCCACACGAAATAGTCGTACTCGATGGGGGCAGGCAGGCCTGGCAGCAGCTCGAAACCGGGAGTGCCAGGGACGCAATGGCTGACCCAAGTGAGGTCCGCGTTGGCCAGGGTCAGCGGCTGCAGCATCTGCGTGGCTTGGGCCACTACCCACGCGGCATTGGCGGGATGCGCATCCTTGCTGCCCAGTCGCAGGTCGGCCCGCTGTGCCATGACGTTGAGGTCTGGTGCGATTTCATGACCCTCGGGGACTGGGAGTTCCTGGGGCGCATGGCACGTGAAGCCTATTTGTGCGTCGACATCGAAGCTGGCGATTTTCATGGAGGTTCTCCTCGCTGGAATGGCTACATAATCCACCTGGTGTTGTATATGTGTCAAGCATCCATTATCTGGACGTTACGGCCGATTTACTTATTCGCTCTGGTGAACTATAAAAGGCTTCGGTCAAGGAGTTACGAGTGAGTACAGCTGAAGTCCTGGCAAGCGTCGACATCGTCGCGCTGCGCCTGCCGCCCGGCAGCGAGCACCTACAGGTGCTTTTGCATCGCCGTGAGCGAGAACCGCATCAGGGCCAATGGGCACTGCCTGGGGTGATCATCAATGGGCGCACGCCTGATACCAGCCTCCAGAGCGCAGCCCATCGCGCCTTGAGCGAAAAAGCGCGCGTACAGCCACACTATCTGGAGCAAGTCGGCACTGAAGGCAATGCCTTTCGGGATCCGCGGGGTTGGTCATTGAGCACCTGCTATTTGGCGCTGTTGCCCGCCCGCCAGGAAGTCGAGGATGAGCAACTAGCCTTTTTCGACCTCGCCGACGTGGTAGATAGCAGGGTGCTGCTGCCATTCGATCACAACTTGTTGGCGCGCCGAGCCTGTGAGCGGCTCGCGGCCAAGTCCGTCTACAGCAGTTTGCCGTTGTACCTGCTCGACACCCGGTTCACCGTGCTCGACGCGCTGGGGGCCATGCAGGCCTGTCTGGGCCAGCCTGTAAATGCAACGTCGCTGCGCAAGCGCCTGGAGCGTTTGCGCGTGCTCGGCTGGGTCAGGGACACAGGCGAAAAGAATCAGCCACCCATGGGGCGTCCGCAGCAACTGTACCAATACATGGCGCAAGGGCAGGGGCCATTCATGTTCGACCGTAGCCTGCTGCCGGAGGGCAGTTAAGCGTCCCTTCTGGCAGATTGAGTGCGCGGGGCGGTCAACACTGACATTGAACGACTGATCAATCTCAGTGGAACGAACCGCGAATCAATGCCTCTTATCCAGAGATGGCTGGCCTGTGCCGCGGATTCCCCTGACATGAGATCGCTTCAAACCCCTCTAATCGACGACGCCTCCACACCGCTGAGCTTCCTGCTCAATGGCGGTGAGATTGGCCGTCTGCTCCAAACGATGAACTGGGAGAATTCGCCACTTGGGACGCCGCATGGCTGGTCCCCGCACCTTCAGGCCGCCATGGCCACATTGCTGCCAGCACAGACCCAGGTCGTGTTGTTCTGGGGCCCGGATTATGTCGCGCTGTACAACGATGCCTATGCGCCCACTATTGGTCATAAGCACCCGCAAGCCCTCGGGCGCCCGGCGCGCGAGCACTGGGCCGAACTGTGGGACGACCTCGAACCGTTGCTGCGCGGTGTGCGTGAAACAGGACAGACGTTTTCGGCTAAGGACCGTCCCTTCTACATTGAGCGCCGAGGGCACGGTGAGACAGTGTATTTCGACGTGTCGTATTCCGCCGTGCGCGAGGCTGATGCAAGCGTCGGCGGGGTCTTGTGCCTGGTCACCGAGACCACGGACCGGGTGCGTTTCCACCAGCGCCAGGCGTTTCTCCTGGAGTTGAGCCGTACATTGCCTGGGCTGGGTGATGCCGCACGTATCGAGTCGTATGCCGTTCAGCGCCTGGCCCAGGAGTTGGGCGCAGCCAGGGTCTGCTTCGGTGAAGACAAAGGCGACGGTGTCGGTTTTAAAGTCAGCCATGATTGGTCCGATGGCGTGGCGTCCTTGGTGGGCACCCATTCGTACATGACGTTTGGCGCCGACCTGTATGAGCAATTGAGCGATGGCAGGACCGTTCAGCACAGGTACGAACAGCCTGAGCCTTGTCTGGCGGGCATAAGCACCGCCTTGCATGCCCCTGTGCTACGGGGTGGGCGACTCGAAGCAGTGTTAGGCGTTCATTTCAGCGATGCGCGAGGGTGCTTCGAGGAGGACTGTCAGCTTGTGGAGGAAACCGCCAAGCAAGTGTGGGCTGCAATCCTCCATGCTCGTGCCGAGCAGGCGTTGCACTTGCTGAACCAGAGCCTTGAGGAGCGGGTTGCCACGGCGCTGGCCCAGCGCGAATCAGTCATGATGCAACTGCACGAAGCCCACAAGATGGAGATGATCGGGCAATTGACCGGCGGTATCGCCCACGACCTCAACAACATGCTCACGCCGATCATTGGGTCGTTCGAGCTGCTGCGCCGGCATCCACACGCCGAGCGCGCGCCCCGGCTGATCGACGGGGGCCTGCAGGCAGCAGAACGGGCGCGCAATCTGGTCGCTCGCCTGCTCAGCTTTGCACGCCGTCAGACACTCAAACCGCAACCGGTGTCCTTGGCAGCCCTGGTCGAGGACATGCACGAGTTGATGGCGCGTTCGCTCGGACCCACCATTGCCGTGCATGTGAACATCGACCCGTCGTTGCCCTGCGTCGTGGTGGATCCTCACCAACTGGAACTGGCCCTGCTGAATCTGGCGGTCAATGCCCGGGATGCTATCGGCGGCGCCGGCCAGCTGCAAATCATTGCCGGTGATGACACCTACTGCCTGACACCCCTCGAGGACCTTGCGGGCAAACGTCTGGTATGGATTCAGGTCAGGGACAATGGCTGCGGCATGGACGATGAACAGCTCAGGCGGTGCATCGAACCCTTCTTTTCTACCAAGGAGGTGGGCAAGGGGACTGGCCTGGGCTTGCCTATGGTCCAGGGCTTGGCGGTTCAATCCGGCGGAGGGTTCGAGATCCAGTCCACGCCAGGGAAAGGCACCCAGGCGACATTATGGCTGCCGGCCAGCGATGCATTGCCCACCCATCGCGATGCCGAGGCTTGCGATGGACCTGTGGCCGAGCGTCCCAGCCGGGTGTTGTTGGTAGACGATGAAGAGATCGTGCGTCACGCAACGGCTTTGCAATTGCGCGACCTGGGCTATGAGGTGACCGAAGCGCCAAGTGCCGTGGCCGCTTTGCGCTTGGTGGAAAAGGGGTGGCTGCCTGATGTGTTGGTGACCGACCACGTCATGCCGGAGATGACCGGTGTACGCTTTGCCCAGCAAATGCGCCAGCATCACAGCGAGCTGCCGGTGCTGATCATCACGGGCTATGCCAATTTGACGCCGCGCCAGCTAAGCGGTTTCGAAGTGCTGCGCAAGCCTTATCGACGCGCCGAACTCGCCCAGAGCGTGGCGCGCCTGCTGGCCGGAACTGCCCTTAACCGAGGCTGAAACGCAAGCTTTAGCCCGCTTGCACGCTGCATGTCCTATCCGTTTCGGACAAGGCCGTCGGTGCCTGTTGCGGCAGGTACAGGGTGAAGGTCGTGCCCTTGCCCTCGACACTGCTGACCTTGATATCCCCCCCGGACTGCTTGGCGAAACCGAATACCTGGGACAACCCCAGCCCAGTGCCTTGCCCGGCGGGTTTGGTGGTGAAAAAAGGGTCGAATATCCGCTCGAACAGCTCCGTGCTGATGCCAACTCCCGTGTCGGTGACGGAAATCGCGGCATACGCGCACGGATCGGGAACCTCATCGCGGCTGACCGGCAGGTGCTGGTGGGCTTGCAGGCGCACGCGTACAGTGCCCACACCGGCCATAGCATCGCGGGCATTGAGCATCAGGTTGATAACCGCCGTTTCCAGTTGGCTGATGTCGGCGCGCACGTGACACGGCGAAGCAGGCAAGTTCAGCTCGACATCAATGCTCGCGCCTGCTGCGGTATCGAACAGGTCGGCCATGGCTGCCAGCCGTGCCGCTGCGTCGAACACCTGCGGATTCAAGGCCTGGCGCCGTGCGAAGGCCAACAGTTGACCGGTCAACTTGGAGCCGCGCTCGACCGTCTCGACCATGGTGCGTAGATAGCGCATGCGCCGATCGTCGTCCAGGCCCGGACGCTGCAAGAAATGCAGCGAGGCATGGATGATGGTCAATATGTTGTTGAAATCGTGCGCCACACCCCCTGTAAGCTGGCCGATGGCCTCAAGCTTCTGGGCCTGACGCAGTTCCGCTTCGGTGTGCAGCAGTTGCGTGGTGCGGGTCTGCACACGTTGCTCCAGGCTGGAGTTGAGCGCCTCGAGCGCGAGCAAGGCGGCCTGCGTCTCGCCCGTGGATTGGGCATGCTGGATATGCGCCCAACTGCGTTCGGTCACGTCACCGAGCAAGACCCGCTCGTATTCGGTCCACGCGCGCGCTGACGCGCTGTTGACCGCCATCAAGGCGGTGAGCCTTGCGCCTTTTATCAGCGGCACGCAGCACGTGGCATTGATCCCAAGGGCTGCAAATACAGCCGCCTCGGACTCGGGAAGTGCCTGCCTGCAATCATCGAGCGCCAATGTCAGACCGCTGCGCAGTCGTTCGTTCACCTGCTTGCCGAAAGCTCCCAGGCGATGCTCTCCGATCAACGAGGGGCTCGCGTCGGTCACCGCTTCGCCACAGACCGTGAAGGTGTCATCGTCTGCTTGCATGACCGCATAGATACAGCTTGATAGCCCAAGGTGCTCAGCGAGCAGGCGCGTGGTCGTTGCCAGAATCTCCTCAGGGTCTACCGCTTGTGCCACTGCCCGGCCGAGGGTGTCCAGAAACGCCAGGCGTTGGTTACCCAGCACGGTGGCCGTGGTTTCGGTGACGGTATCGAGCATTCCAAGCACATTGCCATGCAGGTCACGAATTGGGCTGTAGCAGAACGTGAAATAGGCACGCTCCGGCCCGTTGTTACGGTCGATGACCAAGGGGAAGTCCTGGATGTAGACCGCTTCGCCTTCGAGGGCCCTGTCGGCCATGCAGCGGATATCGTCCCATGCTTCCTGCCAGACCTCTGCAAACGGTACCCCCAGCGCCACCGGCTTGCGCCCTAGAATCGGGAGAAAGGCATCGTTGTGGAAGGTCAGCAGATCGGGCCCCCACAGCACAGCCTGTGGAAAATGCGAGCCCAGGCACAGCGCCAAGGTGGTCTTGAGGGTATCGGGCCAGTTTTCCAGCGGACCCAACGAGGTGCACGTCCAGTCATGCCCAAGAATGCGGTCGGCCATCACGCCGCCGCCTGCTAGCCACTTCGCCATCTGCTCTGCCGGTCATTGAAACAGGGTGCTCTAGGGTGCACCCTGAAGGCACAATTGGCGAGCGTTTTATGGCGCTTGGCCAGTCAGCGAATGAAGTGCACCTTGCCCACGTCATCGTTGCCGGTGTAAATCCCGTAGACACCGGCCTGACGCTCGAGAATGTAACGCTCGAGAATCTGCCGGATGGCGGGGTAGTAGATGTCATCCCACGGGATCTGCTCTGGTTCGAAAAACCGATAGGCCAGGGTTTCCGGTCCATACTGGCCCGTTTCCTCGGTGACGAAGGCGCGGAAGATGATGTAGACCTCGCTGATCTTCGGCACGCTGAAAATGGAGTAGGGGCAGACGATCTCCGCCCGTACGCCGCTTTCCTCCCACACTTCGCGCAGCGCCGCCTGTTCGGTGGTCTCGCCGGCTTCCATGAAGCCTGCCGGCAGCGTCCAGGTGCCGGGGCGAGGGGGGATGGCGCGTTGGCACAGCAGGTATTTGCCGTCGCGCTCAATGATGCAACCGGCAATGATCTTCGGATTGATGTAATGAATGTAGCCGCAGCTGGCGCAGTGCAGCCGTTCATGGGTGTCCCCCGCAGGTGTGCCCTGGGCCAGCGTCGTGGTGCAATGAGGGCAGTAGCGGGGAGCACTGGGCATGATCAGCGACCTATGCGAGGTTCCTTGAGGGCCAGGGGAGCGACGATCTCGCGAACCTTGGCGTTGTCGTCTTGTTTCTGGCGCAGATAGTCCAGTGCAACCTTGGCGGCGGCACGCACGTGATCGACCGAGGCCTGGTGAGCTACCAGGGGGTCGCCGCTTTTGATGGCCTCGACCATTTTTTCCATTTCCAGGTTGCTGGCACCACGGCGGTTGGCCTGGGATACCGATGTGGCACGCAGGTAGCTGATGCGCGCCTGCAACTGACGAAGCTGCTGCGCCGCGACCTGGTTGCCCGAACCCTCGAGCAGCACGTCATAGAACCCTTGCACCGACTCGAGCACCTGCTGCAGCTCACCTTCTTCCAACGCCTCACGGTTGACGTCCAGGGCTCGTTCCAGCGCGCGGATGTCCTTGGCCTTGGCATTGAGCGTGAACAGCTGCACGATCAGGCCTTCGAGTACGCAGCGCAACTCATAGATGTCGCGTGCATCTTCAAGGGTGATGATCGCAACACGGGGGCCCTTGGCGTCGGCGAACTCCACCAGGCCTTCGGACTCCAGGTGGCGCAGGGCTTCACGCACGGACGTGCGGCTGACGCCAAGGCGGTCGCACAGATCGCGCTCCACCAGGCGGTCGCCTGGGAGCAGGTGGAAGTTCATGATCGCGCCGCGCAGTTTGTCGAGCACGATTTCGCGCAGGGTGACGGGGTTGCGATTGACCTTGAAGCTGTCGTCCAGTGGCTGGCGTTTCATCGAGTGCGCTCTGAATGAGGCTGCCCGGCCACGACCGTAACGGGGCACCACGACCCTGGGTGCTCCTTGCGTGGGTACGAACAGCCCGGTGTTAACGGGTGGACTCCGCGTCGGCCTCGGCGAACGCTTCCCGGGCCAGGCGGAAACTGTCCACCGCCGCCGGGACGCCGCAATAAATGCCGACCTGGAGCAGAATCTCGCGTACTTGCTCGCGGCTCAGGCCGTTGCGCAAGGCGCCGCGGATGTGCAGCTTGAGCTCGTGCGGCCGGTTGAGTGCCGAAATCATGGCCAAGTTTATCATGCTGCGCTCTTTGAGCGACAAGCCTTCGCGGCCCCAGACATGGCCCCAGCAGTACTCGGTCACCAGCTCCTGCAGAGGCTGGGTGAATGCGTCGGCATTCTGGATCGACCGGTTAACATAGTCTTCGCCCAGGACCTGTGTGCGAATCTGCAGACCTTTTTCGTACTTTTCATTGCTCATGTACGCTACTCCGGAATAAAACAGGGGCGCTAAGGAGAGTTAGAGGCCAGCGCGCCCCTGAAAAAGTCGCGCCTCAGCCCAGTGGGGGCAGGGCGCCCAGCTTACCCTTGTGGTACACCATGGGCGTCATCGGGTCGGCGGGCAACACCAGGTTTTTAACGGCGCCCACAATGATTGCATGGTCGCCGCCGTCGTACTCTCGCCACAGCTCGCATTCGATGATCGCCGTGGCGTTGTCCAGCAGCGGGTTGCCCAAGGCGCTCAAGTGCCACTGTACGCCTTTGGCCTTGTCCTTGCCTTTGCCCGCGAAGGCGTAGGCTTCGGCCGTCTGGCCTGCCGACAGCAGGTGAATGGCGAACTGCTTGCTGTCGCGCAGGATCGGGTAGGTGTCGGAGGCGTAGTTGGGGCAGAACAGCACCAGCGCCGGGTCGATCGACAGCGCGCTGAAGGCACTGGCAGTGATGCCGACGATGCCACCCTCGGCGTCCAGGGTGGTGACGACCGTCACCCCGGACGGGAAGGAGCCCATCACGTCTTTGTAGATGCCAGGTTCGATCATCGGTGTTACCTCTTAGCGCATCACGAAGGGGTCGGGCATGGGGGCGGTGGACAGGTTGATCCACACGGTTTTCAGCTCGGTGTAGGCCAGCACGGAGTCGATGCCGCTTTCGCGTCCGTAGCCGCTGTTCTTGAAGCCGCCGATGGGCGCCATGGCAGATACGGCGCGGTAGGTGTTGACCCAGATGATCCCCGAACGCACGTCGCGCGCCAGGCGGTGGGCTCGACCCAAATCGCGGGTCCAGATACCGGCGGCCAGGCCGAACTGTGAATCGTTGGCAATGGCCAGCGCCTCTTGCTCGGTCTTGAAGCGAATGACGGCCGCCACCGGTCCAAACACCTCTTCCTGCATGATGCTCATCGAGTTGCTGTCGCATTCGAACAGCGTTGGCTCGTAGAACCAGCCCTCGCCGTCGACCTGGGCCCGTTTACCGCCCAGGTGCAGCTTGGCGCCTTCGGCCTTGGCCGCGGCGACCAGTTGTTCGACCACGGCCAACTGCTGTGCAGTGGCCATCGGGCCCATCTCGCTGGCATCGTCCTGGGGGTTGCCAATGTGAATGCGCTGGGCACGCTCGATCAGGCGCTTGACGAACTCGTCGAAGATTTCATCCTGCACCAGCAGACGTGACCCGGCCACGCAGCTTTGTCCGGACGCTGCATAGATCCCCGCCACGGCACCGTTGATGGCGCTGTCGAGGTCGGCGTCTGCAAAAATGATGTTCGGCGACTTGCCGCCGAGTTCCAGCGACAGCTTGGCGAAGTTCTCGGCGCTGCTGCGCACCACATGGCGAGCGGTGGCCGCACCGCCTGTGAAGGCGATCTTGCGCACCAGCGGGTGACGGGTAAGCGCCGCGCCGGTGCTCGGGCCGTAGCCTGTGACCACGTTGACAACGCCAGCCGGAAACCCTGCTTCCAACGCCAGGCGGGCCAGCTCCAGAATGGTCGCCGAGGCATGCTCGGAGGGCTTGAGCACGATGGTATTGCCAGCGGCCAGGGCCGGCGCCAGTTTGATCGCCGTCAGGTACAGCGGGCTGTTCCACGGGATGATCCCGGCGACCACACCGATAGGTTCGTGCACGGTGTAGGCGAACAGATCCGGCTTGTCCAAGGGCAGCGTGCCGCCTTCAAGCTTATCGGCCAGGCCTGCGGTGTAATGGAAGAACTCTGGCAGGTAACCCACCTGACCGCGGGTTTCGCGGATCAGCTTGCCGTTGTCACGGCTTTCCAGCTGGGCCAGGTGTTCCTTGTTCTCGGCGATCAGGTCCCCGAGACGGCGCAACAGCTTGCCACGGGCTGTGGCGGTGATGCCCCGCCAAGCCTGGCTTTCGAATGCCCGCTGCGCGGCTTGAACCGCCAGTTCCACGTCGGCTTCGCCTGCGTCCGGCAGCTGCGCCCAGGGCTGTGCGGTGGCCGGGTTCAGGCTGTCGAAGGTCTTGGCGCTTTGCGCATCGCACCATTGGCCGTCGATGCACATCTGAAAACGAACGAGGCTCATGCCACAATCCCCTTGGCTGATTCGGTCAGGCTGCGGGCTTTGGCGAGAAAATCCAGCAGCATCTTGTTCACTTCGCGCGGTGCCTCCACCGGCATCATATGCCGCTGCTCGGCCAGCACCACACTGTGCGCACCCGGAATACGGGCGGCGAGCTGGCGGGCCATGGCCGGCGTCGAGCCGGTATCGAGCTCTCCCGTGGCGATCAGCGTCGGCACCTGGATGCTGCCCAGGTCACCTGCGCGGTACATGTCCTGGGTGGCAAACAACGAATAGGTGGTGTGATAACCCTGTGGGTCGTTGCTGGCCAGCACTTGACGGATGGCAGCCACCTGGGCGGGGTTCGCCGCCTTGTACTCGCGGCTGAACCAGCGGTCCAGTGCCGCCTCGACATTGGCGTCCGGGCCCAGTTCTGCTGCCTGAGCGGCACGGGCAATAACCCCGGCGCTCTGTTCGGGGCTGCGGTTGAAGACGCTGTTGAGCACCACCAGGGCAGCGATGCGCTGGGGGTAGTGCAGGGCGAAGGCACGTGCGACCAGGCCGCCCATGGAGAAACCGACGACGATGGCCTGGCTCAGTTGCAGGTGATCGAGTACCTCGGCCAACTGGGCGGCATAGCCTTCGAGGCCGACGTCGGCCGGGGGCAAGGCACTCTGGCCGTGGCCGAGCATGTCATAGGCGATGACGCGGTAGTCGTTGGCCAGGCCAACGATCTGACCGCCCCACATTTCCTTGTTCAGGCCCACGCCGTGAATGAGTACCACGGGTTGACCCTGACCGACGGACAGGTAACTGGTGCCGGCGGGGGTGCGTTCAGCGACGGGCTGAATCATGGAGGGCGCTCCTTTGAGGTCGGGCGTGACGAAGTGATCGCCACACCCAGGCCCGGCTTAGTTGTTGTTATTGAGCGTTGGCCTTCTCGGCCGCCAGTTCTTCCAGGTCGATGTAGCGGTTACCAATGCGTGGGTGCAGGCGGCCGCCATCGGCAGCGCCAAGGACCACCACGATTTCATCGGCGCGAGGTGCATCCTCGATCTGCATTTCCAGGGTGATGTAGTGCGAACGCAGGCCTTCGTCGTCTTTTTGCATCATCGGAATCTGGATCGACGTGCCAGGACCGCCGCGCTTGTTGGTAAAGCTCAGGTAGCTTTTGGCCTGCACGGCTTCGCGGTAGTGGTTGCCGAAGCGCAGGGTATGGATGACGGCCGATGCGTGTTCGATTTCACCGTCAGCGCCCACCACTGCCGCCTTGCCGTAGGCCTCGATCTTGTCGGCACCACCGATGGCGGCGGTCAGTCGCTCGACCATCAGCGCGCCGAGTTCCGAGCAATGCGCGCGGATTTCGGGCTTGAGGTCGTCGACGAAGCCACGGCCAGCCCAAGGGTTCTTGATGACCACCGCCAGGCCCACCATGGTGACCGGCGTGTCAGTGGCTTTGCCACCTTCGATCCGGGTCTCTTCGGAGTAGGTGACGATCTTGCGAATTTCAAAACTCATGGGGGGCTCCTGTACGGTGTGATCAGATCTTGTTGTCTGATGGTATACCATAATATTTGTTCTGCAAGCACTGCGTGGCGTTTTCTCATCCCACCGAGACGAAAGGTGTGCTGATGTGCAGGTCTGCACCGCATCTGTATCGAGCGCGCGGGGGCGGTACCTGTATTTGGGCTGAAAAAAACCCGCTCGCGCATGGCCAGACGACCCGCGCGAGCGGGCATGCCCCGCAAAGAATCAGGTAAAGGGAATTCAGGTGAATGCCGGGATCACTTCCTTGATGAACAGCTCCAGCGATTTTTTCTTCTCGGCGTGGGGCAAGCTGTTGTCACACCAGAAGCTGAATTCATCGACGCCCAGTTCCTGGTAGTACTTGATGCGCGCGATGATTTCTTCCGCAGTGCCGATCATGGTGTTCTTGCGGATGTTCTCCAGCTCGAATGCAGGCACTTCGGCGAACTTCGCTTCAGGGCTGGGCTCCAGGAAACCATTGACCGGCGTGGTCTTGTTGCCGAACCAGGCATCGAACGTGCGGTAGAAACGCGAGATGGCGCTGGCGCCGACCTTCCAGCCGTCCGGCTCTTGCGGGCTGTGTACGTGGGTGTGACGCAATACCATCAGTTGTGGGCGCGGCACGTCGGGGTTGTTGTCCAAGGCGGCTTGGAACTTGTTGCGAAGGTCCAGCACTTCCTCGTCGCCCTTCATCAGCGGCGTCACCATCACGTTGCAGCCATTGGCCACGGCGAAGTTATGCGAGTCAGGGTCACGGGCCGCGATCCACATGGGTGGAGTGGCATTGAACGGCTTGGGAACACTGGTGGAGGTCGGGAACTTGTACACCTCGCCTTCATGGGCGTAGTCACCCTCCCACAGCTTGCGTACCACAGGCACCATTTCGCGCAGCGCCTTGCCGCCATCGGTGGCTGGCATGCCATTGGCCATGCGATCGAATTCGAATTGATAGGCGCCACGGGCCAGGCCCACTTCCATGCGCCCGTTGCTGATCACATCGAGCAAAGCGCATTCGCCGGCGACGCGGATCGGGTTCCAGAACGGGGCGATGATGGTGCCAGCGCCCAGGCGGATCTTCTCGGTACGCGCCGCCAGATAAGCCAGCAATGGCATGGGGCTTGGCGAAATGGTGTATTCCATGGCGTGATGTTCGCCGATCCACACGGTGCTGAAACCGCCGTCTTCGGCCATCAAGGTCAGTTCGGTGAGGTCTTCGAACAACTGGCGGTGGCTGACCTGTTCATCCCAACGTTCCATGTGCACGAACAACGAAAATTTCATGGGGCATTCCTCGGACTGGGTAGTGTCACCCGGCGTACAGCCGGGTATCGCAGCGGACAGCGCAATGCTTTGCGCCAAGTGCGTTCAGGGGGGGCAGAGGTCAGGCGAGTGCAGGCAGGCTGGCCATCTTCCCGCGGCAGTACACCATCGGCAGCGGCGCTTGCTCCGGCACGATCAGGTTGTGCACTTTGCCCACCATGATTGCGTGATCGCCCCCTTCGTATTCGCGCCACAGCTCACATTCGATCACGGCGGTAGCACCGGCGAGAATGGGGTTGCCCAGCGCGCTCAACGACCACTCGATGCCGGCGGCCTTGTCCTTGCCCTTCTTGGCGAAGGCGTAGGCCTCGGCCTGCTGATTGCCGGACAACAGATGAATGGCGAAGCGTTTGTGCTTGATCAGCACCGGGTAGGAGTCGGAGGTGTAGTTGGGGCAGAACAGCACCAGGGGAGGGTCCATCGACAGGGATGAGAAGGCGCTGGCGGTCAAGCCAACGACTGAGCCGTCGTCGTCCAGGGTGGTGATGACGGTAACGCCGGAGGGGAAGGAACCCAGGACGTTCTTGTAGACGGTTGCGTCGATCATCTGATGTACCTCTTAAAGCTGCGGTGGGCCGCGTTTTTTATCGTTGATGTGTCTGATGGTATACCGTAATACCTTTTTTGCAAGCACATTTTTCGACTTGGCCAACCCTGCGATGAATGGTCCAAAGCCGCGCATTTCAAGGCCTATAGGCCCAAGCTGACGGTTTGCGGTAGCCGCTGAATCGGATCAGCTGACATTTTGAAATGCGGATCAGTATTGTCAAAACCTTGGAATACCATAATATGGTCTTCAGCTGAGAGGCCGCCTAGATGCGGTTTCCTTACAACGATAAAAACGACCTTTCGAGCTAAAAACCATGTCCCAACCGTCGTCGCAACATCAGTTTGTCGAGAATCACACGGTCGATTACGTTCCACCTGCCGAGCGCCATGGGAAGGCGCGCGACCTGTTTACCCTCTGGTTCAGCACCAACATTGCGCCACTGCCCATCGTCACCGGCGCCATGGTGATCCAGGTGTTCCACCTGAACCTGTTGTGGGGGTTGATCGCCATCGTCATGGGGCACTTGCTGGGAGGCGTGGTGATTGCCTTGGCCTCTGCACAGGGGCCGCAGCTGGGCATCCCGCAGATGGTGCAGAGCCGGGGCCAGTTCGGACGCTACGGCGCGCTGCTGATCGTTTTCTTCACCGCGCTGATCTACGTGGGCTTCTTCATTTCCAACATCGTGCTGGCAGGCAAGACGATCCACGGCATCGCACCCACGGTCCCCATGCCCGGCGCGATCGTGATCGGCGCCTTGAGCGCCACTGCCATCGGCGTCGTGGGCTACCGTTTCATCCACATTCTGAACCGCATCGGCACCTGGGTGATGGGCTCGGCGTTGCTGGCTGGGTTCATCATGATGTTCATGCAGGTACTGCCGGGCGACTTCTTCAGCCGTGGTGCCTTCAACCTGTCCGGGTTCATCGCCACCGTGTCGCTGGGCACGATCTGGCAGATCAGCTTCTCGCCGTACACCTCCGACTATTCGCGCTACTTGCCGCGTGAGGTGGGGATCGCCCGTCCATTCTGGGCGACCTACTTCGGCGCCACCTTGGGCACCATCCTGTGCTTCAGCTTCGGGGCAGTGGCCGTGCTGTGCGTGCCCGAAGACACCGATGCCATGGATGCCGTCAAACAGGCCACCGGCTGGCTCGGGCCGATCCTGATGGTGCTGTTCCTGCTCAACATCATCAGTCATAACGCCCTGAACCTGTACGGCGCCGTGCTTTCGATCGTGACGGCAATCCAGACATTCTTTGCCCAGTGGACGCCGAGCATCAAGGTGCGTGTGGTGCTGGCCAGCGTCATCCTCGTGGCCTGCGCACTGGTGGCGCTCAATGCTTCGGCCGACTTCATCGGCCAGTTCATCGGGCTGATCCTGGCGCTTCTGCTGGTGCTGGTACCCTGGGCATCGATCAACCTGGTCGACTTCTACTTGATCAAGAAAGGCCAGTACGACATCGCCTCGATCTTCAGCGCCGATGGCGGCATCTATGGCCGCTTCAACCACCACGCGATCATTGCCTATGCCTGCGGCATCCTGGTGCAATTGCCATTCGCCAACACGGCGCTGTATGTCGGCCCGTACTCGAACATCGTCGAAGGGGCCGATCTGTCGTGGCTGTTCGGTTTGTTGGTAACGGTGCCGCTATACTACTGCCTGGCAACCCGTGGCAAGGCAGCGCAGAACGTGGGGCGGGTGGTCAGCGTCAGCAAGTGAGCCAGTGGCCTCACGTTGAGGGGCCGCTGGTCGGCCCCTCTCTCAGGATCACACCTTGAATTGCGCAACCATGGCATTGAGGTCTACCGCCAGGCGTGACAGATCCTGCGCTGCTGCGCTGGTCTGGTTGGCCCCGGCCGAGGTCTGCATTGACAGATCACGGATGTTGACCAGGTTGCGATCCACTTCTCGGGCCACCTGAGCCTGCTCCTCCGAGGCGCTTGCGATCACCAGGTTACGCTGGTTGATCGAGGCGATGGCTTCGGCGATGACCTCAAGCGCGCGCCCTGCACCTTGGGCCACCTCCAACGTACCGGCCGCCCGACCCTGACTGCTGGACATCGCCGTCACGGCGCGTTCGGTGCCGTTCTGGATGCCCGCGATCATCTGTTCGATTTCCGCAGTCGATTGTTGAGTGCGGTGGGCGAGGGCGCGCACTTCGTCGGCCACCACCGCGAACCCTCGGCCCGCTTCACCTGCCCGCGCCGCTTCAATGGCGGCGTTAAGTGCCAGGAGATTGGTCTGCCCTGCGATAGCGCCGATCACGTCCAGCACCCGGGTAATTTCACTGGCGCTGTTGGCCAGCTGCTGCACCTGCGCCGAAGTGCCGGTAACTTCGGCTACCAACTGCTCGATGGATTGCAATGCCTGGTTGACCTGGTCACGGCCGTCGCGGGTCGTGCGGTCTGCGTCTTTGGAAACATCGGCCGTGCTCACGGCATTGCTGGCAACTTCTTCCACGGCGACGGTCATCTGGTTGACGGCCGTGGCAGCCTGGTCGATTTCGGCGCTTTGCTGGTGCAGGCCACGGCTGGTGTCTTCGGTCACGGTGTGCAGCTCTTCGGAGGCCGATGCCAGTTGGTCCGACGAGGCCGCAATGCGGGCAATGGTCTGGCGCAGGTTGGCTTGCATTCGGGCCAAGGCCTGCAGCAGCAAGGCGGGCTCGTCGCGGCCCTCAGCCTGGATGGGCTGGGTCAGGTCACCGGCCGCCACGCGCTCTGCGGCGGTAACGGCTTGGGCTAGCGGCACGATGATGCTGCGTGTGAGCAGGTAGGCGATCATCACCAGTGCCAACAGGATCACAACCAGTGCCGTGATAATGGCCACCAATGCCTCATCGGCCACGTCGCTGCTCAGTTGGGATGCAGCTTCTGCGCCTTTGGCGTTGAAGGCGATGAGTGTGGACATGGCTTGCATCATCGTTTCGGCACGTGCCGTCAGCGGGCCGTTGATCAGCTGGCGAGCCCTGTCCATGCGCCCGGCCGAAAGCTCGGCCAGGACCGTTTCCTGGAGCTCGTGGTAATGCTGGTAGGCGCTGCGAGCGGTTTCGAACAGCCCGCGGTCTTCGTTGGACACGATGGTGGCCACATAGGCCTCGAAGCCTTCATCCAATTCGCGTTCGATACTCTGGATCGTACTCAGGTAGCGGGTGCGCTCGCTGGCATTCTCTTCCAATGCACTGCGCAGGGTGAGGGCGCGAGTACGGCCCAGGTTGCTGTTGATTGCACTGAGCGACATGACGGTGGGCATCCAGGTCAGGCGGATTTCATCCGTGGACTCATCCATCTGCTGTGTTTCATACAGGGCGACAAGCCCCATGGTCAGGATCAGCATGCCCAACAAGGCAAACACGCAGGCTGCGCGAATGCCGATCTTCATGTTCCTGAAATGCATCGAAAGCTCCTAGGGATGGCGTGCAGGGGGCGAGGCGCGTTGGCGCAAGCCACTCGGGACGGCGCCAGGCTCTGTAGATGCTAAGGGGCGGGAGGGAGAGTGCGGTGGACTTGAACGCGCGGATGATGACATAAAGCCATTATTGTAGGACAGTCATGCAATGTAACGAGATGAGAGTGCCGGTGCCCCTGCACTGGGTTCTTGAAGCGGCCTCTCACCGTCCACTTTGCTGACGCCGATACGCCCCCGGCTGTACGCCCACGGCCTTGGCGAAGGCACGCGTGAACGCCGCTACCGATTGATACCCCGCCTGAGCACCTACCTGTTCGACCGTATGGCCGGCGCGCAGCAACTGGCTGGCATGGCGCATGCGCAGTGCCAACAGCACTTGGCCGGGTGACTGCCCGGCCAGCTCGCTGAAACGCTTGAAGAACGCCGACCGCGACAAGCCCGTGCACGCCGCCATGCGTTCCAGCGTCCAGATGGCCCCAGGCGCCTTGATCAACTGTTCGAGCAAGTCCGCAAACACTGGCTGGCGGGCAAGGGCGATCAGCCCACCCAGCGGCTGAGCGCCATGCACCTGTTGGCGCAGGGCATACAGGAACAACAGGTGCGTCAGTCGCTCCAGCAAGACTTGAGAGGGCCCGACGGCGCGCCGGCATTCTTCCAGAATCAGATCGAACAAGGCGCGTGCAGCGCTACCTGCGGGGTCCTCGGCGCGCAGGATGATCAGATCGGACATTGCGTCGATGATCAGCGCCGAAAGGCCGCTGCTGAAATGGAAGAACCCACAGACCAGGCCCACCCCATCGCTCGCCTCGGCATCAAGGGGCTGCATGGGCTGGCGCGGTTGGGCGCAGGCCTGCGCGGCATCGGCTTCGCTGGCAAGCCGATAGCTCACATCACGCAGCAGGAACACGGCATCGCCGCGCTCCAGGCGCACCGGCTGCTCGAGGGTCTCTGCGTGCAGCCAACAGCCGCCTTGCACGACCAGGTGAAAACTGGCGTGGCCCATGCCGTGGGTGCTGGCGTGCCAGCCTCCACAGTAACGGCCGACATGAAACAGGCTGGCGTCTAGCTCGAGGCTTTCTAATAACCGCTCGACGAGATGGCTGGACGAAATCATCTAAGGCAAACACTCAGGAGCAAGTAAAAACGACTGATGAATATGGAGCGTGCTTCTTATAACCAACAGACTGTACTGATACACGGCAAAGGAGAGTACCCCATGTCCTCGCGCATTACCCTACACGACCTGCAGACCGCACCAGAGGCGGCCAAGCCGTTCCTCGAAAACGCCCAGAAGAACTCGGGCTTCATCCCCAACCTGCTGCGTGTCCTGGCCAACGCCCCAGCCGCGCTGGAAACCTATGTCACCGTTTCGGCGTTGAACGGCAAGTCGGAGCTGACCTTGGCCGAGCGCGAAGTGGTGCAGTTGATCGCCGCCACCCAGCACGGTTGCGACTTCTGCGTGGCGGGCCATACGGCAGTGGCCCTGAACAAAGCCAAGCTGCCCCACGAAGTGGTCGACGCCCTGCGCGCGCGCGGCGAGCTTCCCGACGCGCGATACGAAACCCTGGCGGCGTTTGCCCGCGAAGTCATCGCCACCCGCGGCGATGTGAGCCCGGCGACTTACCAGGCTTTTCGCGACGCTGGCTTCACCGAGGGCAATGCGCTGGAAGTGATTCTGGGGGTCAGCCTCGCAACCCTGTGCAACTTTGCTAATGTGTTCGCCCAGACGCCGCTCAACGATGAGCTGGGTAAGTATCGCTGGCAACAGCCGTCTGCTTAGGACGCAGGCAACCCGCCGCACTGCGGTCGGTACTGGAACGGCCATTGGCCGTGAACGGGTCGCCAGGCGCCCGCGGCGTTTCAAAAGGAGCAAGAAAACATGCAAGAGTGCGCATTTCGACAGTGGCTGGATGCCAATGCCGAAGCCATCGACCGTGGCCAGTGCGAGCCACAACAGGTGCTGTCCCAGATAGCGCAGTCGCAATTGTTGCGCGTTGGCATCGACCCTGCCCTGGGCGGTTCAGGTGGCCAGATCACCGACGCGGTGGAGGCCATCGCAACCATTGCCAGCCGTTCACTGGCCACGGCCTTCGTGTGCTGGGGGCAGCGGGCCTTCATCGAATACCTGCTGCAGAGCCCCAATACCGGGCTGCGCGAACGGCTGCTGCCTGCGCTGTTGAGCGGTGAGCTGGCCGGCGCCACGGGCTTGTCCAACGCCATGAAGTTTCTTTCGGGTATCGAGACGCTACAGGTGCGCGGTCGGCCCCAGGAGGATGGCTGGGATTTGGAAGGGCGGTTGCACTGGGTGACCAACCTGCGCAAGAGCGGCTTCGTTGTAGCCGCTGCCATCGAGGATGACGCCGGTGGCGCCCCCTTCGTGCTGGCCATTCCGTCCGATGCACAAGGTCTTGAGCGCTCTGACGACCTGCAACTGATGGGCTTGCAGTCGAGTAACACCGCTGCGCTGGCCTTCCACCAGGTGCAATTGTCGCGTGACTGGTTGCTGCACGACAACGCCCGCCAATTCCTGCCCCGTGTCCGGCCGGCTTTCCTGGGGCTGCAGTGCGGCATGGCCATCGGCCTGGCGCGCAGGGCGCTGGAAGAAGTCCAGGGTCACCTGCACGGGCGCGCTTCGTTCCTGGATGAAGCCAGGCAGGTACTCAGTGCTCGCCTGGAGAACACCGTGAGTGAGCTCAAGCAAGGGCTGCTCGATGAGCGCTTCAGGGAGCAGCCGGCAGCGCTGTTCAAATTGCGCATCACCCTGGCCGAGTGCGCCGCCGATGCCGTGCAGCTTGAGCTACAGGCCAGCGGCGGCAAAGCTTACCTGTGCGAATATGGCGAAGGCTTCGCGCGGCGCTGGCGTGAGTCAGCCTTCGTGCCCATCGTCACGCCCAGCCTGGTGCAACTGCGCGCTGAACTTCATCGCCAGGCAGCATCGGCATGACCCACGTTGTGCTACAAGCCAAGGACATCAGCCTGGGCTACCCCCGTGCCGAGGGCTGGCAGCAGGTACTGGCCCGGTTCGACCTGCAACTGGCCCCAGGCGAGGTGGTGAGCATCCTGGGCCCCAGCGGTGTCGGCAAGTCCAGCCTGCTGCGCGTGCTTGCGGGCCTTCAGCAACCCCAAGGCGGGCACGTAATGTTGCACGGCCAGCCGCTGCAGGGCCCGCATCCGCGCCTGGCGGTGGCCTTTCAGGACCCAAGCCTGCTGCCTTGGCTGAGCCTGGAGAAGAATGTCGCCTTCGGCCTGGACTTCGCCCGCCAGCCAACGCTTGCCGCAGACGAGCGTCGGGCACGCGTCGACCATGCCATTGCTGCCGTAGGCCTGGACCATGCACGCAACCAGTATCCGGCCCAGCTCTCCGGCGGCATGGCCCAGCGCACGGCATTGGCCCGTTGCCTGGCGCGCCAGCCAGAAGTGCTGCTGCTCGACGAGCCGTTCGGCGCGCTGGACGAGGTGACCCGCGCCGACATGCAGCAACTGCTGCTGCAATTGATCGCCACGCACAACACCGCGGCGGTCCTGATTACACATGACATCGACGAAGCCCTGCTGTTGTCCGACCGCGTATTGCTACTGGGCGACCACCCAGCGCACACGCTCGGGCAATGGCTCGTCGACCTGCCGCAACCCCGGACGCAGCAGGTCGAGGCATTGGGCGCCTTGCGCATCGAGATTCTCAAAACCCTTCGGCGGGCAAGCCGCACAGTCGAACCCCAACCCACCCCCTTGTCCTCGGAGGCTGTCCATGTGCATGGATGACTGCTGCGCCGCTTCTTCGCGTCGCGATTTTCTCAAGATGAGCGCACTGCTGACCGCAGCGGGCGCATTGCCGCTGCTGTCCAGCTTACAGGCACGCGCCGCCGCCGAACCCGATGCGCCTGTGCGCATCGGTTATCTCCCCATCACCGATGCCACCCCGCTGCTGGTGGCGCACAACAATGGCCTGTTCGAGGCCGAAGGCATCAAAGCCGAACGGCCGGTCTTGCTGCGCAGTTGGGCACAGGTGATCGAAGCGTTCATTTCCGGGCAGGTCAACGTCATCCATCTGTTGTCCCCGATGACGGTATGGGCGCGTTACGCAAGCAAGGTGCCGGCCAAAGTGGTGGCCTGGAACCATGTGGGCGGCTCGGGGCTGACGGTGGCGCCAGATATTACCGACATGAAACAGCTCGGTGGCAAGACCGTGGCCATTCCGTTCTGGTATTCGATTCATAACGTTGTGCTGCAACAGATGCTCGCGGACAGTGGCCTGACCGCCGTGTCCAAACCCGCCACAGCAGCGCTTGCCGCCAACGAAGTGAACCTGCTGGTGCTGCCTCCCTCGGACATGCCCCCGGCCCTGGCCAGCAAGCGCATCGCCGGCTACATCGTCGCCGAACCGTTCAACGCCTTGGCCGAAAACCTCAAGGTCGGGCGCGTGCAGCGCTTCACCGGGGACGTCTGGCGCAACCACGCCTGCTGCGTGGTGTTCATGCATGAACACGACCTGAACAACCGGCCGGACTGGTCGCAGAAGGTGGTCAACGCCATCGTCAAGGCCCAGCAATGGACCCGCGAGCACCGGGCCGAGGCGGCTGCTTTGCTGTCCAAGGCAGGCCCTAACAAGTACACCCCACACGACCCCGCGGTGTTGACCAAGGTGCTGGCACCTGCTGCCAGCGACCGTGCCGACTACATCGCCACCGGTGCCATACAACACCAGCAGTGGGATGAGAAACGCATCGACTTCCAGCCTTATCCGTACCCCAGCTACACCCAGGAGCTCGTCACGCGGCTCAAGCGCACCTTGATCGAAGGCAACAACGCGTTTCTCGCCGACCTGGACCCGGCACACGTGGCCGGTGACCTGGTAGACGACCGTTTTGTGCGCAATGCCATCGCCAGCGTCGGGGGGCCTTCGGTCTTCGGTATTGCCGACACCTTCGAGCGCAGCGAGGAGTTCGCGGTCTGATGCGCAAGCATGTGGTGCATGCCAGCCTGGGGCTGGCCGGGTTGCTGGGGTTGCTGCTGGTCTGGTGGGCAGGGGTGGCAGCCTTCGGCCAGCCCGATGGCCTGTCGGCACGCTTCTCGCCCTCGGCCACCTTTACCAGCCTGATCGAGCTGCTTGGGCAAGGCGAGGTGTACGGACATATCTGGGTCAGCCTCAAACGCATCCTGATCGGTTTGCTGCTGGCGCTGCTGATCGGTGTGCCCCTTGGGCTGCTGGTGGGCAGCTACCGGCACCTGGAGGCGGCGACTACCCCTGCGTTCCAGTTCCTGCGCATGATCTCGCCGCTGTCGTGGATGCCGGTCGTGGTGATGCTGATGGGGGTGGGCGATCAGCCCATCTACTTCCTGCTGGCGTTCGCTGCGCTGTGGCCGATCCTGCTCAATACCGCTGCCGGGGTGCGGCAACTGGACCCGCGCTGGCTGCAGCTCAGCCGAAGCCTGAGCGCCACCCGTTGGGAAACCCTGTGCAAGGTGATTGTCCCCGGCGTGATCGGGCACGTGCTCACAGGGGTACGGCTGGCCATCGGCATTTTGTGGATCGTGCTGGTGCCCTGCGAGATGCTCGGGGTGAGCGCAGGCTTGGGATACTTCATTCTCGATACACGCGACCGCCTGGCCTATTCCGAGCTGATGGCCATGGTGCTGCTGATCGGGGTGCTGGGCTTTGCCCTGGATGCGCTGGCCCGCGGCCTGCATCGCCGTTGGGTGCATGCCTGAGTGCGGACGACCTGCGCCTTGTCACGGGCGCAGGAGCAGGGGAGTCAATGTACCGTCAGCCGTTGCTGCACGCAGGCCTGGGCCTGAAGGGCTAGCTCATCCAGATGCTCGTCCCGACGCTGTTCGGCCTCGATCATGGCGTCTTCGCCGTGCTGGTTCAGCAGATAGGTGTGGATTTGCATGACTTCGGTCGTCTGGTAGATAGGCGCGATGTCCAAGCGCCCGATCAGGGCATCACCGCCTTGCCCGGTACTGCTCATCAGTACCTGTGGGCCGTTGGCCGAGACCGCTTGCATGCCCATGACTTCGAACCACGGCACCTGGTGGGCAAAGGCATTCAGTTCAATGTAGCGGTACTGAGCCTGCAGGTCGGCCAGCAAGGCGCGCGCGATCCCCTGGCGGCGGTGCGTGGGCGCTACAGCGAGAAATGCCAGGGCACAGGCCTGGTCGTCGTTGTCGGCTGGCAATGCCAGAGCAAAGCCCAGTAACTGGTCCGGGGCATCGGCATCGAGTGCCAGGGTCAGGGCAACGCGCAGCCCGCGGGTACCATCGAGTGCTTGCAGATACTGGTGCACCTCCATGCCTACACCGTACTGGTACAAGGGGTACAACGGGTTATCAGGCGTAATGGCGACACTGCTCAGCTCACCCACTTCGTGGATGACCAGTTCACGGATCTGGTTCTGGAACGACTCGGGGGGCACGCTGGACAGGCGGCTCAGGATGTACATCGACAAACAGGCTCCGGCGAATGGAATACAGCCCGCAACATGAGTGCGCGGGCTGTACAGTCTACCCGTTTTTGCCGTTATCGCCGTGGGCGCGCATGGCGTCGATCATCAAGTCCAGGTTCTGCACGGCAGCCCCGGCAGCCCCTTTGCCCAGGTTATCGAAGACGGCGGTCAACAGCACTTGGCCTTGCGAGGGGTTGGCGTATAGGCCCAGGCGCAGATCATCGGTCCCGTTGAGCGCCTGCGGATCGAGGCGCTCGGCTGTGCCCTGGGTTTGCAGCGGCATCACCTTCACGTGGCGGGCGCCTTGGTAGTGCTGCTCCAGACACGCCTGCAACTGCTGCGCGCTGACCTGGCTGGGCAGCAAGCGCAGGTGCAGGGCGATGCTGAGGACGATGCCCTGGCGGTAGGCGCCGTAGGCGGGCATGAACATGGGGCGGGCAGATAGACCGGCGTGGGCCTGAATCTCGGGCACATGCTTGTGCGCCAGGTCCAGCCCGTACATGAGCAAGGCCGAGGCGGCGCTACCGTCCTGCTGCTCGTGCCGCTGCACCGCTGAGCGCCCGCCGCCGGAATAGCCCGAGATGGCATGGATGGCCAGCGGGTAGTCGGCAGGTACCAAGCCTGACGCGATCAGGGGGCCGAGCAATGCGATCGCGCCCGTCGGGTAGCAGCCAGGGTTACTGACCCGGGTACTTTGGCCGATATGCGCAGCCTGGTCCCGATTCAATTCGGCAAAACCGTAAGTCCAACCTGGCGCGGTGCGGTGGGCGGAGCTGGCATCGATCACCCGTACACCGGGGTTGTGGATCGCGCTCACCGCTTCGCGTGCAGCGTCATCGGGCAGGCAAAGTATGGCGATGTCGGCACGGTTGATGGCCTCGCTGCGGTACCTGAGGTCCTTGCGCTGCGCGTCGGCAAGTGTCAGCAGGCGCAGGTCCGTGCGATCGTGCAGGCGGGCATGGATTTGCAGCCCGGTAGTGCCTTGATCGCCATCGATGAAAACAAGAGGTAGATGCATGTTCACGTGTCCAGGCGGGTAGGTCGGACACCAGAGTCGCTCAAGCTGGGCATAAAGAAAATTTACATTTCATGACTGGCACGTTCAGTTATTCTGAATCTTCCGACGTTTACCTCAAGGAAGCCGTAGCCCTGTGCGTGAAATCAGCCTTGACCGCCTGCGTACGCTGGTGGTGATCAGCCAGCTTGGGTCTTTTGCGGCGGCAGCCCGTCAGCTCAATCTGGCACCCCCCACCATTAGCCTGCATGTGGCCGAGCTGGAGTCGCGGGTGGGCGCCACGCTGCTGACCCGCACACGCGGCCAGGTTCGACCGACAGTCATCGGCGAAACCCTGCTGGTGCGCGCCAGACGCCTGCTTGCCGATGCCGAAATGGCTCTGGATGAGGTGCGCAATCAAGTGCAAGGCCTGACAGGCCGCGTGCGGCTGGGCGCATCGACCGGGGCCATCGCGCACCTGCTGCCCGAGGCGCTTAAGCACCTTCGCAGTGAACACCCTGGCATCGACGTGCAGGTGCAAGTGCTCACTTCACAAGCGTCCCTGGTGCAGCTGCGTGAAGGGCTGCTGGACATTGGCCTGGTGGCGCTACCACAAGTGGCGGGCAAGGGCCTGGCGGTCACCGCTTGGCGCCGAGACCCCATCCTGGCCTACATGCCGGCTGACTGGCAGCCGCCGGCAGCTGTCACCCCCCAGTGGCTGGCCGAGCGGCCTTTGATTCTCAATGACAGCAGCACGCAGTTGTCGCGGGTCTGCACCGAATGGTTCGCAGCGGCCGGGCTGCACCCACAGCCGCGCATCGAGTTGAACTACAACGACGCGGTCAAGCGCCTGGTTGGCGCCGGGTACGGTGCTACGTTGCTGCCGCAGGAAGGTGAAGCGATGGAGGCGGACCCGCGTCTGGTCTGTCGACCCTTGCGGCCTGGGTTGTGGCGGCAGTTGGGGATCGCCTGCCGGGACGCCAGGCAGGAGAGGGCTACTACCTTTGTGCTCCAGGCACTAGAGCGGCTTGGTCAGTAGTATGGGAAGGCGCAGTAGCGGTGAATGCTGGGGATGACGGGTTGAGCATCTACCGGAGCAGGGCTGCGCAGCAGCCCCGGATCTATAGCTCGCCCCGGCCAGGCCGACGAGCCGGCAAGTCCGTTTCGAAACTTAAGAATCTGCCGGTCTGTGCAAGACAGGCAATCCTCAACACAGTCCTAGAACCAGCGATCGTTCTTTTTCCGCCCACGGGTCAAGGCCGGCAGGATGAGACCCACCAACAAACCGGCCCCTGCGATGCTGCCGCCATACACCATGTAGCGCATCATCACCTGCTTGTTCTCGTCACCCAGGCGCGCTTGAGCGTCGCGAAGGTTCGATTGGCTCTGGTCCAGCTGCTCGTTCAAGTCCTTGTTGCGCGCCTGGAGTTCATCGACCAGTTGCTTGCGCGAATCCAGGGTTTCCTGCATACCCTGCACCCGGTTTTTCCAGCTGTCATCGATGGTCTTCAATTGCCCTGTCAGCTCGGCCACCTGAGCATCGAGCTGAGGCAGGCGCTCATTCTGACCAGGCACTGATTGCAGGTCACTGGAAAGGATCCACACCACATCACCGTTTTGTCCACGAACCTGACTGTAGTTGCCCTGTGTACCGATTAGCGTCAGTGGCTGCCCGGACTTTAGCGTACCGACGATACGGTGGCCGTCGGTCGGGCCACTGCGTACGTAGGTGCTGAGGCTGTCACTGACCCAGCGTGCATCGCTGGCTGGCGCCTCGGCGTGCGCGGGCGTGACAAGCGCCAGCGCGCTGGCAAGCAGACCGCCGCGCAGGGCAGTGAGGGCAAAGGCAGTTGGGCGGGAGTCGGGCATTTTGGGGTCTTCGCTGAAACTGGACAAATGTAGGCCGGTGGATGGGCCGCGAACCGGTCGGGGAGTGAACCGTCAGCGAAAGACCGTTTTTTTGTAAGCTGGTTCACCGTTAGCATCGCGAAAAGTCTTCAACATGTTACGCAAATGGATGAGCTGCGCAGCAGTGTGCATCAGGTCAATCTGGATGATCGTCCGGCACGCCGACCGTCAATTCGTCAGGCAGGGGCAGTAAGGGCGAGGCCTGCAGGGCCCACCAGGCATTTTTTCTGTACACCGGTGCGAATTGGTAAACCTGCCCGCGGCAGGGCGGTGTACCAGGGTCTAGCAGGTGCCGCCCCTGAAGTAGAAAGCTGACGCCGTTGGCTCCCACAATGCAGCCAAACGCCTGGTCGCTATCGAACCAGGCGACTCTACCTTGCAGAAGGCCATTCATGGGCGCTGCGCTCATTCGGCTGGGAGGCGCTGACGATATTGCGTCGGTCGCTGGCAATACGAAACTGGCACTTTTACCAGTTTCGCGGGTAGGTATCAGAGCGACCGATCTGCTGACCTCACGATTCGGTCAGCTCCTTGGTTGCAACCCCTTTCACCGAGGCTTTCTTCTCCTGAACGACGATGTAGAACTCTTCGCCATGCTTGACTGCGCCATACAACACGGCCTTTTCGATCAGCTCGGTTCCGCGAAGATGGCGCAGCATCATGGGGTCCTTGCGCAGGTCGCGATAAAGCGCCAGGCACAGCAGCACCATGACCAGTACGAAGGGCAGGGCCACTACGATGGTCAGGTTCTGCAGCCCGGTCAGGGCTTTGTCTGGCGCGCTGGGGTCACCGATGGCCAGCATGATGGCTGCGACCGTGCCGGTGAGCGCTCCCCAGAAAATCACCGTGCGCCGCGAAGGGGAAGTGGTGCCATGTTCGGTCAGCGTCCCCATGACCAGTGACGCCGCGTCGGCACCGGAGACGAAGAAGATACCGACCAGGATCATCACCAGGACCGACGTGGCAGAGGCCAACGGGTAACTGGCGAGCAATTGGTACAGCGCATGGTTGCTGTTGACCGCACCATCCGCCAGTACGAAGGCGCCTTCGCGCAAGGCATCGATGGCCGCCCCGCCGAAGATGGTGAACCACACCAGGCTGACCAGGCTCGGCACCAGCAACACCCCGGTGACGAACTGGCGAATGGTGCGCCCCCGGCTGATACGGGCGATGAACATGCCAACGAAAGGCGTCCAGGAAATCCACCACGCCCAATAGAACACCGTCCAGCCAGCCAGGCGTTCATGGGTTCGCCGCCGCTTGCATTGGTCCGCGCCATCATTTCCGGCAGCATCTTGATGTAGATGCCGATCGATGTCGGCAGCAGGTTCAGCATCAGCAAGGTAGGCCCGACCAGGAACACGAACACGGCGAGCATCAGTGCGAGCACCATGTTGGTATTGGACAGCCACTGGATACCCTTGCCGATGCCCGACACGGCCGAGGTGACGAAGGCGACGGTCAGTACGGTGATCAGTGCGATGTAGAACAGCTTGCCGGGGTGCTCGATCCAGCCGTTGTATTCGAGGCCGCCTGCAATTTGCAGCGCACCAAGCCCCAGCGAGGCGGCCGAGCCGAACAGCGTGGCAAAGATTGCCATCATGTCGATCAGACGGCCGAGCGGGCCATTGGCATGCTTGCCGATCAAGGGCCTGAAGGCTGCGGATATCAGTTGGGAGCGGCCGCGCCTGAAGGTGCCGTAAGCGATGGCGAGCCCGACGATGGCATACATCGCCCAAGGGTGCAGCGTCCAGTGAAACAGGGTGGTGGCCATGGCCACCTGCATCGCTTCGCTCGACTGGCCAGTGGTCGAGCCCGGCGGCGGGGAAACGTAGTGCGACAACGGCTCGGCCACGCCGAAGAACATCAGGCCGATGCCCATGCCGGCACTGAACATCATCGCCACCCACGACACCGTTCGAAACTCAGGTAGTTCTCCATCCCGGCCCAGCGGCACGCGACCATAACGACTGGCAGCCAGCCACAGCACGAACACGACGAACACAGTAGAGGTCAGTACGAAGAACCAGCCGAAGTTGAGAATGACCCACGACTGCGCACTGGACGCGCTACTGGCCAAATTGACTTGGTTGAGGAAACCCCACAGCACGAACGCGATGGCCAACAGGCTGGTCAAGCCGAATACGACCCAGTCGAGCTTGCCCTCCAGGCGCCGGTCCTGTCGGGCTTCGTCGGTTTTGGAGGGGTCGGTAACGCCAAGATCGGGTGTCTCTGCGGAGTGTTCCTTTGCCATGAAGTGGGAGCCCTGTGTGGCGTGCCTGCTGAAACAGGCTTGTTGTTGTAGAGGCGAGCGCGTGGTGGCGTTCTCGGCAGGGTGGTTTGCCGGGCGATTATCCTGCGCGTCAAATCCCGCTGCCTGTCCCGGTTGCGCCGTGGGGCTTCCATTGCGCGACCTGCTGGTCACTTTTAGTTCTTGGGCGGATGACCCTTTCTGTGCCGTGTTCTGTTAACCTGATCGACATCACCCGGGCCTGCTTGTCCGAGTAGCGTGGACACGCTGCTGCTCGTGGCCTGCGCCGCATCAGGAAACGGAGATTCGTCAACATGGCCACTGATCGTGTGAGCCTGATTCATTTCGATAAATTGAGCATGAGCCCCGCTGCGGCCGATCGCTTCCAGCAGGCCCTCGACGCCCTGGAAACGCTGAAACTGCAGGATCGTTATGTCTACCTCATCGCGCCTTATCTGGGTGATATCGCCGACGCCTCCGATGCTGAACAATTGGCCACTGCCGTCGAGCAAGGCCTGCGCGTGGTCGACGAGCTGCTGAGCGGCAAGTCGGTCACCAAGGCCAAGGCCGACGAGGTGCGCGAGGTGTTCCAGCGGGCAGGGGCGCGCGCGCGGCTGGAACTGACCGCCTGAAGCAGCTTATTGTCTAGGGCCCAGCGCAGGGAACGAGGTATCACAGCGTCGTCTGCCGGAGGTCTCGCATGATCAAGGGTTGGGTTGGCCTGTTGTGCCTTGGGCTATTGCCACTGCTGGCAATGGCTGCCGAGCCGTGTAAACGGCTTACCGCCACTGGAAACCCGGAATATCCCCCCTACCTTTGGCGTGACCCCCTGGACCCGCACCATCTGATTGGGGCCAGTGCGGATCTGATCACGCGCCTGGCCAACAGCCTTGGCCTGGAAATCGACGTCCTCTATGTAGGCCCTTGGTCCAGGGCCCAGGAAGAGGTTCGTACCGGCAGGGTCGACCTGATGGCCGGCTACTTCATCACCGACGCCCGCCAGCAGCAGATGGACTTCATCCTGCCGGCATTCCTCTACACACCGAGCGTGATCTGGGCCCGTCAGGGGCATGGCTTCGTCTACGGGCAATGGTCGGACCTGCAGGGGCTCAAGGGTGGAACGCTGGTCAATAACAGTCACGGCCAGCCGTTCGATGCTTACGCCAAGCAGCACCTGACGCTCGAAGCGGTGCCCAGCGCCAGGCAGGCTTTCGAAAAGCTGATGCACGGGCGCAGTGACTATGTGATCTATGAGCAGTACCCAGGCCTAGCCCTGGCGCGCACCTTGGGCATCGACCAGCAGGTGCTGGTCCTGCAGCCGCCTGTCTCCAGCGAAGGCCTGTACCTGGCCCTGTCCAAGGCTTCGCCGTGCAATCAGCCGGCGCTGCGCGAAGCCCTGAGCCGGGCGATGCAGCAGCTCAACGCGCAGGAGGTACCGCAGCAGCTGCTCAAACTCAACCTGGAACGCAGCCGCTAAGGCCTTCCGGTGCTCGAATGCGCGGCATGGGTCAGCGCATCTGCAGGATGATCGGACTAGGGCTGGCAGGATCCGTATCTTTGCGCAGCTTGGCCACTGCCGCGGCTTCGACGGCATTGCCGTGGTTACCCCAGGCACTTCGGATAAAGCTCAGCACCTCTGCTGTTTCCTGATCGCTCAGTTGTGCACGCATGGCGGGCATGCGGTAGGCATCGGGCCTGCCATCGGCCACGGCCCGCTGCGACCCGTTCAGGGTGATGTTGATGGCTGAAGCAGCCTCCTTTGCAAGCAACGAAGTGGCGCCGGCCAAGGGCGGCATCCACTCACCCTGGCCCTTGCCGTCCATGCCGTGGCAGGTAGCACAGCGCGCCATGTACGTGCGTACGCCTGGGCGCTCCAGCTGGGCGAGCGTCGGCTCAGGCTGGTACTGCCAGGGTTTGCCATCTCGGGATGGATCGCCGGGCAGTGCCTTGAGGTAGTGGGCGATGGCCTGTAGATCGTCATCGGTCATGAACTGCGTGGAGTTGTTGAATGCCTCGGTCATCGAGCCGAAGACCACGGCATGTCGATTGCGACCGGTCTTGAGAAACTGCACCACCTCAGCTTCGTTCCAGCGGCCAAGGCCGGTGTTAGGGTCATTGCGCAAACTGGGCGCGTACCAGCCGTCGAGCAAGGCGCCTGCGAGATACGGGGCGCCTGACTCGTCGAAGGCTTTTTCATTGAAAGCCAGGCCTCGGGGGGTATGGCAGCTGCCGCAGTGCCCAGGCCCCTGCACGATGTAGGCGCCGCGATTCCACAGTGCATTCTGGTCGTCCTTCGCCACGTAAGGGCTCGCAGGTGCGAACGCGCCGTTCCACAGGGCGATGGGCCAGCGTAGGTTCAATGGCCAAGGTATGTCGCCAGGCGTGTTCGGCTGTCGTGCAGGCTGAACACTGCGCATGAAGAAGGCGTAAAGCGCACGTATGTCGTCATCGCTGAGCTTGGCGTAGGAGGGGTACGGCATGGCGGGGTAAAGGCGGCGCCCGCCAGGCGCCACACCGTGGCGCACGGCCCGGTCGAAGTCGGCCAGCGAGTAGGCGCCGATGCCTGTCTCCGGGTCGGGTGTGATGTTGGTGGCGTGGATCGTGCCAAGCGGGGTAGCCATCTCGAGCCCCCCGGCCATCGGCGGTTCGCCAGGCAGGCTGTGGCAGGCGACGCAATCGCCCAGCCTTGCGACGTATTCCCCGCGACTGATCAATGCCGGGTCGTCGGTGGCGCGTGCCTGCTCATCAGAGAACGGCGAGGCAGGTTCACGGGTGACGTACCACCCGGCCAGGCCGGCGGCGACCGCGCAGGGCAGCAACAGCCAGCCAAGGGTTCTAGCAGTACGAGGGTGCATGGCGGCGTCCTTGTCGGTCAGCTGAAGGTATGACGGCTCATGGGCAGGCTGCGAACCCGTTGTCCGGTCAGTTGGGCCACGGCATTGGCCACCGCCGGTCCTACCGCGGGCAACGGTGGCTCGCCGATACCGCCCATCTTCGCGCCACTCTCAACGATGCGTACATGTACCCGAGCCATGCGCGCAGGCGGCAGGATCGGGTACAGGTCATAGTTGCGCGCACGCGGCATGCCATCGACGTACACCGCTTCCTCGACCAGCGTCTGCGACAACCCCAAGGCCACCGCGCCATTGACCTGGTGCTCGATGATGGCCGGATTGACGATGCTACCCGGATCGATCGCCTGCCAGATGTCGTGGACCTTCACTTGGCCGTCTTCGATGGAGACCTCGGCGATCACGGCCGCTTCGGACCCGAAAGGGGACGCCATCGCCAAGCCTCGGGCCCGCCGCGTGCCATCCTCGGCAGTGAAAGGCCCTCGTTTCCAGCCCCCTGAAAGCTCGACGACCGCTTGCAACAACTGGGTCAGGCGCGGGTTGTCTCGCAGCAGGTGCCGACGCAGGGCCAGAGGGTCCTGGCCTCCTTTGTCCGCCAGCTCGTCCAGGAAAGACTCATAGAAGAAGTCATTGAGCGAGTTGCCCACCGACCGCCAATAACCGAGCATGGCCGGGCCTTTGACGTACACCTGTGCGATGCGCTTGTTGGCTATGGCATAGGCCTTGCCCGATAGCCCTTCCAGTGCCGTGGGGTCGACCTTGTCACCTTGCTTGCCGGCCAGGGCTTCGGTGGGGCCTTCCGTGGCGCTGACCGCCTCCAGGACTACCGGCAAGCCTTCGGCATCGAGCCCGGCGCGGAACTTGACCGCGGCGACAGGGCGTAGCACATCGCGAAGGAACTCTTCCTCGCGGCTCCAGATCAGCTTGACGGGCTGGCCTACCGCCTTGGCCAGGGCGATGGCCTGCGGGTAAGGGTTGGCGGACTCATACAGGAAGTGTCGACCGAAGAAGCCGCCAAGCAGCGGCGAGTGCAGCGTAATCTGGTCGGGTGACAGCCCGGTACGCTTGGCGATGTCATCGCGGAACATGTCGGGCGCCTGGTTGGGCAGCCAGACCTCCAGTGTGCCGTCGGGGTTGAAGCGGGCCAGGGCAGAAGGGGGCTCGAGCTGGGCATGGTTCAGGTACTGGTTGTGGTAGCTGGCCTCGACGGTGGTCACGGCGTTGTCCAGCGCGCTTGCCACGTCTCCGGCCGTTTCTTCATCACGGGTTGGACCCGTGGCACTGGCCAGGTGCTGGAGCCAGCCGTCGCTGGAAAAATCCGCCGGCATGGCCCGCACGGTGGAATCTGCGGCTGGCTCCAGCCACTGTACTTGCAGTGCCTCGACCGCACGCTTGGCGTGCCACCAACGCGGTGCAACCACCGCTACAGCACCGGGCAGGCGATGCACCGAGTGCACGCCCTTCATGGCAGCCACCTGTGCCTCATTGCGCACCTGGCCCACCGTCATGCCCAGGCGAGGGGCATGCTGCACGGCGGCATGAAGCATATTCGGCACGCTGAGGTCGATGCAGTACATGGCCTTGCCGGTGGACTTGTCGTATGCATCCAGGCGCCGAACTGGCTTGCCAATCCAGCGAAAGTGGGCAGGATCACGAAGCTTGACGGTGGCGGGGTCGGGGACCGGCAGGTCCATGGCGCGTTCGGCCAGTTCGCCGTACGCAAGCGTGCGCCCTGACGTGGTATGTACTACGGTACCCGGCGTCGTGGTGAGCTCGCCCACCGCGACACCCAGTTGCTGCGCAGCGGCCTGCAGCAACATCGCCCGCGCCAGTGCGCCCAGGCGGCGCATGGTGGGGTAGCTCATGCGTACGGACATGCTGCCGCCGGTGATGCGCATGCCGTTTTCCATCACCACATAGGTTTGGCCAGGTGGGGCGCTGTCCACGATGAAGTGAGCAGGATCCACATCCAGCTCCTCGCCAACAATCTGCGCCATGGCGGTGAACGGTCCTTGGCCGCCTTCCATGAACGGACTGAGCAGACGGACCGTGCCATCCGGTCGGATTTCCAGGAACGCCGGTACCTGGGTGCCTCGCTGCACATCGGCAGCAGCTTGCACACGCGCAACGCCCGTCGGCAGGCCGAAGCCCAGGACCAATGCGCCTGCAGCCGTGCCGACGAGGAAGCGGCGACGCGAGAGATTGACGGTTTCGCCAACTTGCAATCTATGCAGTTCAGCAACGGGATCAGGCGTGCTCATCAGGCTTTGGCTCCCTGCGCCAGGTCATGCATGGCTGCATGAATAGCGTTGTAGGTGCCGCAGCGGCACAGGTTGATCATGGCTGCATCGATCTGCTCGGCGCTGGGTGCCGGGGTATGCTTGAGCAGCGCGGTCGCTGCCATTACCTGACCGGATTGGCAGTACCCGCATTGCGCGACCTGGTGTTCCACCCAAGCCGCTACCACCCGCTTGCCCACAGGGTCCGCCTCGATCGCCTCAATGGTCGACACGTGTCGGCCAACCACGCCGGACACCGGGGTCACGCAGGCGCGCACCACAACGCCGTCCACCAGCACCGAGCAAGCCCCGCACTGGGCCAGGCCGCAGCCATACTTGGTACCGGTCATGCCCAGATCGTCGCGGATCACCCACAAAAGGGGCGTGTCGGCGTCTGCATCGACCTGGTGGGTCGTGCCGTTGATGAGTAGTTCCATGGTTCACCTGCCAGTCATCGGTTAGCGCTGTTCTTGTCATGATCGTGGGGTGCGTCGCCCCGTGTAGAAACGCTAGCACAGCGCTGAACCGGTGCCTGCGCCAGGCTGTGCAGATACAGAGGATCAGGCAAGGATTTCCCCGGAATGCGCAAGCGCGAGGCCGCCATTGACGCGCATGCCGGTCGGGGAGGATTTCCGCTGTGAAAAACCGGATAATGCCGAGCATTGTGTTTTGCACGCTTAAAATCACGGTAAACCCGCATGGAAATCAAGGTCAATTTTCTCGACAATCTCCGTCTCGAAGCCAAGTTCGATGACTTCACGGTGATCGCCGATCAACCGATCCGCTACAAGGGCGATGGCTCGGCCCCTGGGCCATTCGACTATTTCCTGGCGTCCTCGGCGCTGTGCGCGGCTTACTTCGTCAAGCTCTACTGCCAGACACGCGGCATTCCCACCGAAAACATACGCCTGTCGCAGAACAACATCGTCGACCCCGAGAACCGCTACAACCAGGTGTTCAAGATCCAGGTGGAGCTGCCGGAAGACATCACCGACAAGGACCGCCAGGGCATCTTGCGTTCGATCGAGCGCTGCACGGTCAAGAAGGTGGTGCAGACCGGTCCGCAATTCGTGATCGAGGTGGTCGACAACCTCGATGCCGATGCCCAGGGTTTGCTCATGCCGGTGGCCGAAACCAGCACCCGTATCCCTGGCAAGGACCTGCCACTGGAACAGACGATTGCCAACATGTCCGGCATCCTGGCCGACCTCGGCATGAAGATCGAAATTGCTTCGTGGCGCAATATCGTGCCCAACGTCTGGTCGTTGCATGTGCGCGATGCGCAGTCGCCCATGTGCTTCACCAATGGCAAGGGCGCTACCAAAGAAGCGGCGCTGGCGTCTGCCCTGGGCGAATTCATCGAGCGGCTGAACTGCAATTTCTTCTACAACGATCAGTTCTGGGGAGAGGAGCTGGCCAATGCGGCGTTCGTGCACTACCCGGACGAACAGTGGTTCAAGCCCGGCCCTCGGGATGCCCTGCCTGACGAAATCCTCGACGCGCATTGCCTGGCCATCTATAACCCCGATGGCGAACTGCGCGGCTCGCACCTGTACGACACCAACTCGGGCAACACCGCCCGGGGCATCTGTTCGCTGCCGTTCGTGCGCCAATCAGACCAGCAGGTGGTGTACTTCCCGTCGAACCTGATCGAGAACCTGTTCCTGAGCAACGGCATGAGCGCGGGCAACACGCTGGCCGAAGCGCAGGTGCAGTGCTTGTCCGAAATCTTCGAGCGTGCGGTCAAGCGTGAAATCCTCGAAGGCGAGCTGTGCCTGCCGGACGTTCCCGCCGAGGTGCTGGCCCGCTATCCGTCCATCGTCGCGGGTATCCAGGGGCTGGAGGAGCAGGGCTTCCCAGTACTGGTCAAGGACGCCTCGCTGGGTGGCGAATTCCCGGTGATGTGCGTCACCCTGATGAACCCGCGCACCGGTGGTGTGTTCGCTTCGTTCGGTGCGCACCCAAGCCTTGAGGTGGCCTTGGAGCGCAGCTTGACCGAACTGCTGCAGGGCCGCAGCTTCGAAGGTTTGAACGACCTGCCACAGCCCACCTTCGAAAGCCACGCCCTGACCGAGCCGAACAATTTCGTCGAGCATTTCATCGACTCCAGCGGTGTTGTGTCGTGGCGCTTCTTCAGCGCCAAGGCTGACTTCGAGTTCGTCGATTGGGATTTCACTGCCCAGGGCGAAGGTGCCAATGCGCAGGAGGCAGCCACCTTGTTCGGCATCCTCGAAGACCTTGGCAAAGAGGTCTACATGGCCGTGTACGACAACCTCGGTGCAATCGCCTGCCGAATCCTGGTACCAGGCTATTCGGAAATCTACCCGGTCGAGGACCTGATCTGGGACAACACCAACCGGGCGCTTTCTTTCCGCGCCGACATCCTCAACCTGCACCGCCTGGACAACCGCTCGCTCAAGCTCCTGCTAAAGCGCCTGGACAATTGCGATGTCGATGACTACACCACCATCACCACGCTGATTGGCGTTGAATTCGACGACAACACGGTATGGGGGCAACTGACCATCCTTGAGCTCAAGCTGCTCATCTGCCTGGCCGTGCAGCGCTTCGAGGAGGCCAAAGAGCTGGTCGAGGCGTTTCTTCAGTTCAACGACAACACCGTGGAACGGGGGCTGTTCTACCAGGCGCTTAATGTGGCATTGGAAGTGCAATTGGACGATGAACTGGACATGGCCGACTACGAAGTCAATTTCCGCCGCATGTTCGGCAACCCGCGCATGGATGCGGTGCTGGGCTCGATCAAGGGAAGCGTGCGCTTCCACGGCCTGACCCCGACCAGCATGAAGCTCGAAGGGCTGGATCGCCACCTGCGTCTGATCGACAGCTACAAGAAGCTGCACGCCGCTCGGGCGCGACTGGCCTGACGTCTGGCAGGCATGCGGGCCTGGATAGGCCGCGTATGCCACGAAGGGCAGCGGTTCGGGGTTTTTTGCAGGATATTTCAGCTATGTATGGCTGAACTATCGGCTCGCCAGGGTGCTCATTTGCTAGGCGCACCCTGCGCATCCCCGTGGGCCGTCTCTCGTCGGCCCCGGTCACTGAACGAAAAGGAGGCACCGTGACCGTTTCCGACCCTACCCTGTACCGCTGCAGACCTGGCCCGCTGCATGCATTATTGTTGGCGGGCACCGTGCCACTGTTCCTGGGGGCAATGATCAGTGACATTGCCTACTACAACAGCTACCAGATCCAATGGAGCAACTTTGCCGCCTGGCTGATCGCAGGCGGGTTGGTGTTCTGCGGGCTGGCCCTGCTGTTCGCCCTGGCCAACCTGATTAGCGCTCGACTCAAGACCGGGCGGCCAACCCTTTACTTCTTGCTCTTGCTGGTGACGTGGGTGCTGGGGTTGGTCAACGCCTTCGAGCATGCCAAGGACGCCTGGGCTGTGATGCCGTCCGGGCTGGTACTGTCGGTGATCGTGACCGTGCTCGCTGTGGTGACGGCGTGGCTTGGCTTGAGCAACCTGCGTTCGGGAGGTGAAGCATGAGAGCGCTGCACGCTGTGAGCTTGTTGTCCCTTTCGCTGTTGCTGGCGGCTTGCGGCGGTGAGGGTGACCCCACCCAGGCCCGTGGGCCTGACCCGAAGCTGCCCGAGCCCCAGCGCGGTCTGCTGCCCAGCATGAAGATCGCCGAGCCGGTGGCCTGGGGGCAGCAAAAGCCGACCGTGCCCGACGGTTTCAGCGTCACGGCCATCGCGACCGACTTGAAGATCCCGCGTCAGAGCCTGGTGCTGCCCAACGGCGACATCCTGGTGGCCGAAGGGCGTGGCGGCAGCGCTGCCAAACTCAAGCCCAAGGATGTGATCGCCAGCCAGATCAAGGCCAAGGGCAATACCCAGGTCAAGGGCGGCAACCGCCTGACCCTGTTGCGCGATGCCGATGGTGATGGCAAGTATGAGCTGCAGACCGTTTTTGCCGACAACCTGAATGCGCCCTATGGCCTGGCATTTGCCGATGGCAAGTTGTACGTGGCCAATCAGGATGCGCTGGTGCGCTTCGACTACCGCGACGGCCAGACAAAGGCCGACGGTCCACCGGTCAAGCTCACCGACCTGCCGGCCGAGATCAACCACCACTGGACCAAAGCGCTGACCATCAGCCCGGACGGCCGCTTCCTCTATGTCGGCATCGGTTCGAACAGCAACATTACCGAGCGCGGCCTTGAGGTCGAGATCGACCGTGCGATGGTGTGGGAAGTCGATGCCCAGACGGGCGCACATCGGCCCTACGCCACCGGGCTGCGCAACCCCACTGCACTGGCTATCCAGCCGGGTACCGGGCAGCTCTGGACAGTGGTCAACGAGCGCGACGAACTGGGCCCAGACCTGGTCCCCGACTACCTGACGTCCGTGCGTGAGGGCGGCTTTTACGGCTGGCCCTACAGCTACTGGGGGCAGAACGTCGACGACCGAGTGCGGCCGCAGAATCCTGACAAAGTAGCTGCGGCGATCAAGCCCGACTACAGCCTGGGGTCGCATGTCGCGGCGCTGGGTGTCGACTTCTCAACGGCCGCCATGGGCCAAGGCTTTGCCGAGGGGGTGTTCGTGGGCGAGCACGGCAGCTGGAACAGGCCGAACCCGGTTGGCTACAAGGTCATCTTCGTGCCGTTCAGCAACGGCAAGCCGGCAGGCGAGCCCATCGATTTCGCCACCGGCTTTCGAGGTGAAGATGGCAAGACGCGTGGGCGTCCAGTGGGTGTGACAGTCGATCCGCGTGGGGCATTGATCATTGCGGACGATCTGGCCAACACCGTATGGCGGGTGACCCGCAACTGATGCAATCGGCTGCAGGGGCGGGACTGTCCGTCCCTGTGGCTTACTCTCTAGGATCACGGTTATTACGTCTTGGCGTAGCCACGCAGATTCGCTATTCGCCACACGAATAGTTTCCATCTCGGCTTTCGATTTCCATGCGAGGCGTCAATAGCCTCATGCTGAACCCCGTCCTGTGTAGCGAGAACGGTCATGTTCAGTAAATCCATGATGATAGTGCTGTTACCCATTGTTTTGGCGTTGATTGCTGGCGCGGTTCTGCCGTTTCAAGCGGCAGGCAATGCCGCTGCAGGCAGGGCGCTCGGTCACTGGCTGTGGGGCGCATTTGCGTCGCTTGCCGTCAGCGCCGTGGTTGTCATTGCAGCGCTGCTGGTGTTGCGGGTACCTGCGCCTGACATCGGCAGGGCGCTGCAGGGGCCATGGTGGCTCTGGATCGGCGGTGTGCTGGGCGCCCTGTATGTGGCAGGGGCGGCGGCGCTGACGCCCAAGCTTGGCGCGGCAGGCTTTCTGGTGCTGGTGGTGGCAGGGCAGATCGTTACGGCGGTGGTTGCTGATCATTTTGCCATCATGAACCTGCCTGGCAGGCCCCTGGGGCTGGCGCGAATTTTTGGACTTGTGATGATCCTGGCCGGCGTGTGGTTGGTGCAGGGTCAGTGGGCCACCAGTACCCCCAGCAAAAGCGAGCCCGCGGTGGAGCGCTCAAGCCACGATCATACCTCTGGCTGACAGCATGCCAGCACCGTCTCGCGCAGCCAGCGATGCCCTGCATCACCCTGCTTGCGGCTGTGCCAGGCTTGCCGGTAATCGATGCTGTCCAAAGGCAGCGGAGGGACGAACTCACACAGCCCCCCATGGGCAGGCAGCGGGGCGAGGGCCCGTCGCGCTACGGTCAGAATCAGGTCGGTATCTTTCACTACTTCTACGGCTGCGCTCCAGTGCGGCAGCGCCAGGGCAATGTGCCGGCGCTGACCTTGGGCGGCCAGTGCACGGTCAATCTCATCGAAGGCGTCGGGGCGCGTAGCCACCAGCACATGGGGGCGCGCCAACCACTGGCTCAAACTCAATTTGCCCGTGGCCGGCAGCGTCTGATGGTCAGCCACGCTTACGAAGCGATCTGCAAACAGTGACTGGGCGGTGATGCCTTGAGGTAATTCCGGAAAGACCCCCAGCGCCAGGTCCAGTTCTCCATCGAGCAATTGAGCCACCATTGCCTCGCGACTGGCCTGGCTGACCGCCAGGTCGATGCCCGGGGCAACGCGCCGCACATGGCGCAGCACAGGTGGCAGGATGATCCGTGCTGCATAGTCCGACAGCGAGAGACGGAAGCGTCGCCGGGCCTGCGTAGCATCGAATTGCGGCGTGCTCAGCAGCCCCTCCAGATTGGCCAATGCGTCCTCCAGCGGTTGGGCCAACGCCTGAGCCCGCGCGGTGAGCGTCATCGTGCCACCCTGACGTACCAGCAGAGGATCATCGAAATGCTCGCGCAACTGCGCCAGCGCATGGCTGACGGCCGGCTGGCTGCGGTGCAGGCGAATGGCAGCGCGTGTTACATGCCGCTCGGTAAGCAGGGCGTGCAGGGCCAGCAGCAGGTTCAGGTCGATTCGGCGCAATTGATCCATGGTTCGTGGGTCTGATCCGTAAGGGGGCAGGGGCCAAGCCTAACAAATGCGCGCCTGCACCGCTGGCGGCACTACACGACCTCACCGGTGGTTGCCGTTATACTGCGCACCTGTTCGATTTTTTTCCGAGTATTTCGATGGGTCTTTCCGCTACCGTTTCACCTGAACCGCGCCGTCTGGGCGCACCCCTTGTCGCGTTGGGTCTACTGATAGCTGGCGCTTGGTTCCTGGATGTCAATGCAGGCTTCAGGCAGGTCCTGCTTCTGCTGCTGGGGGCTGCGCTGGGCCTGACGTTGTATCACGCGGCCTTCGGCTTCACCTCTGCCTGGCGCGTGTTCATCAATGAGCGGCGCGGCGCCGGCTTGCGTGCGCAGATGGTCATGCTGGCGCTGGCTGTACTGCTGTTCTTCCCGGCGCTTGCGGCCGGTAACCTGTTCGGCACCCCCGTGACGGGCCTTGTGGCACCGGCCGGGGTGTCCGTCGTGTTCGGGGCTTTCATCTTCGGCATCGGCATGCAACTGGGGGGCGGCTGCGCGTCGGGCACCTTGTTCACCGTTGGCGGCGGCAATGCCCGCATGCTGGTAACCCTGCTGTTCTTCATCATCGGTTCCGTGACCGCCACGCACCACGCCGACTGGTGGTTTGCCTTGCCATCCTTGCCTGCGACCTCAATCGTGCAGGCATGGGGCCTGGTACCTGCCTTGCTGGTGAGCCTGGGCGTGTTCGGCCTGATCGCCTGGGTCACTGTGCACCTGGAAAAGCGCCGCCACGGCAGGCTTGAACAGCCCGAGCAGCATGACCGGGCAGGTCTGCAACGCTTTGTGCGAGGCCCCTGGCCGTTGCTCTGGGGCGCCGTCGCGTTGGCCGTGCTCAACTATGCCACCCTGGCCTTGGCTGGACGGCCCTGGGGCATCACCTCAGCCTTCGCCTTATGGGGCGCCAAGGTGCTGGACAGCCTGGGTGTTCAGGTGAGCAGCTGGGTGTTCTGGCAGGCACCGGCAAATGCCAAAGCCTTGGCTTCGCCGGTCTGGCAGGATGTGACCACCGTCATGGACCTGGGCATCGTGGTGGGGGCGTTGCTTGCAGCAGGCCTTGCCGGGCGTTTTGCGCCAAGCCTGAAGATCCCGCTGCCGTCATTGATCGCCGCCGTCATCGGCGGCCTGTTGCTGGGCTACGGTTCGCGCCTGGCCTACGGCTGCAATATCGGCGCTTATTTCAGCGGCATCGCTTCAGGGAGCGTGCACGGCTGGCTATGGCTGATCGCCGCCTACCTGGGCAACGTGATCGGGGTGCGGCTGCGCCCTGCGTTCTTTGCAGGGGAGCGTCGCGCGACGACCTTGACCGGCTGTTAAGGCGAAGGGCTGGCCCGTTGATACCCGACTGGGCCATTCAACGCAAGGTTCGAAATGGCTGAACCAAGCATGGCGGGAAGGGTAGTTGCTAATATTTTTTATCAACTATGTTTAGTAACTAATTGATATGTATAGCTATCTGCGTGCCAGCGCATGTTGCACACATTGCTCCTGGTAGGTTTTGCTGATGGCAGCAGGTGAGAGCCTCGAGCGACTGTTATAGGTCTGCTCGGTAATGCCGAAGGCGGTCATGCGCATCCACGGCTTGGCAAACTTGCGTGCCTGCAGCTTCTTGCGTGCGGTATACAGCGTGACCCCAGACAGCTTGGCCTGCTGGGCCTGGGCTGCAATCTGCGCGCCCCACTTGCAGGCTTGGCGATCGTTCTGAGTCAAAGGTCGGGCGCTGGCGCCGATACCTGCCGTAGCCAGCAGGCAGCCCGTCGTGATTGCTAGAATTACTCGCATGTTCCTGTCCTAAGCTTCTGAAGGAGAAGGAAGTTTGCCTCCTCCTTCCAAAGCCGGGGGCCAGCAGTTTGCCTTCAGGCCAGCGCAGCTTTGGCGCCTGTGCTGGCATGTTCGCGCAGGCTGTACCAGGCAATAGCCGCTACCCACAGCACGCCCACCCCATAATTGAGGCGCTGGTAAAGCCCGAACAATTCGCCGCTCTGCATGGCCTGGCCCATGAACCCGACTGTGACAAGTGCCCCAAGGGTACAGGCCAGCGAGAAGACCGCCAGGGCGCGCGAGTGCGCGATGCGGGCGCCAAGCCAGATCCACAGGGCACTGGCGAGGGTCAAGGACAAGAACATCAACAGCCCGGACAGGTTGTGCAACTGCTGCGACGTGGAAGGCTGTTCAGGCGCGCAGCCTTGGTCGCAGGCGAACCATCCCGTGCCCAAGCTGCCAACGGCGTGCAGCAACAACAGCGCTGCACTGACCATGGCCAGCCGGGATCCGCGCCAGCGCCGGGCAATGCCCCATGCGAACAAGGCGAACAGTAGCGCTAACGGGAAATTGTTCACCAGCGGGGAAAGATGATGGGTTGGGGCACCGACGGCGCCAAGCTGGCTCATGGCCAATTGCAGATGATCGTAGCCGGGGTAGGCCATGGCGGTCAGCGTAACGCCCAGAGCTAGCCACAATGGAATGAGCAAGCCACAGCTGAGCAGTGATCGATCGAGCAATTTCATGCAGGCATCCTTCCGTGGAAAGCCCGGACCTTAACAAACGGTCTGGTGATAGCGCCAGCACCGATAGCGTTGCAGCCGTATGTGATCGTACAACTGCCTGCGCTATCATGGCGGCTGTCTTTCAAGGTGAAGCCCAGGGCATGTCAGATCTACAACCACCGCCACGGGCCAGGCGCAAGCCGCGCAGCCTGGCCCAGGAACTGGTCACAGTGCTGACCGAACGCATCCGCAGTGGTCAACTCAAGCGCGGTGACAAGCTGCCGACCGAATCGCAGATCATGGCTGAGGAAGGGGTCAGCCGCACGGTCGTGCGTGAGGCGATCTCGCGCTTGCAAGCCGCCGGGCAGGTGGAGACCCGTCACGGTATCGGTACCTTCGTGCTGGACGCTCCGCCGGTCGGGGGGCTGCGCATCGACCCGGCTACGGTGGTGACGCTGCGCGAAGTACTTGCGGTACTGGAGCTGCGCATCGCCCTCGAAATCGAATCGGCCAGCCTGGCGGCTCAGCGACGCAGCGATGAAGAGCTGGCCGGGATGCGCGCAGCCCTCGATGAGCTAAATGAACAAGCAGCACATGCTACCGACGCAGTGTCCGCGGACTTTCAATTCCACCTGCGCATTGCCCAGGCCAGCGGTAATCACTATTTCGCCGACATCATCAACCACCTGGGCACCAGCATCATCCCTCGAACCCGCCTCAACTCTGCTCGCCTGGCCCACGACGACCAGCCCCACTACATGAGCCGGTTGATGCATGAGCACGAAGCGATCTATGAGGCGATTGCTCGCCAGGACAGTGAAGGGGCGAAGATGGCCATGCGCATGCACCTGAGCAACAGTCGGGAGCGGCTGCGCCAAGCCCATGAGCGGGCGCAGGTGAGCGGGGCGTGACCTAACCGCCCCAGCCTCCGGGTGTCCCTCATCCCGGCTAACGACTCAAGATCTACCTTGGAGCGCTTCTTCACTCCACTGGCCATTGACCAACCGGCGCAACCCCAGCGGATTGCTGTCGCGCAGCGGCTCGGGCAGCAGCGCCTGGGGGTAGTTCTGGTAGCACACCGGCCGCAGGAATCGGTCGATGGCCAACGTGCCGACAGACGTGCCCCGAGCGTCCGAGGTGGCGGGGTACGGGCCGCCGTGGACCATGGCATCGCATACCTCCACACCTGTTGGATAGCCGTTGACCAGGATGCGGCCGACCTTTTCCTCAAGCAGCGGTACCAACCAGGCGAACGCAGCAAAGTCTTCCGGCTCGCCGATCAGCGTCGCGGTCAGTTGGCCTCTCAGGCCCTGCAGGGCGCTGCGCAGTTGTTCCTCGTCGCGCGCTTGCACCGCTACTGTCGTCGGACCGAAGACTTCTTCCTGCAAAAGCGGGTCGGACGCCACTAGCAGGCGGGCCTCGGCTTTGAACAGTTGTGCACGTGCCTGGGGGCCTGTCTGCGGCTGGCCGGCCAGGTGCACGATGCCGTCATGGGCGTGAAGGTGATCCAGCCCACTGACATAGCTTCGCAGGCCACCTGCATTGAGCATGGTCTGGCCGGCCTGTTGGTCCAGATGGGTGCCCAAGTCTTCGAGGAGTTGGCTGAAAGCGGGGGATTGCAGGCCTATCACCAACCCCGGGTTGGTGCAGAACTGCCCAGCCCCCATGCAAACGGAGCCTGCCAGTTCACGCGCAATGGCTTCGCCGCGCTTGGCCAGCGCCCCGGGCAGGACAATCACCGGGTTGATGCTCGACATTTCGGCAAACACCGGGATCGGCTGGGGGCGCTCGGCGGCCATGCGGCACAGGGCATCGCCACCTTTGAGCGAGCCGGTGAAGCCCACTGCCTGGATGGCCGGATGCTTGACCAATGGCTCACCCACGCCTGCCCCGAACACCATGTTGAACACACCTTTGGGCATGCCGGTACGGGCGACCGCGCGTTCGATGGCACAACCGACCAGGTCGGCGGTGGCCATATGGCCGCTGTGCGCCTTGAATACCACCGGGCAACCGGCAGCCAGTGCAGCAGCGGTGTCACCACCGGCGGTAGAGAAGGCCAGGGGGAAGTTGCTCGCGCCGAACACCGCTACAGGACCAACGCCGATGCGCATCTGTCGCAGGTCCACCCGCGGCAGCGGCTTACGGTCTGGTTGGGCCAGGTCGATGCGCGCACCCAGATAGTCGCCTCGGCGCAGCACCTGAGCAAACAGGCGCATCTGACCACTGGTCCTGCCGCGCTCACCCTGGATCCGAGCTGTCGGTAAGGCGGTTTCACGGCAGACGATCGCCACGAAGGCATCGTCGAGCGCATCGAGCTCCGCGGCAATGGCGTCCAGAAACTCGGCGCGGCGTGCCGGTGGCAATTGACGAAACCCCGCGAAGGCGGCCTGTGCGGCCTCGGCCGCCTCGGCCACCTCGCGCTCGGTGGCTTGTGCGAAGCTATAGGGCAGGGGCTCGCCAGTGGTGGCATCCAGGCTTTGCAGGCGCTGCGTGCCGGCTGCGCTGCGCTGGCTGGCGATGAAGTTGTGGCCAAGAATCTCTGGCATCTGGAACTCCTCAGGGACAAGGGATCAGGTAATGGGTGCGGGATTGAACAGGGTGATGTCGTTATGCAGGCGGTGTTGCTCGGCCCAGGTGTGTTTGCGCCCGCTGGCCACGTCCAGGTAGTAGTGGAACAGCTCCCAGCCCAGCTCTTCGATGGTGCTGCGGCCCGTGGCGATACGCCCGGCGTCGATGTCGATGAGGTCCGGCCAGCGCTGCGCCAGCTCGGTGCGGGTGCACACCTTCACTACCGGTGCCATCGCCAGGCCATAGGGCGTACCGCGGCCGGTAGTGAACACATGCAGGTTCATCCCGGCGGCCAGCTGCAGGGTGCCGCAGACGAAGTCGCTGGCAGGGGTGGCACAGAAGATAAGCCCCTTGCCGCTCACCCGTTCCCCTGGCCCGAGCACACCTTGAATGGCGCCGCTGCCTGACTTGACGATCGACCCCAGTGCTTTCTCGACAATGTTCGACAAGCCGCCTTTCTTGTTGCCTGGCGTGGTATTGGCGCTGCGATCGGCAGCGCCCTGGTGCAGGTAGCGGTCGTACCAGTCCATTTCGCGTACCAGCGCATCGGCCACCTGCCGGTCCTGGGCGCGGGAGGTAAGCATGTAGATGGCGTCGCGCACCTCGGTCACTTCTGAGAACAGCACCGTTGCACCGGCCCGCACGAGCAGGTCTGCCGCATAGCCAAGTGCCGGGTTGGCGGTGATGCCCGAGAAGGCATCGCTGCCGCCGCACTGCATGCCCAGGATCAACTCACTGGCCGGCACGGTCTCGCGCCTGCGCTTGTCGAGTTTCTTCAGGCGGGTTTCGGCCAGGGCCATGATCTGCTCGATCATCTCAGTGAAGCCCAGGCTTGCGTCCTGCAGGCGATACAGCCAGGGCTCGCTGAGGTCGACCGAGGGGTCGTCGTCGTGCATCACCTGGCTGGCCTGCAGTTTTTCACAACCCAGGCTGATGACCAGCGCTTCGCCACCCAGGTTGGGGTTGCGCGCCAGGTTGCGCACGGTGCGGATGGGGATATAGGCATCGCGAGCATTGATGGCCACGCCGCAGCCGTAGCTGTGGGTGAGGGCGACCACATCGTCCACATTCCTATAGCGCGGCAGCAGCTCGTGGCGGATGCGCTTGACGGCATGCTCCAGCACCCCAGTGACGCATTGCACGGTGGTGGTGATACCCAGGATATTACGAGTGCCAACCGTGCCGTCGGCATTGCGATAGCCTTCGAAGGTATGGCCCTGCAGCGGCGGTTGTGGCTGGGGAACTGCATCGCAGCATGGCAGATTGTCCAGCTCAGGCGGGGCGGGCATGGCCAGCTGCCCCTCCTGCACCCAACTGCCCTGGCGCAGGTCCTCAAGGGCATAACCGATCACCTGGCCATAGCGTCGAACCGCTTGGCCCTTGGGGATAGGCACGGTGGCCACCTTGTGGCTCTGCGGCACGTCTTCTACCAGGGTCAGCCCGTCGACGAACCGGGCCCCTTCGCCCAGGCCGCCGTCATTGACCACCACCACGACATTGTCGTCCTCGTGCAGGCGGATGTAGCGCGGCGATTCGGAATGTTCGATCAGCTGCATGTTCGGGCCCTATTGTTCAGGTTCTCAGGCTTTTGTACGTGCGTGCGCACGGGCTAGTCCGTGCGCACGTGCTCAATCAGTGACGCGGGCTGGCAAGCTGGGCATCCGGCACTGACGCCGGCTTGGACTCAGGCGACTCTTCGCGCAGCTCGATTCGCTTGATGGGGCCGACGATCACCAGGTAGCTCAGTACTGCCACCAGCGCGTTGGCGCCCACATAGACCAGCGCCCACTTGAACGAGCCGGTGGCGCTGATGATGTAGCCAATCACGATAGGCGTTGTGATCGAGGCGATGTTGCCGAAGGTATTGAACAGCCCGCCGGACAGGCCGGCGATCTGCTTGGGGGAGGTGTCGGCCACCACTGCCCAGCCCAACGCACCTATGCCTTTGCCGAAGAAAGCGAGGGTCATGAAGCCCACCACCATCCATTCGGCATCGACGTAGTTGCAGAACACCATGGTGGTGGACAACATCAGGCCGCACACGATGGGCAGTTTGCGCGAGAAGGTCAGCGAATGGCCGCGGCGCAGCAGCCAGTCCGAGATCACGCCGCCCAGTACCCCACCGATGAAGCCACAGATGGCTGGCAGCGAAGCGATGAACCCTGCTTTGAGGATGGTCATGCCCCGTTCCTGAACCAGGTACACCGGGAACCAGGTCAGGAAGAAGTAGGTGATGGCGTTGATGCAGTACTGGCCAAGGTACACACCCAGGAGCATGCGGCTGGTCAGCAATTGCTTGATGTAGCCCCACTTGGGCCCGTCGTTGCCGCGCTTGTGGTCCATGTCCACCAAGCCGCCGTTCTGCTCGATGTGTTCAAGCTCGGCGGGGCTGATACGCGGGTGCTGGCGGGGGTTGTAGATGGTCTTGAGCCATATGATCGAGAAAAGGATGCCCAGCACGCCCATGACCACGAACACATGCTCCCAGCCGAAGCTGAACACGATCCAGCCCATCAGCGGTGCGAACAGGGCAGTGGCAAAATACTGCGCCGAGTTGAAGATCGCCGAGGCCGTGCCGCGCTCCTGGGTCGGAAACCAGGCGGCGACGATGCGGGCGTTGCCGGGGAACGACGGCGCTTCGGCAAAACCGACCAGAAAACGCAGGGTAAACAGAGTGACCACTGCCCAGGCCACCGGCAGGCCGCCGACGAAGCCTTGCAGCAAGGTGAACAGTGACCAGGTGAAGATGCTGAATGCATAGACGTTTTTTGAGCCGAAGCGATCGAGCAACCATCCGCCGGGGATCTGTCCGGCCACATAGGCCCAGCCGAAGGCCGAGAATATGTAGCCCAGGGTGACGGCGTCGATGCCCAGGTCTTTTTGCAGGCTCGACCCTGCAATGGCGATGGTTGCGCGGTCGGCGTAGTTGATCGTGGTCACCACGAACAGCATGAACAGGATCAGGTAGCGCACATGCGTTTTCTTCGTCGCTTGCATGCTGGTAGTACTCCCACTAGTTATTGTTGTGCGGGGTCTTCGATTTATGCCGGAGTAAGACGAGCCCACTCCGGACGCGGCGCTGGCAGGCGCCGCGAGGGTTTACTGCGGCCCCATCTTGTCCATCAGGGCCGCAAGCATTTCGTACTCATCGGGGCTCAGGTCGGTCAGTGGGGCACGAACCGGGCCTGCATCATGGCCGGCAATGCGGGCACCCGCCTTGACGATGCTGACGGCGTAACCGGCCTTGCGGTTACGAATGTCCAGGTAGGGCAGGAAGAAGTCGTCGATCAGCTTGGCCACGGTGGCATGATCGTCCCGGGCAATGGCGTGGTAGAAGTCCATGGCGGTCTTGGGGATGAAGTTGAATACCGCCGATGAATACACCGGCACGCCCAGCGCTTTGTACGCCGCAGCGTAAACTTCGGCAGTCGGTAGCCCGCCCAGGTAGCTGAAACGCTCACCCAGCCGGCGGCGGATCGACACCATCAGTTCAATGTCACCCAAGCCGTCCTTGTAGCCGATCAGGTTCGGGCACCGCTCGGCCAATTGTTCGAGCAAGGTGGCGTTGAGGCGACAGACGTTGCGGTTATAGACCACCACCCCGATGTTGACCGACTGGCACACGGCCTCTACATGGGCGGCGACGCCATCCTGGCTGGCTTCGGTGAGGTAGTGCGGCAGCAACAGCAACCCCTTGGCCCCCAGGCGCTCGGCTTGCTGCGCATACTCGATGGCCTGGCGGGTTGCACCACCAACGCCCGCCAGGATAGGTACCGACGTGGCGCAGGTGTCCACCGCTGTCTTGATGACCTGGCTGTATTCGCTGGCAGCCAGGGAGAAGAATTCGCCCGTACCCCCGGCGGCGAACAGCGCACTTGCGCCGTATGGGGCCAACCATTCCAGGCGTTTGATGTAGCCGGCCTGATTGAAATCGCCCTGCGCATCGAAGTCGGTGACAGGAAACGACAGCAAGCCGTGGGAGAGGATGGATTTCAGTTCTTGTGGGTTCATTGTTATAGGCATCCAGACGCTTGGGTGGGAGTGATGCGGTGTATGTGAGGTAAGTTATCGTACAACCTCTTTCAAGACCAGTCCCTTAGGGAGGTTTTTTTGGTCGGGCTGATTTAAGGGTGGCGTCGATGACTCGCCATGGCGGGGTGATAGCGTGCGGCAGGGGCCGTGGACAGCGGGTTCTGCTGTCAGGTCATCGTATCTCTAGGGTTGGGCAGTTGCATCCACAAACGACTGGGGCGGCCTTGCGCCGCCCCATGCTTTACTGCTCGGATGCGTGCGAGTGATCAGGCAGCCTGTTGAGGCTTGCCCTGTACCTTGCGCACGTGCGCTCTACACGCATCGCCAAACGCCTGGAAGATCTTGATCGAATCAGGATTCTTGGCAGCTTGCCACTCTGGGTGCCATTGCACGGCAAAGAGGAAGGGCGAAAGGCTCGGGGCATGAATGGCCTCGACGAGCCCGTCTTCGGCGTGGGCAATAGCTTCGATGCCCTTGCCCAGGTTGCGCAGCCCTTGGCCGTGCAGGGAGTTGACGCGAATCTCATCCGTGCCAAGGGTGTCGCGCAGCCAGCTACCGGGCTTGATCTTCACGCTGTGGGCCTGCGCGTACTGCACCTCGACAGGGTCTTCGGGGTTTTCGCGGTGATCATTGAAGCCAGGCTCGGCGTAGACCTTTTGATAGATGTCCCCGCCCAGCGCCACGTTGATTTCCTGCATGCCCCGGCACACGCCGAAGATGGGCAGGCCGCGCTTGATTGCGGCCTTGACCAGCGGAATGTCGAACAGGTCGCGGTTCTTGTCCTGGCCCTTGCCCGGGGTCTCGTTCTCCTGGCCATACAGCGCTGGGTCGATGTTGCTGCCCGCACCCGTCAAGTACACGCCGTCGGCCATGTCCAGGTAGGTCTCCAGTGCCTCGGTGCCACAGCAGGTGGGCACCAGGACCGGGACGCAATCGGCGAAGTCGACCAGCGGGGTGATGTATTTGTGGGTCATGACTTGGTAGTCATGGCCTTTGCGCTCTTGGGTACCCATGGTCATCAGAACGATGGGTTTGCGCAGGGAAGGTTGCTTGTTGCCAATGTTGCTGTTGGACATATGTCACCTTGGGACAGGTTGAACCTGTCGTTGTTGTGCAGGTGCACGGCGCGCTGCGCTGGTGCAACCTGGGGCCCCGAGCACTGCCGACTCGTCGGCGTCGACGATGTCGGTCGGGACTTGGTGTTAGATTGCCAGAGCCGTTCAATATGTCAAACGACCGCAGCCGGTCTCTAAGCCCGGATTGCGGGGTCGACCGGGCTATAAGTCAGCGCCGGCGTGGGTTTGGCTGGGGCGAGGGTCAATAATACTTAACGACGCAGTCGACTCATTGCAGCGGCGCAATGATCCACGGGTTTCATGTGCTAGCCGTTGAGGTTGTGAGGTTGATCTGACCGGATCGCGTGGCCCTGCCAGCATGCGTGGGTTAGTCTGCTGAGCTGTTGCGGTGCAGCTCAACCCTCCATGATCAGAAGAAGGATAGTTTGATGGCCATTCCCACCCGCGAGCCCGTCGTGCATGTTCCCTTTGCTGAGCTCAAAGCCTTGCTTGAGTCGATCTTCGAACGTCATGGCTGCACACCGGCAGTGGCTCGGGTACTGGCCGCCAACTGTGCCAGCGCCGAGCGTGATGGCGCCCATAGCCATGGCGTGTTCCGCATGCCCGGCTACGTCTCGACCTTGGCCAGCGGTTGGGTGGACGGCAAGGCTACGCCCGAGATCAGTGATCTGGCGGCCGGCTACATTAGCGTCGATGCGCGGGGTGGTTTTGCGCAGCCTGCACTGGCGGCTGCCCGGGACTTGTTGGTAGCCAAGGTGCGTGCTGCTGGGATCGCAGTGCTGGCCATCCACAATTCCCACCATTTCGCCGCATTGTGGCCGGACGTGGAACCGTTCGCCGAACAGGGCCTGGTTGCCCTGAGCGTGGTCAACAGCATGACCTGCGTCGTACCTCACGGTGCACGCAAGCCGGTATTCGGGACCAACCCGATCGCCTTCGCTGCGCCCTGCGAAGGGCATCCGCCCATCGTATTCGACATGGCGACCAGCGCGATGGCCCATGGCGATGTGCAGCTGGCAGCCCGCGCCGGGGAGGCAGTGGCCCTGGGGGTAGGCGTGGACGGGCAGGGCCAGGTGACTCAGGACCCGGCCAAGATCCTGGACGGCGGTGCCCTGCTTCCGTTCGGCGGGCACAAGGGCTCAGCCCTGTCGATGATGGTAGAGCTGCTGGCAGCTGCACTCACCGGCGGGCATTTTTCGTGGGAGTTCGACTGGTCCGGCCATCCCGGGGCCAAGACGCCGTGGACGGGGCAGTTGCTGATCGTCATCGACCCGCAGGTTGCACAAGGTCAACGGTTCGCCCAGCGCAGTCGCCTGCTGCTGGAGCAAATGGAGGCGGCCGGTGTCAGCCGCATGCCAGGTGCGCGGCGGCACTTGGAGCGTGAGCGGGCGCAGCGCGAAGGGGTGGCGATCACCGCCAGTGCCCTGCAGGCGTTGCGCGATCTGCTCACCTGATCGCGGCCGGGCAGGGTAGGCGGACCCGCGCCCGATCATGCAGTGTTGCATATCCCCCTTGCACGATAGTTGGTGCCCATTCCCAGCCAGTACGGGTATGCTCTTGGCTGCCTTTTTGACTCGCCCTGATCCCAAGGAGCTGCACGCTGTGTTCAAACATGTCGAAGCCTACGCCGGCGACCCGATCCTCTCGTTGATGGAAACCTTCAAGGCCGATCCGCGCGCCGACAAAGTCAACCTGAGCATCGGCCTGTACTACGACGAAGCCGGAGTAGTGCCGCAGCTCGCTGCAGTGGATGCAGTGGAAAAGCGCATCGCAGGTCAGGATCACGATGCTTCGCTGTACCTGCCGATGGAAGGCCTTGCCAGCTACCGCCAGGCCATTCAGGCCCTGCTGTTCGGTGCCGACCATCCGGCGGTTGCTGGCGGTCGCGTGGCGACGGTGCAGACCGTCGGTGGTTCCGGGGCCCTGAAGGTCGGTGCCGACTTCCTCAAGCGTTATTTCCCGCAGGCGCAAGTCTGGGTCAGCAACCCTACCTGGGACAACCATCGCGCCATCTTCGAGGGTGCAGGTTTCACCGTTAACACCTACCCGTACTTCGACCAGGCCACCCGTGGCGTGGACTTCGAGGGCATGCTTGCCACGTTGCACACTTTGCCTGCCAACAGTGTGGTGCTGCTGCACCCCTGCTGCCACAACCCGACGGGTGCCGACCTGGATCAGGGCCAGTGGCAGCAAGTGGTAGAGGTGGTCAAGGCCCGCCAGTTGATCGCCTTCCTGGACATCGCCTACCAAGGGTTTGCCCAGGGTCTGGTCGAAGACGTGTTCGCCATCCGCGAGATGGCCAGCGCAGGCGTGCCATGCCTGGTCAGCAACTCGTTCTCCAAGATCTTCTCCCTATATGGGGAGCGTGTGGGCGGCCTGTCGGTGGTTTGCGACGATGCAGCCACGGCGCAGAGCGTGCTCGGCCAGCTGAAGGCCACCGTGCGCCGCAATTATTCCAGCCCGCCCAACTTCGGCGCCCAACTGGTCGCAGGCGTGCTCAACGATCCCGCCCTCAATGCCCAGTGGGCTGCGGAAGTAGAGGTGATGCGCACCCGCATCCTGGACATGCGCCAGGCGTTGGTCGATGCGCTGGGTGTGCTGCTGCCGGGGCGTGATTTCCAGTTCCTGCTGCGTCAGCGGGGCATGTTCAGTTACACCGGCTTTAGCGTGGAGCAGGTGCGCCGTTTGCGCGATGAGTTTGGCGTTTACCTGATCGACAGTGGCCGCGTGTGCATGTCAGGCCTGCGGCCGGCGAACCTGCAGCGGGTTGCCGAGGCCTTCGCGGCTGTACATCAGTAAGCACCCCAGGCTTGACGTTTTGCAGCAACCCTCGCCGAGGCCGCCCTGTGGCTTCGGCGATTGCCTTTCCATTTCCGCATTCCGTGCTCACGGACGCCTGTGCCAGCCAGGGCCTTCTCCACGCGGAGCGTGCTGGGCCCCCCGGCTGCACCTACCGCTTGTACAGACAAGTGCAACCGCCCCTCCGAAAAAGGCTTCGCAAGTGCAACCTTTCCGTGCACAATCGCGCCCCTCTTTTTCCGGTTGAGTAGGGCGCAGCCAACGCTTCGTCATTCTCAGCCTGTTGCAGTCTTGCGAGTGGAGCGTCACCCGGATGAATGAGCAGGCCTCAAGCGTAGAACAGCGTTACGAACAAACGACCGCCGCCAGCCTCGGCAAATGGGCCCGGCAGGACACCACCTGGATGCTCGGACTATTTGGCACCGCCATTGGCGCAGGTACGCTTTTCCTGCCGATCAATGCCGGCCTTGGCGGGTTCTGGCCGTTGCTGGTGCTGGCCGTGCTTGCCTTCCCGATGACGTACTACGCCCACCGCGGGCTGACCCGGTTCGTGCTTTCGGGGCGCGAAGGGGCAGATATCACCGACGTGGTCGAGCAACACTTCGGCATCAAGGCTGGCGCCTTGATCACAGTCCTGTACTTCTTTGCCATCTTCCCCATCCTGCTCATTTACAGTGTGGCCCTGACCAATACCGTCAGCAGCTTCATGGAGCACCAGCTGCACATCGCACCTCCACCCCGTGCGCTGCTGTCATTCGTGCTGATCCTGGGCCTGCTCGCGATCGTACGCTGCGGCGAACAGGCCACGGTCAAGGTCATGAGCCTGTTGGTCTATCCGTTCATCGTGGCCCTGGCGCTGCTGGGCCTGTACCTGATCCCGCACTGGACCGGTGGTATTCTCGACAGCGCCCACACGGTGCCCAGCAATTCGGCCTTCCTGCACACGGTATGGCTGGCCATCCCGGTCATGGTGTTCTCGTTCAACCATTCCCCTATCATCTCGGCTTTCGCGGTCGACCAGAAACGCCGCTATGGCGATCATGCCGACGCCCGCAGCGGCCAGATCCTGGCACGTGCGCACCTGCTGATGGTGGCCATGGTGCTGTTTTTCGTCTTCAGTTGCGTGCTGACCCTCGATAGTGCGCAACTGGCCGAAGCCAAGGCGCAGAACCTGTCGATCCTGTCGTACCTGGCCAACCACTTCAGCAACCCGACCATCGCCTTTGCCGCGCCCTTGATCGCCTTCGTCGCTATCGCCAAGTCATTCCTGGGCCATTACATCGGCGCCAGCGAAGGCCTCAAGGGCATCATCGGCAAGACTGGCGCGCGCCCGGGTGCCAAGGCCCTGGACCGCGTGGTGGCGGCGCTGATGCTGGTGGTGTGCTGGATCGTTGCCACGCTCAACCCCAGCATCCTGGGCATGATCGAGTCCCTCGGCGGCCCGATCATCGCAGTATTGCTGTTCCTGATGCCCATGTATGCCATTCGCCGCGTGCCTGTCATGCGCAAGTACAGCGGGGCGCTGTCGAACGTGTTCGTCACCGTGATCGGCCTGGTCGCCCTGACTTCGGTCGTCTACGGCCTCTTGGCCTAAGCCTGCAGCAGCAGGCCCGCCCCGGTGCCCGGCAAGTGCGCCAGGGCGGGCCGTTGCCACACCGGCAACAAATTCACCTTGCCCCATAGGCACATGCTGGCCGTCATGGTTAACTCGTGATCCTTTTCCCAACCCAAGATCGAGGATTTCGTCATGGCTCAAGTGACTCTCAAAGGCAACCCCGTCCAGGTCAATGGCTCGCTGCCACAGGTTGGCGCCCAGGCGCCGGCGTTTTCCCTGGTAGGCGAGGGGCTGGCCGACAAGTCGCTCAAGGACTTCGCCGGCAAGCGCAAGGTGCTGAACATCTTCCCAAGTGTCGATACGCCTACCTGCGCCACGTCCGTGCGCAAGTTCAATGCCCAGGCCAATGACCTGGCCAACACTGTCGTACTGTGCGTTTCCGCCGACCTGCCATTTGCCCAGGCTCGCTTCTGCGGCGCCGAAGGCCTGGAAAACGTCAAGAACCTGTCCACCATGCGTGGCCGTGAGTTCCTTGAGCAGTATGGTGTGGCCATCGCCGACGGCCCCTTGGCTGGGCTGGCTGCCCGCGCCGTCGTGGTACTGGACGAGCACGACAAGGTGCTGCACAGCGAGCTGGTAGCTGAAATCGCCGACGAGCCCGACTACGAGGCAGCCCTTGCCGCATTGAAGTGACGGCGCCGGGCAGGGATCGAACCTTCCGCCTGCCCATCGCTCCAAGCTATAACCTGTAAAGGCCCGGAACGCTTTTCCGGGCCGTTTTCGTTTAAAGTTCAGGGTCTTGGCAACGTCAGGCAAAGGTAAACCTCTGGTAAAGGCGCTTTGCTTGGCCGTCGACAGTGCTTATCGTTCACCCTCCTGAATCGTCAATCCGAACAAGGTTCGTTCAACCCATGCAAGCGCCAAAATCCCGTTCTCCCCGTCGCTGGCTCGTCACGCTGCTGATCGTGTTGCTGGTCGCAGTGCTGGCCTGGTGGCTATGGCCTGCCACGCCAGCCACCGACCAGGCTGCTGGAGGGCCGGGCGGCAAAAGCGGGCGGCCCGGTTTCGGCGGGTCTACTGACCCGGTCCCGGTGAGGGTGGAACCTGCACGGGTGGGCGATTTCCCGCTTTACTACAAGGCGCTTGGCACGGTGACCGCGACCAATACCGTGAATGTGCGCAGCCGTGTAGGCGGTGAGCTGGTCAAGATTCACTTCAAGGAAGGGCAGCAGGTAAAGGCCGGTGACTTGCTTGCCGAAATCGACCCGCGTGCCTACCGCATCGCCCTGCAACAGGCCGAGGGCACCCTGGCCCAGAACCAGGCGCAACTGAAGAATGCCCAGGTCGACGTCGCTCGCTACAAAGGGCTGTATGCCGAGGACAGTATCGCCAAGCAAACCCTGGACACCGCTCAGGCACAGGTGGCCCAGTTCCAGGGGCTGGTCAAGACCAACCAGGCACAGGTCAACGATGCGCGCCTGAACCTTGAATTCACCCAGATTCGCGCGCCGATCAGCGGCCGCGTCGGCCTGCGCCAGCTCGACCTGGGCAACCTGGTGGCCGCCAACGACACCACAGCGCTGGTGGTGATCACCCAGACCGAGCCGATCAACGTGGCGTTCACGCTGCCGGAAACCGAACTGGGTACCGTTCTTGAACGCTATCGCACCGGCGCTAGCCTGCCTGTGGAGGCGTGGGATCGGAGCGACAGCAAGCTGCAGGCCACCGGCGTGCTGGGCAGCATCGACAACCAGATCGACACTGCCACTGGCACCCTCAAGTTCAAGGGCCGTTTCGAGAACAAGGACCTGGCCCTGTTCCCCAACCAGTTCGTCAACGTGCGCCTGCTTGCCGATACGCTCAAGCAGGTGGTGCTGGCGCCAGCCGCCGCCATTCAGTTCGGTAACGACGGAACGTTCGCCTATGTGATCAACGGCGAAAATACCGTCAACGTGCGCAAGCTGAAGGTCGGCCCCAGCGACGGTGAAAACAGCGTGATCCTCGACGGCTTGGCGGCCGGTGATCGCCTGGTGCTCGAAGGCACCGACCGCCTGCGTGAAGGCACCAAGGTGGAAGTGGTCGATGACAGCGCCCAGGTGCCCACCACGCCAGGCCAGCATTTGCAGGGCCAGGAAAGCAATGCGCCGGGCCAGGCTGATAGCACCGCAGGCAAGGCGGGCGCATGAACCTCTCGCGCCTGTTCATCCTGCGGCCAGTCGCAACGACCTTGACCATGCTGGCCTTGGTGCTGGCCGGTTTGATCGCCTACCGCATGCTGCCTGTCGCCGCGCTGCCGCAGGTCGATTACCCCACGATTCGCGTCATGACCCTGTACCCCGGGGCAAGCCCCCAGGTGATGACCAGTGCCGTCACCGCGCCACTTGAACGTCAGTTCGGCCAGATGCCCGGCCTTGAACAGATGGCCTCGACCAGTTCAGGGGGCGCGTCGGTCCTGACCCTGCGCTTCAACCTGGACATGAACATGGACGTGGCCGAGCAGCAAGTGCAGGCCGCGATCAACGCCGCCAGCAACCTGCTGCCCAGCGACCTTCCGGCCCCCCCGGTCTATAACAAGGTCAACCCGGCCGATACGCCAGTGCTGACGCTGGCCATCTCCAGCAAGACCATGCCGCTGCCCAAGCTCAACGACCTGGTCGACACCCGCGTGGCCCAGAAGCTGGCCCAGACCAGCGGGGTGGGCATGGTCAGCATCGCAGGGGGCCAGCGCCAGGCTGTGCGCATCAAGGTCAATGTGGATGCACTGGCGGCCAACGGGCTCAACCTGGAGGATGTCCGCACACTGATCGGGGCCTCCAACGTCAACCAGCCCAAGGGCAATTTCGATGGCCCTACACGCGTCTCGATGCTCGACGCCAATGACCAACTGCGCTCGCCCGAGGAATACGCCAACCTCATCCTGGCCTACAGCAACGGCGCCCCGCTGCGTTTGAAGGATGTGGCGCAGATCGTCGACGGCGCGGAAAACGAACGGCTGGCGGCCTGGGCCAACCAGAATCACGCCGTGCTTCTGAACATTCAGCGTCAGCCAGGTGCCAACGTCATCGAGGTGGTGGACCGCATCAAGGACATGCTGCCCTCGATCACCGACAACCTGCCCGCCGGCCTGGACGTGTCCGTGCTCACCGACCGTACCCAGACCATCCGCGCCGCCGTGCGCGACGTTCAGCATGAACTGCTGATCGCCATCGCCCTGGTGGTAATGGTCACCTTCCTGTTCCTGCGGCGGGTCAGCGCTACGATCATTCCTTCGATCGCCGTGCCGCTGTCATTGGTCGGCACCTTCGCCGTCATGTACCTGGCAGGGTTTTCCATCAACAACCTCACCCTGATGGCGCTGACCATCGCCACCGGTTTTGTGGTGGACGATGCGATCGTGATGCTGGAGAACATTTCACGGCACATCGAGGAAGGCGAAACGCCGCTGCAGGCGGCGCTCAAAGGCGCCAGGCAGATTGGCTTTACCTTGATCTCGCTGACCTTCTCGCTGATCGCCGTGCTGATCCCGCTGTTGTTCATGGCCGATGTGGTAGGGCGCCTGTTCCGGGAGTTCGCCATCACCCTGGCGGTGGCCATCCTGATTTCCCTGGTGGTCTCGCTGACCCTGACGCCGATGATGTGCGCGCGCCTGCTCAAGCGCGAACCCACCCCAGATGAGCAAGGCCGTTTCTACCGGGCCAGCGGTGCCTGGATCGACTGGTTGATCAAGCACTACGCCAGCGCCCTGCAATGGGTACTCAAGCGCCAGCCCCTGACCCTGCTGGTGGCGGTGGCAAGCCTGGCGTTGACGGTGCTGCTGTACATGGTGGTGCCCAAGGGATTCTTCCCGGTCCAGGACACGGGCGTCATTCAGGGCATCTCCGAAGCACCCCAGTCCACCTCGTTCGCGGCCATGAGCGACCGGCAGCAGGCCCTGAGCCGCGTCATCCTGCAGGACCCTGCCGTGCAGAGCCTCTCGTCCTACATTGGCGTGGACGGCGACAACGCCACCCTCAACAGCGGCCGTATGCTCATCAACCTCAAGCCTCATGGGGAGCGCGATGTCACTGCAAGCGATGTCATCAAGCGCTTGCAACCCCAGCTCGACAAGCTGGTGGGCATCCGCCTGTTCATGCAGCCGGTGCAGGATTTGAGTATTGAGGACCGGGTCAGCCGTACGCAGTACCAGTTCACATTGTCATCGCCCGATGCCGAACTGCTGGGGCAGTGGAGTGGCAAACTGGTCCAGGCCCTGAACCTGCGCCCCGAGCTTGCCGATGTGGCCAGTGACCTGCAGGCCAATGGGCTGCAGGTGTACCTGGTGATCGACCGGGACATGGCCAGCCGGCTGGGCGTCAGCGTGTCGCAGATCACCAACGCGCTCTACGATGCCTTCGGCCAGAGGCAGATTTCGACTATCTACACCCAGGCCAGCCAATACCGGGTGGTGCTGCAGTCGCGAGACGCGGCCGTGATCGGTCCCCAGGCACTGGAGTCGATCCACGTCAAGGCCAGTGATGGCGGGCAGGTGCGTCTGTCGGCGCTGGCGCGCATCGAGCAGCGCCAGGCGCAGCTGGCCATTTCTCACATCGGTCAGTTCCCGGCGGTCACCTTGTCATTCAACCTGGGGCAGGGCGCCTCGCTGGGCAAAGCCGTGCAGGTGATCGAGCAGGTTCAGCAGGACATCGGCATGCCGTTGGGCATCCAGACCCGGTTCCAGGGCGCGGCGCAGGCGTTCCAGGCATCTCTGTCGAGCACCTTGCTGCTGATTCTCGCGGCGGTGGTGACCATGTACATCGTGCTGGGTGTGCTCTATGAGAGCTACATCCACCCGGTGACCATCCTCTCGACGCTGCCTTCGGCTGCCGTGGGCGCCTTGCTGGCGCTGTTGATCAGTGGCAACGACCTGGGCATGATCGCCATCATCGGCATCATCCTGCTGATCGGTATCGTCAAGAAAAACGCCATCATGATGATCGACTTCGCGCTCGAAGCCGAACGTCACCAGGGCATGAGCCCGCGCGATGCCATCTACCAGGCCGCGCTGCTGCGGTTCCGGCCAATCCTCATGACCACGCTGGCGGCCCTGTTCGGAGCCGTGCCGTTGATGTTGGCCACCGGGTCCGGCGCCGAACTGCGCCAACCCCTGGGCCTGGTGATGGTGGGTGGGCTGCTCGTGAGCCAGGTGCTGACGCTATTCACCACGCCGGTCATCTACCTGTACTTCGACCGGCTGGGGCGTCGTTTCGGCAAGCGCGACCTGGCGCAGGAACCGGTATGAATACGCGCAGCGCTTCAGTAGGGGCGGCCCGATGAACCTGTCTGCGCCATTCATCCGCAGGCCCGTGGCAACCATGCTGTTGAGCCTGGCGATCATGCTGCTGGGCGCGGTCAGCTTCGGTCTGTTGCCGGTCTCGCCGCTGCCGCAGATGGATTTCCCGGTAATCGTGGTGTCGGCCAACCTGCCGGGTGCGAGCCCCGAAGTCATGGCCTCGACCGTGGCAACGCCGCTTGAGCGCAAGCTGGGCAGCATTGCCGGGGTTACCACATTGACCAGCAGTTCCAACCAGGGCTCAACGCGGGTCATCATTGGCTTTGAACTTGGCCGCGACATCGACGGCGCTGCGCGCGAGGTGCAGGCTGCAATCAATGCCACCCGCAACCTGCTGCCCAGCGGCATGCGCAGCATGCCGACCTACAAGAAGATCAACCCGTCCCAGGCGCCGGTCATGGTCCTGTCGCTGACCTCCAGTGTGCTGCAGAAAGGGCAGCTGTACGATTTGGCCGATACCATCCTGTCCCAAAGCCTGGCCCAGGTGCCGGGCGTGGGCGAGGTGCAGATCGGTGGCAGTTCGCTGCCGGCCGTGCGCATTTCGGTCGAGCCACAGTTGCTGAACCAGTACGGACTGGCGCTGGACGAGGTGCGTACCGCGGTGGCCAATGCCAACCAGCGCCGGCCCATGGGTTTTGTCGAAGATGCCGAGCGTAATTGGCAGGTGCGGGCCAACGACCAGTTGGAAAGCGCCAAGGATTACGGGCCGCTCGTGATTCGCCAGGAGAACGGCACGGTTCTTCGGCTATCGGATGTGGCAACCATCACCGATGGCGTCGAAAACCGCTACAACAGTGGCTTTTTCAATGACCAGAGCGCGGTATTGCTGGTCGTGAATCGGCAGGCAGGTGCCAACATCATTGCCACTGTGGAGCAGATCAAGTCGCAGTTGCCTGCCCTGCAATCGCTACTTCCGGCGAGCGTCGAGCTGAACGTGGCCATGGACCGTTCGCCGGTGATCAAGGCCACACTCAAGGAGGCGGAGCATACCTTGCTGATCGCCGTGGTGCTGGTAATCCTGGTGGTCTACCTGTTCCTCGGCAGCCTGCGTGCTTCACTGATTCCCAGCCTGGCGGTGCCGGTGTCGCTGGTTGGCACCTTCGCGGTCATGTACCTGTGCGGCTTCTCGCTCAACAACTTGTCGCTGATGGCGCTGATCCTGGCGACCGGGCTTGTGGTGGACGATGCCATTGTCGTGCTGGAGAACATCTCCCGGCATATCGAGGACGGGCAGCCACCGATGAAGGCGGCCTTCCTGGGCGCCAAGGAGGTCGGCTTTACCCTCCTGTCGATGAACGTGTCACTGGTGGCCGTGTTCGTGTCGATCCTGTTCATGGGCGGCATCGTGCGCAGCTTGTTCCAGGAATTTTCCATCACCCTGGCGGCCGCCATCATGGTTTCGTTGCTGGTGTCGCTAACCCTTACCCCCATGCTGTGTGCCCGTTGGCTGACTGCGCACCAGGCCGAACAGACTCGCCTGCAACGGTGGAGCGATGCCGTGCACCGGCGCATGGTTGCCGGCTATGACCGCAGCCTGGGCTGGGCGCTGCGGCATCGGCGCCTGACCCTGATCAGCCTGCTGGTGACCATTGCGGTCAACGTGGCGCTGTACGTCGTGGTGCCCAAGACACTGATGCCCCAGCAGGATACCGGCCAGCTCATGGGTTTCATCCGCGGTGATGACGGCCTGTCGTTCAGCGTCATGCAGCCCAAGATGGAAACCTACCGGCGCGCCTTGCTGGCAGACCCTGCCGTACAGAGTGTTGCAGGCTTCATCGGCGGCAACAGCGGTACCAACAACGCCATGGTGCTGGTCAGGCTCAAGCCCATCAGCGAACGCAAGCTCGATGCCCAGAAGGTGATCGAACGCCTGCGTAAGGAAATGCCCAAGGTGCCTGGCGGGCGGCTGTTCCTGATGGCCGATCAGGACTTGCAACTGGGCGGTGGCGGGCGTGATCAATCGTCCTCGCAGTACCTGTATACCTTGCAGAGCGGCGACCTGGCAGCCTTGCGCCAGTGGTTCCCCAAGGTCGTCGCGGCCATGCGCGCCTTGCCCGAGCTGACCGCCATCGACGCACGCGACGGGGCGGGCACCCAGCAGGTGACGCTGGTGGTGGACCGCGACCAGGCCAAGCGCCTGGGCATCGACATGCAGATGGTCACCACCGTGCTGAACAATGCCTACAGCCAGCGGCAGATATCCACCATCTATGACAGCCTCAACCAATATCAGGTAGTGCTGGAGATCAACCCGAAATACGCCTGGGACCCCAGTACCCTGGAGCAGGTGCAGGTGATTACCGCCGAGGGCGCACGGGTGCCGCTGTCGACCATCGCGCACTATGAGAACAGCCTGGCCAACGACCGGGTCAGCCACGAAGACCAGTTCGCCTCCGAGGACATCGCCTTCGACGTCGCCGAAGGCTACAGCACCGACCAGGCGCTGGCGGCAGTCGAGCGTGCCGTGGCCAAGCTCGGCCTTCCGGAAGGGGTGATCGCCAAGCTTGGCGGCACCGCCGATGCCTTCACCAAGACCGCACAGGGGCAGCCCTTCATGATTCTGGGCGCACTGGTGCTTGTGTACCTGGTGCTCGGGATTCTGTACGAGAGCTACATCCACCCCCTGACCATCTTGTCCACGCTGCCCTCGGCCGGCGTCGGTGCCTTGTTGGCGCTGTATGTGACCGGTGGCGAGTTCAGCCTGATCTCCCTGCTGGGGCTGTTCCTGTTGATCGGGGTGGTAAAGAAAAATGCCATCTTGATGATCGACCTGGCCCTGCAACTTGAACGTCACCAGGGGCTGTCACCTGAGGAATCCATTCGCCGCGCATGCCTGCTGCGCCTGCGCCCAATCCTGATGACGACGCTGGCGGCCATTCTCGGCGCCTTGCCGCTGCTGCTGAGCCAGGCAGAAGGGGCGGAGATGCGTCAGCCGCTGGGGCTGACCATCATCGGCGGCCTGGTCTTCAGCCAGGTTCTGACCCTCTACACGACGCCTGTGGTCTATCTGTATCTGGACCGCTTGCGTCACCGCTACAACCGTTGGCGCGGTGTGCGCACCGACGCGGCCTTGGAAAACCCGCTATGACTTTTGCCCAGACTCCGCTTCATCGTGCCCTGCAAGTGCTCAGCCGTGTTCGCGGCTCGCGTTTGCTGGGGGCAGCCTTGGGGGCCGCCTTGCTCAGCGCCTGTACATTGGCCCCGGACTACCACCGTCCGGAAATGACCGGCACGGCGCAATTCAAGCATGCCGAAGGCTGGACGCAGGCAACGCCTTCTGACGCCATCGCCCGTGGTGCCTGGTGGGAGATCTATGGCGACGCGCAACTCAACGCACTGGTCGATGAGCTCAATCGCAACAACCAGAGTGTGGCGCAAGCCGAGGCGCAGTATCGCCAGGCCCAGGCGCTGGTGCGCAGCAGCCGCGCCGGACTGTTTCCAAGTCTCGACCTGAGCGTGGCCAAGAACAGGTCGGCCCAGGGCACTGGCAGTTCCAGCTCAAGCCTGTCCAATAACAGCAGCGGCATTCGGGACACTTACAACGCCCAGTTGGGAGTCAGCTGGGAAATCGACTTGTGGGGCAAGTTGCGCGAGACGCTCAATGCCAACCAGGCCAGTGCCCAGGCCAGCCTGGCCGACCTTGCCGCCATGCGCTTGAGCCAGCAGTCGGAGCTGGTGCAGAACTACCTGCAACTGCGCGTCATCGATGAGCAGAAGCGCCTGCTGCAAGCCACGGTGGCCGCATACGAGCGCTCGCTGCGGATGAATCAGAACCAATACCGCGCAGGCATCGCCGGCCCCGACGCGGTGGCCCAGGCGCGCACCCAGCTCAAGAGCACCGAGGCTGACCTGATCGACCTGATCTGGCAGCGCGCCCAGTTCGAGAACGCCATTGCCGTGCTGCTGGGCAAGACGCCTGCGCAATTTGCCCTGGCCGACAGCCAGGCGATTCCTGCATTGCCGCAAATTCCGGTGGCGCTGCCATCGCAACTGCTCGAGCGGCGGCCCGACATCGCCGCTGCCGAGCGCAATGTGATGGCTGCCAACGCCAATATCGGCGTATCGCGCGCGGCCTATTTTCCGGATCTTAGCCTGAGCCTTAACGGCGGTTACTCGAGCAGCAGCTTCAACAACTGGATCGAGTTGCCCAACCGTTACTGGTCGGTCGGACCACAGCTTGCGCTCACCCTGTTCGATGCAGGCAGGCGCAGCGCCGAGGTGGACCGTACCGTAGCCGTATATGATCAGACGGTCGCCCAGTACCGCCAGACCGTGCTGGATGGTTTCAAGGAGGTGGAGAACCTGCTGGTGCAACTGAAGGTGTACGGGGACGAAGCCGTGGTGCGCCAGGAGGCCCTGGAGGCCGCCCGCGAATCGCTGCGGCTTACGGAAAATCAATACAAGGCCGGCTTGATCGGCTATCTGGATGTGGTCAATGTTCAGGCCACCGCGCTGAGCAACGAGCGCAGTGTGCTCAACCTGTTGCAGGGCCGCTTGGTTGCCAGTGTCCAATTGGTGGCAGCGCTGGGCGGTGGCTGGGATGCACGAGGGGCGTTCGCCGACCAGGATTGATGCGTAACCTTTGACCTATGTCGACGTACAGACCTACCGTCGACATGGCCATTTGATATGCCGAAACACCGTGCGTTTTACCAAAGCTTGAGTACAATGGTCGGCCTTTCGTGCCTACCTCTGCCGGCTCCTTGGTACTTCGCAAAATGCTGACCGCTAGCTACTCCTCTTCGCTGGTGTTGATTTCCTTGTGCGTGGCCATCCTTGCGTCCTATACGGCTCTGGACCTTGCCGGACGCATTGCCACCGCCAGGGGGTATGCCGCCTCCCTGTGGATGATCGGCGGGGCGCTGGCCATGGGAACCGGCATCTGGTCCATGCATTTTGTCGGCATGCTCGCCTTGCAACTGCCAATCGAGCTGGGCTATGACCTGACGTTGACCGCATGCTCGCTGCTGATTGCGGTGCTGTCCTCGGGCTTCGCCCTCTGGCTGGTCAGCCAGCCCAGCTTGCCCGCCCTGCAGCTTGCCCTCGGCGCGCTCATCATGGGAGCCGGTATCGCCAGCATGCATTACACCGGCATGGCAGCGCTGCGCATGACACCCGGCATCGACTACGACCCGAGCCTGTTTCTGGCTTCGCTGCTGATCGCGGTGGGCGCTTCGGCGGCGGCGTTGTGGATCGCGTTCCGGTTGCGCCGACAGACCCCCTACGTGCGTCAAATCCGTGGGCTGGCAGCGGTGCTCATGGGGATCGCCATCGTCGGCATGCACTACACCGGTATGGCGGCCGCTGGGTTTCCCAAGGGCAGTTTCTGCGGTGCGCTGCCCGATGGCCTTGAGGGGGATGGCCTGATATCGCTTGTCCTGATCACGACCTTTGCGGTGCTGCTGGTGGCTTTGCTGACCTCCGTACTGGACGCGCGCCTCGAGGCCCGCACGGCGGCGCTGGCCAGGTCGCTGACCCTGGCCAACCAGGAGCTGACTCAGCTGGCATTGCACGACACGCTCACAGGCCTGCCCAATCGCAGCCTGCTGGCTGACCGCATCGAACTGGCCATCGCCAAGGTAGCCGAGCAGGGCGGTTGCTTTGCGCTGATGTTCATTGATCTGGACGGGTTCAAGCCGGTCAACGATGCCTTTGGCCATCATGCCGGAGACCTGCTGCTCAAAGCTGTGGCGACGCGATTGCGCGGGCACCTGCACAGCCAGGACACACTGGCGCGCATCGGCGGGGATGAGTTTGTGCTGTTGGTCGAGTTACAAGACCCGAGCGACGCCATGAACGTTGCCATCAAACAGGTAAACCTGGTTTCGCGGCCTTTCAAGGTGGCTGAGCATGACCTGCAGCTTTCGGCCAGCCTGGGTATCGTCCTGTACCCCGGCAACGGTCAGGACCAGCACGAACTGCTGCGCAACGCCGACGCTGCCATGTATCACGCCAAGCGGGTAGGCAAGAATGGCTACAGCTTTTTCGACGCCTCGATGAACAGCAATGCCCGGCAGCAGTTGCAGTTGGTGCAGGATTTGCGCCTGGCAGTGGCGGCGGGGCAATTTCGTCTGCATTACCAACCCAAGTTCGACGCCAAACAGTGTCAACCGATCGGCGCCGAGGCGCTGCTGCGTTGGGAGCATCCGCAGCACGGGCTCTTGGGCCCTGACCGTTTCATCAGCCTTGCGGAAAAGACCGGCCTGATCATTTCCATCGGTGACTGGGTATTGGACGAAGCATGTCGCCAGATGCGCCTGTGGCTGGATGAAGGTATCGAGGGTTGGCGGATCGCGGTCAACCTGTCGGCCATCCAGTTTTGCCACGCGGGGCTGCTCGATAGCGTGGCGCGCGCTCTGGAACGCCATGCAGTGCCCGCCAACTGCCTGACATTGGAGATCACCGAAACCACGGCGATGTCGGACGTGGAGGTGAGCCTGACTGTCCTTCAGCAGCTTTCGGACATGGGCGTAGACCTGTCAATTGACGACTTTGGTACAGGTTATTCCAGCCTGATGTACCTCAAGCGCTTGCCGGCCAACGAGCTGAAAATCGACCGAGGGTTTGTACGCGAGCTGGAGGATGAGGGCGAGGATGCGGCCATCGTGTCGGCCATCGTAGCGTTGGGCCGCGCACTGGGATTGCGAATCGTCGCAGAAGGGGTCGAGACTTCAAGTCAGCAAGCCTTCCTGACGCGGCTGGGCTGCGATGCGCTTCAGGGCTACCTGCTCGGCCGACCCGTGCCGGCCGAGCAGTTGCTGGGGTCGAGCCCGGGCCCGGTCATGGGTTAACTGGCGTTGCGCAGCAGGGGCGGGGGCTGGAAGGCTTCGAGTTCGGCTTCGACCGCTTCGATGATGCGCTCGACATCGCTGGCAGCCATGATGGCCATGCAGGGGATGCCCGCTATGGCCAGCAAGGTTTCGCCCGTGCTTCTGTCGAACAGCCGCGCCACCATGCTGCGCGGCGCATCCATGTTGGCTTCGAAGCCCAGCGGATGGAAGTGCCAGCGCATGACCTGGCAGGCGTTGGGGAAGGTCATCTTGTTCATCCGAGCCTCCTTGTACGTGACTGAAAGCTGGTGAAGGGCGGCCGCGTACTGTGGCTGCCGGGAAAGTAACCATAGCATCTGGTTGACGGTATTCTCACTTGCAAATGTGACAAATGTTGCAGGGCATGATCTGCATCACAGCGCAGAGGACTTTCAGAAGCAGGTCAAGGCGCATCTTCACATTTTTGCCCCTCTGGCGAGCGCACCGAGCGCCCTGATCCAGACCCGGCGTGGGTACGCGCGACGGCTCTTGGAACCTGATGGGCCTAGTATGGCTTGAATTCGTGAAATCCGACCGGCGGAAGGTCACCCAAGCAATCCAGCCGCGATATTGATGGTGAAACCGAGGATGGCGGTGTTGAACACGAACCCCACGAGCGAGTGGGCCAGTACCACCCGCCGCATCGCTCTACCGGCTACACCCACGTCGGATGTCTGAACGGCCACGCTGATGGTGAACGACACGTAGTGAAAGTCCCAGTAGTCCGGCTGGGTTTCTCCATCGGCGAAGCGTAAAGGCGGCGCCGTGGCCGTCTCTGCATAGAACAGCCGCGCATAGTGCAGGCTGAAGATGCAGCCGATCAGCAGCCAGGAGCCTGCGACGGTGAACCCGGTGTACAAGTAGTGAGCCGTCAATGCGCTGCCATGCAGCCCGCGGCTGGACACCAGTTGCAGCGTCACGGCGACCAGGCTGGCGATTGCCGCGATGCAGACGGTAAGCAGCACCAGGCCTGCGTTTTCGTCTTCGCTGTGGGCCACCCTGCGAACCTTTGCAGGGCTTGCGGTGCAGCTGAGCCAGAGTACCAGCATCAGGTACAACCAAACGCCAATGTTCCAACCCGCCAGCAGGCGTTGCACAGGGTCAGTGACAGGGACCAGCCAGGCGCCCAGCAACCCTACGCCTGTGGCCAAGCTCAATCTAGGATGGGTGCGCGTTAGACGATGGAGAGCCATGTTGCCTCACAGCAGGGGGTGTGCTCGACAAGGTTTCTGACCGCCTGGCGTGTGCCAAGATCCGCATGGGCAGGGCCTCGATACGCTCCCTGGGCAGCGACGGCGGTAGGCGTCGAATTGCCCTTGAGCGATACCCACGGTTTCTTTCGTGCACTGCATCGCGCGCACTTGCAACTCTCAGTACACTGCACGCTCTAACCCCCACATTTCGCTGAACTCGAGGTTAATGCATGACGCTCAGTCCTTTGGCAGGCAAGCCGGCTCCAGCCAGCGTGCTGGTCGATATTCCCCGCCTACTCACGGCCTACTACACCGGTCGGCCGGATGCTGGCGTGGCGAGCCAGCGTGTCGCTTTCGGCACATCGGGGCACCGGGGTACTTCGCTCGAGTTGAGCTTCAACGAACACCATGTGCTGGCCATCACCCAGGCCATCTGCCTGTACCGCCAGGAAAAGGGCATCGATGGCCCGCTGTTCGTCGGTGCTGATACCCATGCGCTGTCGGCGCCTGCCGCGGCGAGTGCATTGGAAGTGCTGGCTGCCAACGGTGTACAGGTGATGTTGTCCAAGGACGACGAATACACCCCGACACCGGCGGTGTCCCACGCCATCCTCTGCTACAACCGTGGGCGCCAGGACGGCCTGGCCGACGGCGTGGTGATCACGCCCTCGCACAACCCGCCGCAAAGTGGTGGCTTCAAGTACAACCCACCCAACGGCGGCCCGGCCGACAGCGACGTCACCAAGTGGATTGAAGCCAAGGCCAACGAATTGCTGGCAGCCGGGCTGGCAGGGGTCAAGCGTATCGACCACGCCCAGGCGCTGCAGGCCCCTACCACCCATCGTCACGACTACATCAGCCACTATGTGGCAGACCTGGAAAACGTCATCGACTTCGAGGTCATCCGTGCAGCCAAGCTGCGCTTGGGCGTGGACCCGCTGGGTGGGGCAGGGGTGCGCTACTGGTCGGCCATTGCCCAGCACTATCAACTGGACCTGGAAGTGGTGAACACCGAGGTCGACCCGACGTTCCGTTTCATGAGCGTCGACTGGGATGGCCAGATTCGCATGGACCCTTCGTCACCCTACGCCATGCAGGGCTTGATCGGCCTGCGCGAGCGCTTCGACGTGGCCTTTGCCTGCGACCCGGACCACGATCGCCATGGCATCGTCACGCCCGACGGCTTGCTGCAACCTAACAACTACTTGGCCGTGGCCATCGACTACCTGTACCGCAACCGTCCACAGTGGCGCACCGACGCGGCCGTCGGCAAGACGGTCGTGTCCAGCGGCCTGATCGATCGGGTGACCAAACGGTTGGGTCGCGAGCTGTACGAAGTACCCGTGGGCTTCAAGTACTTTGCCCAAGGCCTGTTCGACGGCTCGCTGGGCTTTGGTGGCGAAGAAAGTGCGGGCGCCTCGTTCCTGCGCCGCGACGGCTCGGTATGGGCAACCGACAAGGATGGCCTCATCCCGGCCTTGCTGGCTGCGGAGATGACCGCCCGGACGGGACGTAACCCGAGCCAGGCGTACGCCGAGCTGACCCAGGCGCTTGGCAAGCCGTTCGCTACCCGCGTCGAGGCCAAGGCCGACGCCCGCCAGAAAGGGTTGTTGAGCAAGCTTGCGCCTGAGCAAGTGACCTCTACCGAGCTTGCTGGAGAGCCGATCCTGCAGATCCTGAGCCACGCGCCGGGTAATGGGCAGGCGATCGGCGGTCTTAAGGTCATCACCGCTAATGGCTGGTTCGCGGCCCGCCCGTCTGGCACCGAGGACATCTACAAGATCTACGCGGAAAGTTTTGTCGACGAAGCCCACTTGCAACGATTGGTTCAGGAAGCCCAGGTGCTGGTGGATGCGGCCATTGCGTAAGCGGTGATAAAGGGCTTGGCCCTGCGATGAGATGTAAATTAGAATTAATCCTATTTACATCATCGCAGGGACTTGTCCATGTTCGAAGCCGCGCCGCCGCCCACGCAAAGCTTCCCTGACCTTTACCGGGAGCACCGTGGCTGGCTCGAAGGCTGGCTACGACGGCGCATGGGCAATGCCTGGGATGCGGCCGACCTGAGTCAGGATACCTTCCTTCGCGTGATGGCCAGCGCCCAGCCGTTGACCGACTTCCGCGAGCCACGCGCCTACCTGCTGACGGTCGGCAAGCGACTTCTAAGCAACCTTCACCAACGCCGCAGCCTCGAGAAAGCCTACCTTGAGGCCCTGGTGCACCTGCCCGAACAGCACGCGCCTTCGCCCGAACAGCGCTGGTTGTTGCTCGAAACGCTGCAAGCGCTTGATCAATTGCTGGACGGTTTGAAGCCGGTCGTGCGCAAGGCTTTTCTGCTAAGCCAACTCGAAGGGCTGAGCTACGCCGAAATCGCCAGCCGGCTTGGTGTTTGTGAGCGTTCGGTCAAGCGCTACATGGCGCAGGCCTACGAGCACTGCCTGTTGGCCGAACTTCAGTGAGCCCGCCTGTGCACCAACGGGAGGCGTTGCGCGAGGCCGCCCAGTGGCTGGTGCTCATCGATTCAGGCGATACCCGCGAGGCGGACTTGACCGGGCTTGAGCAGTGGCGGGGGCAAAGCGCTGTGCATGAGGCTGCCTGGCAGCAAGCGCTGCGCTTGCGTGAGCGCTTTACCGGGTTGCCTGCCAGTTTGGCCATGGCCACCCTTGACCGTCCCGATCACGGCCGACGTGCCGCGCTTGTTCAAATGCTCGGTTTGGCAGCGCTGGTGCCTACGGCTTGGTGGTTGAGCCGCGAATTGCCCCTTGAGGCCTGGGCTGCTGATCTGCGTACGGGTGTGGGTGAACGGCGGCTCATGACGCTGGGGGATGGCACTAAGGTGCAGTTGAACACCGACAGCGCTGTCGACGTGGACGCTGCCAATCACAGGCTGTGGTTGCGACGCGGCGAAGTTTCAGTCGACACGCCTGGCCTTCAACCCCTGACCATCCAGGTACCTTCAGGTCAGGTGACAGTGGGTGGTGCAACCCTTGGCCCGGGGCAGGTGTGCATCCGCCTGGTCGAACCAGGGTGTCAGGTTGCAGTTGTCCAGGGCCGGGCAGACGTTCAGCCGCTGAAGGGAGATCGCCTGCGCCTCACCGCCGGCCAGCAAGCTGCCGTTCTGGCGTCAGGTCTGCGAAATGTCGGTCCTCTTCAAGCTTGGCGACTGGGGTGGCGAGATGGCGTGTTGCGCCTGGACGATCAACGTCTAGGCGACCTGCTGGTGGAGTTGAGCCGCTATCGCCCAGGCGTGCTGCGCTGGGATCCGGCGCTGGACAGGCTCAGGGTGACCGGCACCTTCCGCCTGGATGACACCGACCGGGTATTGGCGCTGCTCGCCGCGAGCCTGCCGGTGCAGGTGGTGGCCCGTACCCGCTATTGGATCACGCTGGTGCCGCGAACAACGACTGCCTGAGGCTCGAACCCGAGCGCTGCGTTGCGGCGCATTGCACGTGATATCAACGCGATGCTGTCCCCTTTTTTCGTGCTCGCCTGTCATTACCCGTAGAACACCATAAAGGGGAGCCTCATCGATGCCTGCAGTAAAGTCCATTCACCTGCGCCCATGGGTGCGCGCAGCTCGCCCATTGTTCGCCATGAGCCTGCTACTGGGCATTCCCGCCTGGGCCGACGAGCCAGTCCGGCGCACGTACCAAGTGCCAGCGGCGAGCCTGGGGGCGGCCTTGACCCGATTCGCCGATCAAGCAGGGGTCAGCTTGTCGCTGGACCCGGCGCTGGTCAAGGGCCTGCGTAGTGAAGGGCTGGCCGGCCAGTACAGCGTCGATGAAGGCTTCAGGCAATTACTACGCGGCAGCGGTCTGCAATGGGTACCTGTGGGCCACGATGCCTTTACGCTCGTGCCGTCGCCGCAGCAAGGGGGCGCGCTGGAAATAGCCCCTACCAGCATCGTCGGCGGCCCACCGACCACCGACGAGGCGCTCCCTTATGCAGGCGGTCAGGTCGCTCGCCAGGGCGCACAAGGCTTGCTGGGTGCGCGCGATTTCATGGAAACGCCGTTCAGCATCACCAGCTACACCAGCGATCTGGTGAAGAACCAACAGGCGCGCACCCTGAGCGAACTGGTCGCCAGTGACCCTTCGGTTCGTGCCACCAACCCGGCCGGTGGGCGTTTCGAGCAGTTCACCATTCGCGGTTTCAGCTTGTATAACAGTGATGTGTCCTACAACGGCCTCTATGGCTTGCTGCCTACCTACTCGATCGATATGGAGATGGCCGAACGGGTCGACATCATCAAGGGCCCTAGCCAACTGATCAACGGCATCGCACCACGGGGCAGCGTCGGCGGCGGCATCAACATCCAACCCAAACGCGCCGGTGACACGCCGATCACCGAGTTCACCGGCAGCTACGCCTCGGCGGGCCAGGTAGGCGGGGCCGTTGACGTAGGGCGAAGGTTCGGCGACCAGCAGCAGTTCGGCATGCGTCTGAATGCGGTGAAACAGTCCGGCGATACCGAGTGGGACCACCAGCAAGTGGACCGCGAAATGGCCGTGCTGGGGCTGGATTTTCGCGGCGAGCGCCTGCGGCTTTCGGCCGACCTCGGGCATACCGAGCGTGATACTGATGCCCCCCAGGAACGTGTGCTGGTTGGGCCCCGCGCCCAGGTACCGCGTGCTGGCGGTGTGCACCGCAACTACGCCCAGGCGTGGAGCAAGGCGCGTACCAACGATACCTTCGGGGCAGTGCACGCCGAATATGATCTCAGCGATTCTGTGCTGGCCTATGGCGCAGTGGGTGCCAGGGAGAGCCGGCACGATTTCCTGCGCCATAACGTTTCTCTGATTAACAATGCTGGCGACTTCACCATCCAGCCCCGCGATTTCAGCAGGGATGAATCGGTGCGCACCGCCTTGGCGGGCTTGAGGACCTGGTTACACACTGGGCCGGTCAGCCACGAGGTCAACCTGGCTGCAACGTATTACTACATGGACTTCACCAATGGGGGGGCTCGTTACGCTTCCTCACCCGGCAACCTCTACCATCCTACGGCTACGCCGACGCCAGGTACCCCAACGCGGCTCGATTCGAAGGATTACACCGAGAACCGGTTCTCCGGGTTGGCGTTGTCCGACACCCTCGGCTTTTTCGATGACCGATTGCTGTTGACCCTAGGGCTGCGCTGGCAGCGGGTGCAGGTGGACGATTGGAGTGATGGGGTCAAAGGCGATACGGCGTATGACGAGAAGAAGGTCTCGCCCTCCGGTGGCGTGCTGTACAAGGTCACGGACGAGCTGTCGGTGTATGCCAACTACATGGAGGGCTTGAGCCAAGGCAAGATCGCACCGTCCACGTCGATCAACGAGGACCAGATATTCCCACCTTTCACCAGCCGCCAGGTGGAAGTGGGTGCCAAGTATGACCTGGGCAAAGTGGCGTTTACGGCCAGCGCCTTCAGAATCCGTCAGCCTGCCTATGAAACCAACCCCGGCTCCCGGGTCTTCGGCCCCAATGGCAAGCGCAACAACCGCGGTGTGGAGCTGAACGTGTTCGGTGAACCCGCCACAGGGGTGCGTGTGCTGGGCGGGGTGATGTATATCGACAGCGAACTGACCGATACCGTCGCAGGTGCCTACGATGGCAACCGTGCGCCTGCAACGCCCGCGTACAACGTTAACCTGGGTGCCGAATGGGATGTGCCGGGGGTGCAGGGGCTGACCCTGACGGCACGTGGCACGCACTCGAGCTCCCAGTACCTGGACCAGAACAACAGCAAGAAAATCGACGGCTGGGAGCGCTATGACGTGGGGGCACGGTATGCGTTCAAGCTGGACGACACGCAGGTGACCCTGCGCGCCAGCGTCGAAAACGTACTCGATGATCGTTACTGGAGCTCAGCAGGCGCGCCGGATGACGCCGAGCCGGGGCTGACCTTGTCGACGCCACGCACCTACATGCTGTCCGCCACGCTGGGTTTCTGATCCGGCCTGCAAAAAGCCCGGGGCCAACACTGCGGGTGTTGGCTGTTGCTGGTGAAAGCTGGCGCTACTGCGGCGAGCCGAACAGGGCCGTCCAGTAGATGCCGGCATCGCTCTTCGGGTCTACGGCATAGGCTGCGCCGAGCTCCCGGAAGTCGGCGCTCATCAGGATTGCGCAGTGGCCTGGGCTGTCCAGCCAGCCTTGAACCACCTTGTGCGGCGTGTCGCGCCCGGCGGCGATGTTCTCGCCAATCTGCTGGTACAGATAACCGGCAAGCTCAGCCCGGTCGCCTGGGGTGCGGCCCTCTTTGTCGATGTGATCGAAGAAATTCTGGTTGGCCATGGCCCGTGTGTGGCTGGCCGCCACCCCGGCCAGCATCGTGTTCCAGCCAAGTGCAGGGGCGGCGGCGTAGGGCTGGCCGCCGCACTGGCGGGGTTGCTGACGCGCGGCGTTGATTTCCTGGAGCATCTTCTGCCCTTCCGCTTGCCAGTCGCCCAAGCGGCCAGAGAGCAGGGGGCGAGCCAGCACAACGCGCCAGTCCCGCCCTTCCTGGCTGACGCCGATGTCGACGAACTGAGGGTCGAGCACCACCTGGCAGAAGCTTTCTTCGATGGCGTGCATGGCTGCGCGTGCATCACGGGGACCAGAGAGGCTGATCGCCTGCACATTGACCATCGGGTAACCGGCGCGGGTCATGGCCTGCTGAAGGTCACGGGTGCCTTCGGGAGACAGCGCCAGGCGAGTGTCGCTGTTAAGCGGCGGTAGTTCCAGCGAAGCCTGCTCGCCGCAGGGCTGCGCCTGGCTGCGGTATGCGTTGATCGACGCGATCAGCTGTGCTTCTTCGCCCGTGACAGCCAGCGCCTGGGACGAAACGATCAGCCCAAGCGTGAAGGCAGCGACAGATGACAGGACGCGCATATGGTTCTCCCTGAGGCTGGCAGCGGCGAGTAGGCGCTGCCTATCCTACACAAGCCCGATGGTTTTGACCCGAGCTGTGCAACGCATTGAAAACGCATGCAATCATTGTCGGTCGTAAGGGAGAGTAGACCGCAGCCCGGGCAAAAAGTGCGGTAATGTCCAGGCCAAACGTTGGTAGTAAGCGCGTGGCGGGCCTGGGCCCGACTTGCACCCAGCATGACGTGGGCCATGCTGGGTTTGCGCGGGGGTTAGCCCAGTAACAATGAAAGGACCAAAGGAAGCGTGGCCGCCGCCACCACCGTCTGTACCGCGATGATGGTTGCCATGAGGGGCGCGTTGCCGCCCATTTGCCTGGCCATGACGTAGGAAGACGATGCCGTTGGCAGCGCCTGGAAAATCACCGCCACTACAGCGGCCTGGCCATTGAGACCGAGCAGGCGGCACAAGCCCCATGTCGTCGCTGGCATTACCAGAAACTTGAACACAGAAGCCGCTATCAATGGCTGGGCCTGATCACCGATACGTGCACCACCCAGTGCCGCACCAACGCACAGCAACCCCAGCGGCAACGCGGCATGGCCCAGCGCGCCGAGGGTAGGTTCGATACCAGCTGGCAACCCAAGCCCCGTCACCCGCAACAGCATGCCCCCCGCACACCCTAGAATCAGCGGGTTGGCCAGGATTGCCCGCAGTACCGCCAGCGGCGAGCTGTGCCGGGCGCTGAAGCGCGCGAAGACCAGCACGCAGAGCAGATTGACCAGTGGCACGATGGCTGCATTGGCCACTGCTGCCAAGGCGATACCCGCACTGCCATAGATGCCCGCGGCCAGGGTCGCGCCGATGTAGTTGTTGAACCGGATGCCACCCTGAAACAGCGAGGTGAAGTCGGCGCCGTCGTGCTGGCGAACGCCTTGATAAAGCACCAGCAGCAATGCCCCGGACAGGGTCGAGAGCATCAGCACCGCGACCATGCCCAGCACCGGCACCCCGTCCAGGTTGGCAGTGGCCAGGCCATGGAGGAACAACGAGGGCAGCAGCACGTAGTAGCTCAGGCGCTCGGCACCTGGCCAGAAGCTCTGCGCGACGAAGCCACGCACCCGCAGCAGCGTGCCCAGGGCGATCAACAGGATGATCGGAAGCAGGGTGGTCAACAGCACATGCAGCATGGAGACAGATCCGTGGCCGGGTACGTTGCACAGACTACCGGCCGGACACCCGCTTGGCCATGCCCGTCCCACCGGTCTGGCTAACGCCTTTCAACGCCGTCCACGCCCATATGCCTGGCTGATCCGGTCGATGACCATGGCCAGTGCCACGATGGCCAGCCCTGCCTCGACGCCCTGGCCGACGTTCAGCGTCTGGATGCCTGCCAGTACATCTTCACCCAGCCCTCGCGCCCCAATCATCGACGCGACCACGACCATCGACAGGGCCATCATCACCGACTGATTGAGCCCGGCCATGATGCTGGGCAGCGCCAGGGGCAGGGCGATGCGCCTGAGTCGCTGAGCGCGGGTCGCGCCGAGGCCTTGGGCAGCCTTGAGCAACGATGGGTCTATCTGGCTCAACCCAAGCTCGGTGAGCCGCACCAAAGGGGGCAGGGCATAGATCAAGGTCGCGAAAACCGCAGGCACCTTGCCCAGGCCGAAGAGCATCAACACGGGAATCAGGTAGACGAAGGCGGGTAGGGTCTGCATCACGTCGAGCACCGGCATTACCAGGCGTCTTGCCAACGGCCGAGCTGCCAGCACGACGCCCAACGGTATGCCCACCAGCACGCACAGCCCGGTACTGACCAGCACCAACGCCAGGGTTTGCAGCAGTTTGTCCCACAACCCCAGCATGCCGATGAGTGCCAGCAGCCCTACCAGAACACAACTTCGCAGCAGGCTTCGGCAAGCATGCCAGGCCAGCGCACCGACCACCGCCAGCAGTAGCCACCACGGCATAAGCCTCAATAGGTTTTCCAGGCCAACGAGCACGTGCAGCAACTGGTCGGAGACGCTGCGCAAGTGATCCCCGTAGTGGAGTACCAACCAGTCGACCATGCGGTTGACCTGGTCGGCGAAGGAAAACTGCAAAGCCTGGGGAAAACCATTGCTCACAGACCGCCCTCGACCTTGGTGGCCACGTGCTCGGGAAGCCAAGCCTTCCACACTTGCGGGTGCTGGCGCATGAACGCCAAGGCGGCGTCACGGGGAGGGGTCCGTTTTTCGCTCATTTGCGCCAGTGCCTGGTTGAGCGGGTCGATAGGCAGGTCCACCCGCTCGAACACCTGGACCAAGTCCGGGTATTGCTCACGAAAGGCTTTGGACACGCCAACCGAAAGTTTGGCTGGCAGCGAACTGCTGCCTGTTGGAGCTGGGTTGGCAGGGTCGGTCAACGTCGCCCAGGCCTGGGCATCGAATGCAGGTTCCTGTAGCCGCACGAGCTTGTAGCGGCCCATGAGCGGCGTAGGGTTCCAGTAGTAGAAAAGCACGGGTTGGCCCCGGCGAATAGCCGACCCGATCTCGGCATCCATTGCGGCCCCCGACCCTGTGCGCAAGTTCGTGTACAGTTCGTCGAGGCCATAGGCCTTGAGCTTCTGGCTGTTCACGGTTTCGGACGTCCAACCACTGGGGCTGTTAAGGAAACGGCCTTTGTCGGGTGATTCGGGGTCGCGGAACACCGGGGCGTAGCGCTTTAGGTCTTCGACGCTGTGCAACTCAGGTGCCAAGGGCTTGAGGTTACGCGACGCATCGCCTTCGATGACATACGCCGGTACCCACCAGCCTTCTTCGGCATGCTTGACCGTGTCGCCCAGTGCAAACACCTGGCCTGCCTGCTCGGCCTTGACCCAGGCAGGGCTGCGGCCCGCCCACTCTTCGGCGATTACCTGCAAGTCGTTACGGGCCAGGGCGACTTCCAGGCTGACCGTGCTCCCAGGCAGTGTTTCGGTGGCGTAGCCGTAGCCACGCTCGACGATCACGCGCAGGAGTTCGGTGGTGAAGGCACCGCTTTCCCAGGTAAGGGCGCCAAAGCGAATGGGCGATTTCTGATCGGCAGCGCCAGCGCTGTCGGCAGTGGCCAGACCCAGGGCGAACAGCACCCCGAACAGCAGCGATGAACCTCGTTTCATGCCTAACCTCGTCGTCTACAGCCCTTCGGGGATGGGGCAAGTGTAGACGACGCGGCGCAGGCGGCAGACTTAGACGCGGAACTGGTCCATCAATGCCTGCTGCTGGTTGGCCAAGGCATTGAGCGACTGACTGACCCTCGCCGATTCGTTGGCCTGGCCGGACAGCGACTCGGTGACATCGCGAATGGTTGCCACGTTGCTGTTGATTTCTTCAGCCACCGCGCTTTGTTCCTCGGCTGCCGAGGCGATCTGCAGGTTCATGTCGGTGATGACCGTCACCGCCTGGCCAATGCGCTGCAAGGCGGTCACGGCCTGGCCCACCTGCTGCACGCCGCTTTGGGCCTGACGATGGCTGTTGTCCATTGCGCCCACCACTTCGCGGGTACCGTCCTGCAAGGCTTCGATGACCTGGCGGGTTTCTTCGACCGACTCCTGGGTGCGCTGGGCCAGGTTGCGGACTTCGTCGGCGACCACCGCAAAGCCGCGCCCGGCCTCACCGGCTCGGGCTGCTTCGATGGCGGCGTTGAGCGCCAGCAAGTTGGTCTGCTCGGCAATCGAGCGGATGACCTCCAGTACGGAGCCAATTTTCTCGCTGTTCTGCGACAGGCCCTGCACCTCGGCCATGGCCGTGCTCATGTCAGCGGCCAGTGAGTCGATGCTGTGGGTGGTGCGATCGATCACCGCCAACCCTTCGCGGGTGGCCTGGTCGGCGTCGCGTGCCGCCTGCGCGGCTTGCGCAGCGCTTCGGGCGACGTCCTGGGCGGTCGCGCTCATCTCATGGGAGGCGGTGGCTACCTGGTCCACCTGGCGGTATTGCTGTTCCATGCCGGCGCTGGTCTGGGTAGCGATGGCCGATGACTGATCGGCCGTTGAGCGGGCGGCCTGTACCGACTGTTTTACCTCGGCGATGGTGGGCTGCAGTTTGTCCAGGAAACGGTTGAACCAGCCCGCCAGTTCGCCCAGTTCATCCTGCTTGTCGTAGGTCAAACGGCGGGTCAGGTCACCTTCGCCACTGGCGATGTCCTTGAGCATGGCCGCCACGCCCAGGATCGGGCGGGTAACGCCACGGGCCATCAGCCACACCATCAGCAGGCCGAAGATGGCTGCTGCCAGGCCAAGGCCCAGTTCGAGGAGGGTACCGCTGGTGTTGAGGGCGTCCAGTTCCTGTTTCAGTGCCTCGGCAGGCCCGGTCAGGGCGTTTTCAGGGACGTCCAGCAACACGCCCCATGGCTTGGCGTCCGGAATCGGACGGAAGGCCGCGAGCACTTTCAGGCGCTGGCGATCATTGATGATGGTCATTTTGCCGTCGGCCATCTTGGCCACCAGGTCTGCACCCTTGGTCGTGTCGATCTGGTCGAAGCGCTGGGAGAGCTTGCTGGCATCTAGACTGTAACCTGCCAGCAAGCCCACTGGGCTCAGAATGCCCACGGTGGTGCGGCCTTCATAGAGGCTGCGGCTGGCCTGTTCGCTCAGTGCCTGCAAGCTGTTCAGGTTGATGTCCACCGACAGCGTGGCGATCGCCTTGCCGTCCACCACCAGCGGGAAGACGATGCTGGTCATCAGCACCTGCTGGCCATCGATGGCATAGAAGTAGGGTTCGACCACGCAGACCTTGCCCGACGTGCGCGGGCATACCCACCAGGTATTGGCAGGTTGGCCGCTAGGCCCGATGGAAGTGTCGGCCATGTCGCGCTCGGGCAGAGCCATCGAGGTCAGCTGGCCTACGTGCGGTTGCGACCAGTACAGGGCGAAGCGGCCGGTTTCGTTGCTGCCAAGCTGTGCCTGGCCGGCGAACAGGCTGTCCTTGCTGTCCAGCGCATTGGGCTCGAACACCAGTGACAGGCCCAGCAGATCGGGGTTGGCCTGAAGCGCGGCACGCACCTGCCGGGTCATGTCCTCGCGCAGGTCGAACGCATCGAGAAAGCGCTTTTCGGCCTGTTCGCGCAGGAACAGTACCTGCCTGGCAAAGCCCGCGCCGTACTGGTAGGCATCCATGAATTGGCGGCGGATGTTCAGGGCCTGCACCTCGCCCTGGGATTCGATGCGCGACTGGGCCGATTCGGTCAGCATCTGCATGCTGCTGGCCTTGACCAGGTCCGAGCTGTGGTCCATCCGGTACAGGGACAATCCGATGAGCAGGGTGACGATGCCGGCCAGGCACAGGCCGGCCAGCAATGTGATTTTCCATTGGATGGAAAGGTGTCGCAGAGGCATGGGTCGGATCCCTTTTTATGACAGGTAAGGGTTAGGGCACGGGCGAGGCGATTTCCAGCCCCAGGTGGGTATCGGCGCCTACAGACTTTTCTTTATTCAAACATTCAATTTAATCCGCCCGGTTGCGGGCAAATCGCCGCTGCGTGGCAGTTTTGACATCTGCCGTGCACTGCGTCAGAGTGCGCGCTTTTTTGTCCCCAGTGAGGTAAGCCCCCCATGAATGCAGTGATTGCCGCGGTTGGCATCATGCTGATACTGAGCCTGTCCCGCGTACATGTGGTCATTGCTCTGATCGTCGGTGCCCTGGCAGGTGGGCTGGTCGGCGGTCTGGGCGTGCAAGGCACGCTTGAGGCCTTCAATGGCGGGCTCGGTGGCGGGGCCACCGTGGCGCTGTCCTACGCGCTGCTGGGTGCCTTTGCCGTGGCCATCGCTAAATCCGGCCTGGCGCATGCCTTGGCCGACCGGGCTTTGGCCATGATCGACCGGCAAGGCCACGACCAAGCTGGCAGGGTGAAATGGTTGATGATCGGCCTGATGCTGGTGGTGGCCGTCTCGTCTCAGAATATTCTGCCCATTCACATCGCCTTCATTCCATTGCTGGTACCGCCGCTGCTTTATGTGCTGACCCGCCTGCGCATCGACCGGCGCCTGATCGCCTGCGTCATTACATTCGGCTTGATCACGCCCTACATTTTCCTGCCAGTGGGTTTCGGCAATATCTTCCTCAATCAGATTCTGCTGGCCAACGTAGCGCGTGCAGGGGTCGATATCACTGGGGTCAACGTCACCCACGCCATGGCCATTCCCGCCGCTGGCATGTTGGTAGGCCTGCTGTTGGCCGTGTTTGTCAGCTACCGGAAAAAACGCGACTACGATCTGGCGCGCATCGAGCAGGTCGAGCAGGTAAGCGTGCGCTACAACCCGATGACACTGTTGGTGGCCGGCATTGCGATCGTTGCCGCGTTCGTCGTCCAGCTGCTGGTGGACTCGATGATCATCGGCGCAATGGTCGGCTTTCTGATCTTCTCGCTGTCGGGCATCGTTAAGTGGCGCGACACCGATGACCTGTTCACCGAAGGCATGAAGATGATGGCCATGATTGGTTTCATCATGATCACCGCCTCAGGCTTTGCAGACGTCATGAAAGCCACTGGTGATGTCCAAAGCCTCGTCGAAACGTCGGCGCATTGGATCAACCACAGCAAAGGGGTAGGGGCCTTGCTGATGCTGTTGGTGGGCCTGCTGGTCACCATGGGCATCGGCTCGTCGTTTTCCACCGTACCGATTCTGGCTGCGATTTTCGTACCGCTGTGCGTCCAACTCGGCTTCGACCCTTTGGCGACCGTGTGTATCGTGGGTACGGCAGGCGCGTTGGGTGACGCAGGCTCGCCAGCCTCGGATTCCACCCTAGGCCCAACTTCCGGGCTCAATGTGGATGGGCAGCACCATCACATCTGGGACACGGTGGTGCCGACGTTCATTCACTACAACCTGCCGCTGCTGGCCTTCGGGTGGCTGGCCGCGATGACGCTCTAGCAGCAGGCGGCTCAGCGCTTGGCGGGCGGCGGCGAGATACGGTTGAGCACCGTGCTGCCGTCGTTGCTGCGGGTCAGGTAGATCGGCAGCACCTTGGGCAGGTTGTTGACCAGCTGGCCTACCTCCCGGGTGTTGTAGATGCCGCTGATACGAATCTGACCGGTACCGGAATCGGCAAGCCTGAGCGGCTTGTCGAGGTAGCGGTTTATGGCCGGCAGTGCTTGTTCAAGGGTCAAGTTGTCGAGCACCAGTTTGCCGCTGCGCCAGGCCAGCGCGTCGGCAAAGTTGCTGTTTTCCAGCAGTTGAGGCTCGAAATCGCCCTTGCGGTAGATGGCCTGCATGCCAGGGCCAAGCCGATAGCCCGTCTTGCCCTCGCTGGAGACCAGCACCGATCCCTCGACCAGGGTCACTTTAACCGTGTCCTGGTATTTCCAGACATTGAAGCGGGTACCTGTCACGCGGGTCTGGCCATTGCCGGCGCGCACCACGAAGGGGTGGGTGCTGTCGTGGTGCACCGTGAAGAATGCCTCGCCATGCTTGAGTGTGACACGGCGCTGGTGCTTGAAGTTGAGGTAGGTCAGGTCGGTGTTCAGGTTGAGCTGCACCGTGCTGCCGTCGCTCAACTGCACGGTCTGCATGTGGTCCGTGGTCTCGAAGTGCTGGTAGCGGTTGGGAACCCAGCCTTGCTCCCAGCCGATCCATCCTACCAACGGCAGTGCCGCCAATGCGATGACGGCTGCGTAAGCCTGGGCGCGCCATCTGCGACCGCTGCGCCTGACCGGGCCAGCGTGCCCGATCGCTTGAGCGGGCCGCGGCAGCAGGTCAGCCGTGTGCCAGATAGCCAGCATGGCTTGGTATTCCTCGGCATGACGCGGATCGGCTGCCAGCCACCGGGCAAACGCCTCACGCTCTGCAGTCGTGCAATCGCCTTCATGCAGGCGCATGCACCAGTGCGCAGCGGCATCGGCCATGCTGTCATCGATGTGGATAGTAGGGCGGTCTTGATTCATCGCGGCTCCGGGTTTTGCGCATTCTAACGTTCCACCGATGCGTCGAGGAACACGCCAAGCCGCTAATTCCTTTCATTTCCCGGTCTTTTCCGGCGAAATCCTTCAGATTTTTCGCTTTTGAGAACGCTTCGCGCCATGACGCGAAGCCCTCGTGACGCGTACATAGCAAGCTAATTAAGTCTTTGACATTCACTGCCTAGGCAGTAATATTTGTACACACTTGTTCGAGCAATCATTCATGCCCCATTTCTCGCCTGACAATTTCGAGACGTGCGCCATCGGCATGTTGCTGGGCCGTGCGGCGCTTCTGAAGGACCGGATTCTCGACTGGCATCTGGAGTCCGAGGGCGTCACGGCTGCGCAGTTCAAGGTATTGATCATCGTGACGCAGTACCAGGTTGATACACCTGCTGAGGTCTGCCGCTACCTGGGTCTGGACAGCGGATCGATGACGCGCATGCTCGATCGCCTGGAGCACAAGGATCTGCTTGTACGCACCCGATGCCCCACGGACCGCCGCGTGGTGCGCCTGGCGTTGACCGCCGATGGCCAGCGGCTGGCCGACCGTTTGCCCGAGATCGGCGCTGCCGCCATGAACGAGCTGTGTGGCGCACTGGCAGCCGATGAGCTCCAAGACCTGGAGCGTCTGCTGGCCAAGGTACTGCTTGGCGCTGGCGATCCGCTGACGATCCGTCGTTTCGGTGATCGTTGAACCCCGTTTCCTTTATTCCAAGGTATTGTCATGGACACTTCCTCAGACACCCCTGCACCTACCGAGGCACCTACCTCCTCGCGCAAGCGCAAGCTCTGGCTGATTGGCCTGCTGGTGCTGCTGATCCTGGGCGGGTTAGGCACCTGGGCCTGGTACAGCCTGGTTGGGCGTTGGTACGAGAGCACCGATGACGCCTACGTCAACGGCAACGTGGTCGAAATCACGCCATTGGTGACCGGGACGGTCACCAGCATTGGCGCCGACGATGGCGACCTGGTACATGCCGGCCAGGTCTTGCTGCAGTTCGACCCGGCCGACAGCCAGGTGGCCCTGCAATCGGCTCAAGCCAACCTTGCGCGTACCGTAAGGCAGGTGCGTGGTCTGTACAGCAACGTCGATTCGCTCAAGGCACAGTTGCAGACGCGCCAAGCCGAACTGCGCAAGGCTCAGCAGGACTTCAACCGGCGCAAGGTGCTGGCCGAAAGCGGCGCCATCGCTGGCGAAGAGCTTTCCCATGCGCGCGATGACCTGAGTGTTGCCCAGGCGGCTGTCAACAGTGCCCGCCAGCAACTGAGTACCAGTGCCGCTTTGGTCGACGATACCGTGGTGGCTTCGCACCCGGAAGTCATGGCCGCGGCGGCCGATCTGCGGCAGGCCTACCTGGCCCATGCGCGCACCACGCTGGTCGCGCCGGTGACCGGCTACGTTGCCAAGCGCAGCGTGCAGCTCGGGCAGCGCCTGCAACCCGGTACTGCCACCATGGCAGTGATCCCGCTCGACCAGGTGTGGATCGACGCCAACTTCAAGGAAACCCAGTTGCGCCAGATGCGCATTGGCCAACCGGTGGAGATCACTGCCGACCTGTATGGTAGCGACGTCACCTACAGCGGCACGGTGGACAGCCTGGGTGCCGGCACCGGTAGCGCCTTCGCCTTGCTGCCTGCGCAGAACGCGACCGGCAACTGGATCAAGATCGTGCAGCGGGTGCCGGTGCGGATTCACCTGAACCCCGACCAGTTGAAGGACCATCCCTTGCGAATCGGCCTGTCCACGGTTGTGGATGTGGACCTGCACGACCAGAGTGGCCCGGCCCTGGCCCAGCAACCGCCGCAACAGGCGAGCTACACCACCGACGTCTACGATCGCCAGTTGGTCGAGGCGGACAAGCTGATCGAGCAACTGATCCGTGACAACAGCGCGTCTGGCAAGACGGCTCAGCGATGAGCAATAACGCCACTGCCCAGTTCACCCCGCCAAGCCTGCTGCTGACCACCATCGGCTTGTCGCTTGCCACGTTCATGCAGGTGCTGGACACCACCATTGCCAACGTGGCCTTGCCGACCATCTCGGGCAACTTGGGGGTCAGTTACGAGCAAGGGACATGGGTCATCACCTCGTTCGCCGTGAGCAATGCCATCGCCTTGCCGCTGACGGGCTGGTTGAGCCGGCGCTTTGGCGAAGTGAAGTTGTTCCTGTGGGCGACCTTGCTGTTCGTGCTGGCATCGTTCTTGTGTGGGATCGCCCAATCGATGCCGGAGCTTGTAGGCTTTCGGGTGTTGCAAGGGGTGGTAGCCGGTCCGTTGTATCCCATGACCCAGACCCTGCTGATTGCGGTCTACCCCCCTGCCAAGCGGGGTATGGCGCTTGCGCTACTGGCCATGGTAACGGTTGTGGCGCCTATTGCCGGGCCCATCCTGGGTGGGTGGATCACGGACAGTTACAGCTGGCCATGGATCTTCTTCATCAACGTGCCTATCGGCCTGTTCGCCGCTGCGGTGGTGCGCCAGCAGATGCGCGATCGTCCAGTGGTCACCAGCCGGCAGCCGATGGACTACATAGGGCTGCTGACCTTGATTGTTGGGGTAGGGGCGTTGCAGGTGGTGCTGGACAAAGGCAATGACCTGGACTGGTTCGAGTCCTCGTTCATCATCATCGGCACGCTGATCTCCGTCGTGTTTTTGGCCGTGTTCGTCATCTGGGAACTCACCGACCGGCACCCGGTGGTAAACCTGCGGTTGTTCGCCCACCGCAATTTCCGCGTGGGGACCATCGTCCTGGTGGGTGGCTATGCAGGGTTCTTCGGCATCAACTTGATCCTGCCGCAGTGGTTGCAGACACAGATGGGCTACACCGCCACCTGGGCGGGCCTGGCGGTGGCGCCTATCGGGATATTGCCGGTAATCATGTCACCATTCGTGGGCAAGTACGCGCATCGCTTCGATTTGCGGATTCTGGCAGGGCTAGCGTTCCTGGCCATCGGCAGCAGCTGCTACATGCGGGCGGGGTTCACCAGCCAGGTGGATTTCCAGCATGTGGCATTGGTGCAGTTGTTCATGGGGATTGGGGTTGCGCTGTTCTTCATGCCCACACTGAGCATCCTGTTGTCGGACCTGCCGCCCCAGCAGATAGCCGACGGATCAGGCTTGGCAACGTTCCTGCGCACATTGGGTGGGAGCTTCGCGGCTTCGTTGACGACGTGGATCTGGATTCGACGGGCTGACCAGCACCATGCCTACTTGAGTGAGCACATCAGTCAGTACGAGCCGGCGACGCGGCACACGCTTGAGCAGATGGGTGGGGCGAACCTGCACAACTATGCGCAGCTGGAGCAGGTGCTCAACGGGCAGGCTTACATGATGTCGACGGTGGACTACTTCATGTTGATGACGTGGGTGTTCGCAGGGTTGATTTTGTTGGTCTGGTTCGCGAAGCCGCCGTTTACGGCCAAGGCGGGGCCGGGGGACGGGCATTGAGTTTGATTTGGGGTACGCGACCGGTGCCTTTGCTAAGTACTGGGGCTTGTGTAGCGGTCTTGCCGGGGCGCCGGACCGACCGCGATGGGCTGCGCAGCAGCCCCAAGTGAGTTTGATGGGGAACCGTGAATTTCGAGTCCTCGCTGCTGAATATCGCCGCATCAGCGCGGTAACCTTGGAAAGACGTTTGTGCATGCACGTCCCGATCAGGGGCAGATCTTCCTACCCCCACCCCTGGCTTGGCCATCGCGTCGAAGAGGCCCATGTGGCCATCCTCACGGTGGTCACTGGCATCCCTCATCTCATTACGTTGCGTTCGGGTTCGTTCCATGGCAATGGCTCTGTGTCGCCGCTCATCCGTGCAGTGGCGAATGGGTAATCAGGACAGTGTTCCATTTGCCATCTTTTATATTCTTAATTGCTGATGTCATCGCGCAGGGGGGGCCAAATTTCCGTAGGAAGTTTCGTTGTGAAACGCGCTTTCTATAAGTATTCTCGGACTTCGGTGCAGTATTTACCGACAACAAATCACTATCTTAGATAGGGTTTAGTCGATTAATTCACGAACTCACGCCTAACTGAAAGTTTGCTTGTTCAGCCCATCTTGGCCCGCTTAACTGGCAACCGCCTTTCATTTCCTCTATCTTCAAACCACCACCTCAACATATCCGGCACCTCATGAACCCCGTCATCCTCATCACCGGTGCCAGCCGCGGCATAGGCGCTGCCACCGCCCTGCTCGCCGCCCGGCATGGCTACCATCTGTGCATCAACTACCGCAGCAACGATGAAGCTGCCGATGCCATCCTTAGCCAGGTCCGTACCTTGGGCGCAAAGGCTATCGCCGTGCGCGCCGACGTCAGCAGCGAAGCCGACATCATCGCGATGTTCCAACGTGTAGATGAAGATCTGGGGCCGATCTCGGCCCTGGTGAACAATGCCGCCACCATCGCTCCCCAAACCCGCCTCGAACATATGACCGAGGCGCGATTGCTCAGCATGATGAAGACCAACATCGTCGGCCCCATGCTCTGCGCCAAGCACGCTGTATTGCGCATGGCCGCACGTCACGGGGGGAATGGCGGGGGCATCGTCAACGTCTCATCCCTGGCCGCCCGCCTCGGGTCACCGAACGAGTACATTGATTACGCCGCCTCCAAAGGCGCGCTCGACACGTTCACGGTGGGCCTGGCCAAAGAGCTGGCTGCTGAAGGGGTAAGGGTCAACGGGGTCAGGCCCGGCTACATCCACACCGGCTTTCATGCGCTGTCGGGAGATCCGGATCGCGTCAGCAAACTCGAGCCTGGGTTGCCCATGGGCCGAGGCGGGCGGCCTGAGGAGGTGGCCGAGGCGATCCTCTGGCTGCTGTCTGACAAAGCTTCCTATTCGACAGGTACATTCATCGACCTGAGTGGCGGAAGATGACCAGCTGCTCGCATCATCAACTGCGCCTGTTCGAGTCGGCGGCGGCGCTCGCCAGCAGCAGGCCCACCTGTTCGACCAGCGCGGCCAATGCGAAGGGCTTGCACATCACCGCACCTCTGCGCGACATGGCGATGCCCTGTTGATCAGCGTAGCCAGTGATGTAGAGCAGGGCTGCCGAGTCGGGCAGGGCGGTTTCCAGCTGCTTGCCACTGACTCTCCCTGGCAAACCGATGTCGCTAATCAACAGCGATGGCTGCAGGCCGGCCCTTAACGCTTTCAAGGCCTGCGAGCCCTCGGTGAAGACGCGCACCTCCATCCCTTGATCAATGAGCAGTTCCTCTATCACCAGCCGCAATGTGTCTTCGTCCTCCACCAGCATGACCAGATGCTTGCCCTGCTGGGGAGGGCAGAAGGGCGTTGATACCTTGTCAATGCTCGCAGCGACCTGGCCTGTATCCTTGGGTAGATAGAGGTCTACGCAGGTTCCTTGCCCCGGCGAGCTGGTGATCTTTACCTGCCCCTCGGATTGACGGATGAAGCCGTAGACCATGGGGAGCCCCAGTCCCGATCCCTGGCCGAGCGGCTTGGTGGTGAAAAACGGTTCCATGGCACGTTCTGCCACATCGCTGCTCATTCCTACGCCATTGTCACTGACAGAAATCCTGACGTAATCGCCGACAGGCAAATGCAGTCGTTCGGCCAGTGAAGGGTATACCCGCACGTCACTGTTGCGAATGATCAGCGTGCCGCCTACCGGCATGGCGTCGCGTGCATTGATGCACAGGTTGAGCAATGCGTTTTCCAGCTGGGAAGGGTCAATCTGGACAAGCCAGTGCCCAGACTTGGTGAGGTCCTGGAACTCGATGCTGGCGTGCAACGAGCTTTTGATGAGATCGTGCATGCTGGTCACCAACTCATGGACGTCGACGGTCTGCGGGCTCAGTTTCTGTTGCCGAGCGAACGCCAGCAGTCGTTGCACCAGTGTGGCCGCTCGCTTCGTATCCTGCCTGGCCAACCCCATGAGCCTGGCAGCATCCGGATAGCGACCTTCGGTTTGTCGCTGAGCGGCAACCTCCAGCGCCCCCATTATGCTGCCGAGCAAATTGTTGAAGTCATGGGAGATACCGCCGGTCAGCTGTCCGATAGCCTCCATTTTCTGGGACTGCCTTAGGGTTTCTTCCACTTGCTCAAGGCGCTGTTGTTCAGCGACGCGCTCAGTGATGTCGTAGGCGAACATGAAACCACCCTGCACGACCTGCTCGGCATCGAGCAGCGGGTTGTAGCGCACCTCGTAGTGGCGGACATTTCCTTCCAGGCCAACGGCAACGGTGTCCACGAAAGATTCACCCGTCATGATCCTTGGCCACAGCCCGTTCAGTTGCTTGACGATGTCCGGCTGGTCGGCGATGAAGTCGGGGATGTACTCACCGACCTTGGGCACCAGGCCGCGCCAGCGTTTGAGGGTTTCCTGCGCGGTGCGGTTGATCGCCAGCAGCCTGAAGTTGCAATCGGCCGCAAATACGTTGGCAACGCTGTGATCGACCAGATTGCCCAGCAGCTTGCGACTGGCAAGCTCTCTGTCCACTTGCTGCGCCAGTTCCTGGTTGAGCGCCTGCAACTGATGGATGCCAGCGTTTTCGTCGGGCCTGCCGGTGAACAGAACCAGCAATATCCGCTCGCAGGCGGGCTCGAGGCGGCTAACTTTCAAGGTCAGCCACCGGTTCGAGACTGCCAGCCGCTGCTCGAAGTGCAGGGGCACACCCGTACGCGCCACCTCGGCGAAATGTGGGAGCCATTGGTCCACTTCGTCGGGGATGGTCTGCCTTGCGGTCAAACCTACCTCTTTAAAATGGAGGGTGTGGCGGGCACAAGCCGCGTTGTACATCAGGTAGCGATAGTCATTGAGTTGGCCGTGCTCATCCTCGAGCACTTGCAGGACGCACAGGCCTTCATCGATTTGCTCGACGACGGCGTCATAGGCAGCAGCTTTCAGGCGCAGCTGCTCGTGCTCGGCCTCGAGCTCAAGCAGCCTGGCCTGTAGCGCTGCGCGGTCATCCAGAGGCGTTTGTGATGTCATGCGGGCGATTCGGCTTGGAAATTTCGACAACTATAGCCGTGCGCGCATGAAGGGTTGAACGCAGACCTCAGAAAGAGCGAATTATCCGCCCCAGGGTGGCCATTGCCTGCTCGGCTGCTTCGTTCCAAGGGCTGCCATAGTTGAGCCGGATGCAGTTGCCGAAGCGTCGGGTGGGCGAGAAGATCGGCCCCGGGGCAATGCTGATGCCTTGCGCCAGGGCCATGTGGAACAGCTTCAGCGCGTCCATCTGTTGCGGTAACTCCAGCCAGAGGAAGTACCCCCCTGACGGTTGACTGACCCGTGTCTGTGCCGGGAAGTGACGCCCGATCGCCGCCAGCATATTGGCTTGCTGGCCTTCGAGTGCATAACGCAACTTGCGCAGGTGGCGATCGTAGCCACCGTGCTGGAGGTAGTCGGCGATGGCAGCCTGGGCGGGCATCGAGGCGCAGAGCGAGGTCATGAGCTTCAACCGCTCGACCTTCTGCGCAAACCGCCCTGCGGCGACCCAGCCGATGCGGTAGCCCGGGGCGAGGCTCTTGGCGAAGGAGCCGCAGTGCATGACCAGGCCCTGGGTATCGAATGCCTTCGCAGGCTTGGGTGCCTGCTGGGCGTAGTAGAGCTCGGCGTAGACATCGTCTTCAATAAGGGGCACTTGGTGGCGTGTCACCAGCTCGACCAACGCCTGCTTCTTGGCCTCCGGCATGCTGGCGCCGACCGGGTTCTGGAACGTGGTCATGCACCACACCGCCTTGACCGGGTGCTTTTGCAGCGTTTGGGCCAGCACCTCCAGGTCCATGCCCTCGCGGGGATGCACGGGAATTTCCACGGCTTTGAGTTTGAGCCGCTCCAGTATCTGCAGGCAAGCATAGAACGCGGGCGCTTCGATTGCGACCAGGTCACCTGGCTGGGTGACAGCCTGAAGACAAAGGTTCAGGGCCTCAAGTGCGCCGTTGGTGATCAGCAGCTCTTCCATCGGCAGCATCAGTCCGCCGACCATGTAGCGCAGGGCAATCTGCCGACGCAGTTGCGGGTTGCCGGGCGACAGGTCGGTGACCGCCACACGAGGGTCCATGGCACGGCTGGCGCTGGCCAGTGACCGGGACAGGCGCTGCAGAGGGAATAGCGAGGGACTGGGGAAGGCCGAACCGAAGGGTACCGTGTTGGGGTCCTTGATCGAATCAAGGATGGAAAAAACCAGGGCACTGACGTCCACATCAGTGGACTCGCTGATCGGGTGCAGCGCTTGGGGCTCGCTGAATTGACGAGTGGCGTGGGCATTGACGAAGTAGCCCGAGCGCGGCCGGGCGCGAATCAGTCCACGCCGTTCCAGCAGGTAATACGCCTGGAAAACCGTGGAGGGGCTGACCCCATGGGTCTGGCTGGCGTACCGCACGGAGGGCACGCGTTCACCAGGGCCCAGTACGCCGGAGCGGATGAGTTCGGCGATGTCGTCGGCGAAGCGTTCGTAACGTTTCATTGTGGCCTTCTGTCGAAGCCTGGCAGGCAAGGGAAGAGGAGTGTAGGCGTCATCGGTTCATGGGCGCCACGAAGCGGCTGTGCGCCACGCTGCGCACCGACGCGTCGTCGCGTTCGCTGATTTCGAATGCAAGCGGCACCGAGCTGCTTTCGGGTCGGTCGGCCAGCATCGCCACCGACACCGGAGTTTCGCTCATTTCGCCGGCCGATACGGTAAGCGCCATCTGCCCCTGGAGGGTAAAGCCCTCGGCATCGAGCAACCGCAGCGCGTAGTGTTGAGTGTGCTCGGTCTTGTTGATCACCTTGAGCAGGTAGATGTTCTCGATCTGACCCAGTGCATTTTCGCGGAACAGACCACGGTCCTTGATCACATCCAGCGATACCATCGGCCGCAGGTACAACGCCACGCACAATGCACCGATCATCACCAGCAGTGCTGCGGCGTAACCGAGCAGGCGTGGTCGTAGCCAATGCGTAGTACCCCCTTGCAGGCTGTGTTCTGACTTGTACCCGATCAGCCCACGTCTGTAGCCCATCTTGTCCATCACACCGTCGCAGGCATCGATACAGGCGGCGCAGCCGATGCAGGCCATTTGCAAACCGTCGCGAATGTCGATGCCGGTAGGGCATACCTGAACGCACAACGTGCAGTCGATACAGTCACCCAGGCCCTGGGCGCGGGCGTCGCTGCCTTTCTTGCGCGCGCCACGTGCCTCGCCACGGCGCGGATCGTAAGCCACGGCCAGGGTGTCCTTGTCGAACATCACGCTCTGGAACCGGGCATAGGGGCACATGTGCAGGCAGACCGCTTCGCGCAGCAAGCCGGCATTGAAGTAGGTGGCGGCTGTGAAGAACAACACCCAGAACAGCGCAACGCCGCCCAGTTGAAGTGTGAGCAGTTCGGATGCCAGCGGACGAATGGGTGTGAAGTAACCAACGAAGGTCACGCCGGTGACCAGGCCTATGGCCAGCCACAGCGAATGCTTGGTGAGGCGTCTGGCGGCCTTGTCGAGACTCCAGGGCGCTGCGGCCAGCTTGATGCGTTGGTTGCGGTCGCCTTCGGTGATTTTTTCGCACCACATGAATAACCAGGTCCAGGTGCTTTGCGGGCAGCTGTAACCGCACCAGACCCGCCCGGCGTAGACTGTGATGGCGAACAAGCCGAACGCACAGATGATCAGCAGCGCCGAGAGCAGAATGAAGTCCTGTGGCCAGAAGGTCGCGCCAAAGATGTGGAACTTGCTGTTGCCCAGGTCCCACAGCACCGCCTGGCGACCGTTCCAGTTCAGCCAGGCAGTGCCGAAGAACAGGGCAAACAGGGCCCCGGCGAAACCGATGCGCAGCGTGCGGTACACCCCGCTGAAACTGCGCGTGTGGATGGCGGCGTCGCCGACACGGCGGGAAGGGTTGGCAGGGACAGTGGCAATCACTGAATAAGGCGTTCTGTCGGTCATGGCTCCGTGCTCAACTAGCCTGGATCAGGCATGTGCACTATGGCCGTCAGTCTGCTATCAGCACAGGCTCAGCCTTGGCGATAAAAACCATATCAGTTGAGGTGCAGGCCGTGCAGCCCCTTATATGATCAAGCCTGGCGCGGTGTTCTTAAGATGCCTGCGGCTATCGACCGCACCGGCCACCGTGAGCGCATCGGCCTCGATTTCGGTGATCGGCGTGTGCATTGCACCCAGTACCGCGACTGACATGCGCAGTCGCTCGTCGGTCACGATTTCGATGTCACAAGCGGCGCCTTCGAGACGCTGCTGGTCGTTGATGAGCGTGCAGCGTTGGGTTTGAGCATCGATTTCGACTGGCATGACACGTCTCCTGATGTGAATTCGAACGGTTGACCGCAGGGTATTGAGCATCGTTGCACCCCCTTGGCTCAACGGCACTTTGCAGAGGCTCTTGGGGTCCATGAAGGTGAACAGGGAATGCAGGGCCCGGTGGTGTGGGCAGCTGTGCAGCCCATCGCCGGCAACCAGGATCTCGCACAAGGGCCGTGGTGGATGTGTTGGCACTTGGGGCAAGCATGGCCCCACGACCTAGGCACCTGACGTTTGCCAAGCACTCAGCCTTTGGAGAGAACGTACAGGATGGAAACTATCTGGCACGCCATCCAGATCGAATTCGCGGATGTGACCGATGCGCACGAGGTCACACGCATTCTAATTCGCTTGTTGATGGCATCGCTGCTCGGCGCGGTTTTGGGGTTCGAACGCGAACACCGGGGCAAATCCGCCGGGGTGCGCACCCACATGCTGGTGTCGCTCGGTGCTGCCCTGTTCGTGTTGGCGCCCAGCATGGCAGGCGCCGACGAACAGGCCCTTAGCCGCGTGATCCAGGGCATCGTCGCCGGCATCGGTTTTCTCGGAGCAGGCACCATCTTGAAAGGCAACGGACGGGACACCAGCCACGTGAAAGGGTTGACCACCGCCGCTGGCCTTTGGATGACCGCTGCCATAGGCACTGCCGCTGGGATGGGCCGGGAAGCCACTGCATTGATAAGTACGGTGCTCGCGCTGCTGGTATTGGGCACGATGCCGCTGCTGGTGGAGAAGGCCGAGGGCAAGCACGAGGAAAAACAGAAGGAGGAGGGGTAAGCACTAAGGGGAGCCGAAGCTCCCCCCAAAGCGTTGCTGCTTGCTCTTTTTATTCTTGGGGCTGGCCTGTTGTTGTTTTTGTCAGCCTGCCCTGGTGGTGCAAGGCCCCCATGCGGGGCCAAGAGCAAACGTATTTTTTTGAGCGCTGACCGACCTTCATCACGCATGATCCGAGTTGGCCGCCGCTACCTTGAGGTAGTTTTATTGTTCTGTGCCAATTCGCGGGGCTTGCCCCAGGAATGCGGGTCGACTCCAAAAAAATCTGCTTGCTACGCCTCTGCCGTGTTGTTCTTGTTCTGTCAGAGCCGTTCTCTATTATTTTTATTAAGTGACGCTTTGTTGTTCTTGTTATGCAAGAGATATAGCAGGTCCCGTGCCAGTTTTGAAAAACCCTTTTAAATCAATGGCATGAAGAAATTCATGAAAGCAGGGCGTCGGAAAAACCTCACTGGATGTTTCCGGGATACCCGTATCTGGCTTCGTCGCCAAGCGAGCGGTAACACTTCACCCACATTGTTGTGACACCTTGATGACCTAGCGCGCCTGTCGCGCACGTGCAACGCGCGATCCATTGGCCCTTCCCAGCACCGTGCTGATGCGCTGCCCAGCCTCGATCAAGCGCTCCAGGTCGATACCGGTCTCGATGCCCAACCCATCAAGCAGGTAAACGACATCTTCGGTCGCGACGTTACCGGTCGCGCCCTTGGCATAGGGGCAGCCACCCAAACCCGCCACCGAGCTGTCGAAGGTGCTGATGCCTTCAAGAAGGCTCGCATATACGTTGGCCAGGGCTTGGCCATAAGTATCGTGGAAGTGCCCCGCCAATTGCGCGCGGGGAACATGGGCCGCTATCACCTCGAACAAGCGTCGAACGTCACCAGCAGTACCGGTACCGATGGTATCGCCCAGCGACACTTCGTAGCAGCCCATCTGGTGCAGGGCACGCGCCACCGGCAGTACCTGCTCTGCACGGACCGGGCCCTCGTACGGGCAGCCGAGCACACAGGATACGTACCCACGCACCCGCACACCCTGGGCTCGCGCGGCCTCGATGATGGGTTCGAAACGACTCAGGCTTTGCGAGATGGAACAGTTGATATTGCGCTGCGAGAATGCCTCGGACGCGGCGGCGAATACCGCCACCTCCTTGACGCCCGCCGCCGCGGCATCTTCGAAGCCGCGCAGATTGGGCGCCAGCGCTGCGTAGGTGACGCCCGGACGCTGGTCGATACTGGCGAACACCTCGGCCGAACCGGCCATTTGCGGCACCCACTTGGGTGAAACGAAACTGCCCACTTCGATGTAGGCAAGGCCAGCCGCTGTGAGGTCGTCCACCAGCCGCACCTTGTCGGCGACACTGATGGGCTGGGCTTCGTTCTGCAGCCCGTCGCGAGGGCCAACTTCTACCAGACGAACTTTTTCAGGCAAGGACATGATGAGGTTCCTGTAACGGTCAACCGTGGTCTTTATTGGCAAGCGTGCACGCCAGGGCCTGTTCACAGCGCTCCTGGGCAGTGTCCAGCTCAAGCTGCATCTGGTGGATGTCGAGCATTTGCTGTTCCAGTTGGGCGCGCCGCTCGGCGATCTTGGCGAGCATGCTGTTCAGTTGCTTGAGGTTGCCGCCCGAAGGGTCGTACAGCTCGATCAACTCACGGCACTCTGCCAGCGAGAAGCCGATGCGCTTGCCACGCAGGATAAGTTTGAGGCTGACCTTGTCCCGCGCCGAATAGATGCGCTCAAGGCCGCGTCGCTCGGGGCGCAGCAGCCCTTGCTCTTCGTAAAAACGAATGGCGCGCGTGGTGATGTCCAGCTCACGGGACAGGTCGGAAATACTGTAGGTCTGGGTACTCATACCAGGGCTCTGGGCAGGATATGCCGCCATCCTGAAGCGTGCTTTACGTATACGTCAAGGTGGGCGACTGGAATCGAACCGCGCCACAACCGCGTGACCGTTGGTGGTCCCGTGCGTCGCAGTCGCGTTATCCTCGCCCAGCCTGAACGCTCAACAAAAGCGTCAGTGCACTTTTCGATTCGACAGCCTCGCATCTGTGCTAGGCCCAACGCAGGAAGCGGCTGCATGAACCCTCTCTTTCTATCCGTCAGCGCGCTGTGCCTGAGCCTGTCCTGTAACCTGGCCCAGGCCAGGCAAGCGCTGCCCGTAGCACCCGAACTTGGCTCCGGTTATCGCGCAGGCTTGCAGCCGGTGGCGGCCAAACGGCACATGGCCGCGGCCGCCAACCCGCTGGCCAGTCAGGCTGGACAACGCATCCTGCGCGCCGGGGGCAGTGCGCTGGATGCGGCAATTGCGATGCAACTGGTGCTGACACTCGTCGAGCCTCAGTCGAGTGGAATCGGCGGCGGCGCATTCATCCTCCACTGGGACGGGAAAAGGACCCAGGCATTCGATGGCCGGGAAACGGCGCCGTCGCAGGTGACCGAACGCCTGTTCCTCGACGACAAGGGGGCACCCATGCCATTTAGGTCAGCACAGATTGGCGGACGAGCCGTGGGGGTGCCGGGTGTATTGCGGGCCCTGGAATTGGCGCACAAGCAGCACGGCGTGCTGCCCTGGCAAGCGTTGTTTCAACCCGCCATCGAACTGGCCCGCACCGGGTTCCCAGTCTCTGCAAGGCTGCATGCGCTGCTGAAAGCCGACCCCTTCGTGGCTCGCTCGCCCAGTATGGCCGGCTATTTCCTGGACACGACGGGGCGCCCGCTTGCAGTAGGCACACGGCTGCGTAATCCCGAACTTGCCGACACGCTTGAGCAGATCGCGCAACACGGCGCGCAGGCGTTTTACAACGGCGAGGTTGCGCAAGCCATGGTGGCGGCCGTCCAAAACCACACCAACCCAGGTTATCTGTCCGCCGATGACCTGAAGCAGTACCGGGCCAGCGAGCGTGAACCTGTCTGCGGACCCTACAAAGCTTGGCAGATTTGTGGCATGCCCCCTCCTTCATCCGGGGGCGTGGCGGTACTGCAGACCTTGGGAATACTGGAGGCATTGCAACGCAGGTCGGCCAGGGACGATCTGGCGCACCTGGCACCCGTCCCCTCGGCCACTGCTGCCACCCTGGAGGCGCCAGCACGCGCCGTGCACCTGGTCGCCGAGGCCGAGCGACTGGCTTATGCCGATCGCGCCCAGTACCTGGCCGACAGTGACTATGTACCCGTTCCGCTCAAGGGCCTGCTCGACCCGGGCTACCTGGCACAGCGTGCCAGTCAGGTGGGTGAGCGCAGCATGAACAAGGCCATCCCTGGCCATCCGAGCGGTGCGCTGTTGACCCTTGCGCCTGACCGATCGCCACCGCGGATAGCCACCTCCCACCTAAGCGCCATTGATGATCGCGGCAATGCCGTGGCCATGACCACCTCGGTGGAGGGCGCATTCGGCTCGCACCTGATGGTCAAAGGGTTCTTGCTCAATAACCAGCTGACCGATTTTTCGTTCGTGCCCCAGGAGCAGGGCAGGCCAGTGGCCAATCGCGTTCAACCGGGCAAGCGGCCCCTGTCAGCCATGGCGCCTACGCTGGTGTTCTCCCGGGACCATGGGGAATTGGTAGCCAGCCTTGGCTCACCCGGCGGCTCGCAGATCATCGGTTACGTCAACAAGGCGCTCATCGCGTTGCTGGACTGGCGGCTGGACCCCCAGCAAGCCGCCGGGCTGCCCAATTTTGGCAGCCGCAACGGTGCAACCGAGGTGGAATCAGGGCTGACCAGCGCTGCACTGATTCGCAAGCTCAAGGCGTGGGGCCACACCGTGACGCCGATGGATATGACCAGCGGCCTGCAAGTCATTCAGCGGGACGGGACAGGCTGGTTGGGCGGGGCGGACCCACGCCGTGAAGGTGTAGCACTGGGAGATTGAAGCCAGCGTTGCGAGCTACCCAGGTGCGTGCTAGAAAACGGTCCTCCCATTCATTTGTCGAATACTTGCATGTCTCATAACGTGAAATCGAATAGGGCCTTGTTCGACCTGGACCTTCTGCGTGCCATCGTCGTGGTGGCCGACTGCGGCAGTTTCACCACGGCTGCCGCGCGCTTGCATTCGACCCAGTCCACCATCAGCCAGAAAGTCCGGCGCCTGGAAGACATGGTAGGGCACCGTCTACTGGTACGTGGCAACCGCGACGTGCTCCCGACCGACGCCGGGCAGACGCTGCTCGGGTACGCCCGGCATATGCTGGCCCTGAATGATCAGATGCTCGAAGCCTTGGCCGGTGCCATGGTCGGCTTCACGGTGCGCCTGGGTGTACCCGAGGACTTTGTGGGTGGATCGACCACCCATGCCCTGTCGGCCTTTAGTCGGCTCAATCCGCAGGTAAAGCTGGAGGTCACCAGCGGGCTGTGCCGGGACCTGAGCCAGGCCTACGACAATGGCGAGCTGGACCTGGTATTGCTCAAACAACGGCGCAACAGCCGCGAAGGGGTCGCCTGTTGGCCCGAGCGGCTGCAATGGATCGACAGCGCGCGCCTGCCTGCCTTTGAACTGGACCCGGTGCCATTGGTGACCTTTCCGCCGCGGGGCTTGTACCGCGAAGACATGATCACTGCCATCGAGCGCAGTGGCAGGCGCTGGCGCATCAGTTTCACCAGTTCGAGCTTGAGCGGCATCCAGGCCGCTGTCGCCGATGGCATGGGCATCAGCCTGCTACCGCCGCGCGCGGCCACTGCAGAGCATCGCGTACTGGGCGCCGAGCAGGGGCTGGGCGAAATCGACAGCTATGAGATCGTCATCGTGCACCGTCCAACCGCCGATCCGACGGTCAAGGCCCTGGCAGAGGTGCTCAAGCAACTGTTGGCCGGTGGCAGTCTTTAAGTGTTTCAGGCTGTGGCACAAGGGAATGACTGCGCGATGATGCAGTCCCATGCACAACGCGGGTATGACGTCCGCCTTCACCACGCCATGGAGAACCTTATGAAAGCAGTTGTAATCGCTGCGCTGCTGGCCACTACCGGCCTGGCCCAAGCCGCCCAGACCGTCGAGCTCAAGCTGGCAGGCCCCGATGGCCCAGGCAAGTCGATCGGCACCATCAGCATCGAGCAGAACAAGTACGGAACGCTGCTTACCCCGGACCTCAAGGACCTGCCGCCCGGTGTGCACGGCTTCCACCTGCACCAGAATCCGTCCTGCGCTCCTGCGCAGGATGCGGGCAAAGCCGTGCCAGCAGGCGGGGCGGGGGGGCACTGGGACCCGCAATCGACCAACGCGCATAAAGGCCCTTACGATGACAGCGGCCACCGCGGCGACCTGCCGGCGCTGTATGTAGGTGCCGATGGCAAGGCGACGTATCCGGTACTGGCACCGCGCCTGAAGGCTGAAGACTTCAAAGGCCACGCACTGATGGTGCACGCAGGCGGCGATAACCACAGCGATCACCCCGAGAAGTTGGGTGGCGGTGGCGCTCGCATGGCGTGTGGGGTGGTTGAGTAACAGCGATTTGGCGCACCCTGGCGGGTGCGCCTTGGAGACCGGCGAGCAGTCTTCTGTGCTCAGCGCTTGGGGTTGAGCGTCAAGTGCACGTGACGGTTCACGTCTTTGTACAGCAGGTAACTGAAGTTGCCAGGGCCGCCGGCATAGCAGGCCTGTGGGCAGAAGGCCCGCAGCCACATGAAATCACCGGCCTCGACTTCGACCCAGTCCTGATTCAGGCGGTAGACCGCCTTGCCTTCCAGCACATAAAGCCCGTGCTCCATGACATGGGTTTCAGCAAACGGTATGACCCCACCTGGCTGGAAAGTGACGATATTGACGTGCATGTCATGGCGCATGTCAGCCATGTCGACGAAGCGGGTGGTTTTCCAGCGGCCTTCGGTGCCTGGCATTTCGATCACGGTAGCGTTGTCGCGGTGGGTCACGAACGAAGACGGTACGTCCAGCCCTTCGACCTTCTGGTAGTGCTTGCGCAGCCAGTGGAAGGTGACATTGGCCTGGCTGTTGTTGCGCAGGCTCCATTCGGCGCCAGGCGCGAGAAACGCATAACCCCCTGGCACCAGTGTGTGGTGCTGACCCTCGACGGTAATGTCCAGCTCGCCTTCGACGATAAACAGCACGGCTTCGGCGTTGGGGTCCAGTTCAGGCCGTTCGCTCCCGCCTTCGGGCGCCACCTCGACGATGTACTGGGAGAACGTTTCGGCGAACCCTGTCAGCGGCCGGGCGATGACCCACATGCGCATCTTGTCCCAGAAGGGCAAGTGACTGGTGACGATGTCACGCATCACGCCCTTGGGAATGACCGCGTAGGCTTCGGTGAACATGGCACGGTCGGTCAGCAGCTCGGTTTGAGCCGGGTGGCCGCCGTGGGGCGCGAAATAGGCGTGGTTCGACATGAATGCTCTCGACTTGTTGTTCTATCCCCATGCCGTGGGCCGCACCGGCCGGTGCGGTGCAGGGGACGTGGGCACAGGATAGGGTGGCGCGCCGAACATCTACAAATTAAATGTTGGAATACCCAGTATTTGGTTGCTGAATGCTCACGCGGCTGCCGACATGGTGCGCCGTTAGCCGGTTTCCTTTGCCGAACAACTTGTGGCGCAAGGTGCCATCGACGTACCCGCGGGGATAGCGGCCACGGCGCTGCAGTTCGGGAACCAGCAACTCCACGACATGGGCCAGGTCGTCAGGTTGGACGGCATACGTGAGGTTGAACCCATCGATACCGGTTTGATCGACCCACGCCTCCAACTGGTCGGCGACTTCACTTGGCGTACCGATCAGGACGGGGCCGCGTCCTCCTAGCCCGATGAATTGCGCCGCCTCGCGCACGGTCCATTGACGGCTAGGGTCCGCCGCCGTGAAGGCTGCCAAGGCTGCACGGCCCGCATCGTTTTCCACGTACTGGATTGGCGCGTCAGGGTCCAGGCCATCCAGGTCGATTCCGGTCCAACCTGACAGCAGTGTCAGGGCTGCTTCGATGTCGACGAAACTGCGGTATTGGTCAAAGCGTGCCTGAGCCTGCTCGTGAGTGGGCGCGACGATCAGCAACGCCTGGGCATAGATCAGCACCTCGTCACGTGCGCGTCCCGCCGCTTCGCTGGCCTGACGCACGCCATCGGCGTAGCGCCGCAGAACCGTGGGTGTCGGCCCGCTGATGAACACGCATTCGGCATGCTTGGCGGCGAACTGCTGACCGCGCGCCGACGCGCCTGCCTGAAACAGCACGGGGGTGCGTTGCGGCGATGGCTGGCAGAGGTGCATGCCGGGTACCTGGAAGTGCGCGCCGGCGTGGCCGATGGGGTGCACACGGGTTGGCTCGACGTAGCGGCCCGTTTCACGGTCCAGCACCAGGGCATCGTCGTCCCAGCTCTTTTCCCAGAGTTTGTAGAGCACCTGCAGATACTCCTCGGCCAAGTCATAGCGCAGGTCATGCCCCAGTTGTCGGTCGAGCCCCAGGTTACGCGCGGCACTGTCCAGGTAGCCGGTGACGATATTCCAGCCCACGCGCCCGTCACTGAGGTGGTCGAGTGTGGACATGCGCCGTGCAAAGGGATAGGGGTGCTCGTAAGTCAGCGAGAAGGTGACCCCGAAGCCCAGGTGCTCGGTCACAGCGGCCATGGCGGGGACCAACAGCATCGGATCGTTCACCGGCACCTGGACGCCGCCGCGCAAGGCCGGGTGCGGGCTGCCTTGATAGACGTCATAGATGCCCATGACATCGGCAATGAACAGTGCGTCGAACAAACCGCGTTCGAGTCGCCTGGCCAGGTCGGTCCAGTAAGCCAGGCGGTTGAAATCGGTGCTGGTGTTGCGCGGGTGGCGCCACAAGCCAGGCGATTGATGGCTGGCAGCGTTCATGCTGAAGGCGTTGAAGCGTATAGGGCGGGGCATGTTGAGCTGGCCTCAAGGCAGCACGGAAGCAGGGTAAACCGCTTCGGCTACGTTCAGTTTGCGGGGGATCAGGCCAAGCCCTTGGAAGGTGTCGGCCAGCTTCTGTTGTTCGGCAACGATCTCTGGGGTCACTGGCACAGCGTTGTAGTTGCGTCGTTGACTTGCTACTTCCAGAACATCGGCGTTGATGCCAAGCTGCGGCGCCAGCAAGGCGGCGACGTCGCCGGGTTTGTCATTGGCCCACTGGCTGGCTTTGGCCAGTTCGCTGAAGAATATTCTGAGCAACGCCTTATGGCTGTCCGCGAAGCGGGCGGTGGACAGGTAGAAGGTGCGGTTGTTGGTCAAGCCGGTCCCGTCACGCAGGTTTTTCAGCCCTGGCTGCCGCTCGGCTGCAGCCAGGAATGGGTCCCACAGTGTGGCGGCCTGAACGCTGCCTGACTGCAGCGCGGCTATCGCGTCGGCTGCGTTATTGACGTAGGCCGGGGTGATGTCCTGGTAATTCAGGCCTGCCTGTTGCAAGGCGACGGCCAGCAAGTACTGGGCATTCCATCCCCGGCCAGTGGCCACGCGCTTGCCCTTCAGATCCTGCACATCGTTCAGAGGGTCCTGCTGGCGCACCACCAGGCCGATCCCACGCGGATAAGGCTGTTCAGCGGCCAGGTAGACCACGGGTTTGCCGGCCGCCTGGGCGAACACCGAAGGCGCATCGGCCGCGTGTCCCACGTCGATGGCACCGGTACTCAGTGCCTCGAGCAACTGTGGGCCGGCGGCAAACTCATGCCAGCTGACCCTCACCCCTTGCGGGGCAAGGGCTTTTTCCAGTGCGCCGCTGCCTTTGAGGATGTTGAGGCTGTTGAATTTCTGGTATCCGATGCGCAGGGTGCTGTTTTCTTGCGCCTGCGCCGGTGCGGCTATCAGCAGGGCCCCGGCAAGCGAGGCCAGTAGTGCTCCCAGTGCTCGCCGGCGTAGTGATGAAAAGAGAGAGTGGGGCATGGCGCGATCCTTGATATGCGATGAGTGGGAGCACCAGAACATAAGCACCTGACCGCGCTGCTTCAAATTCTTTATTACTAATTATTAGACTTTTTAGTTATTTTTATATCCTTTTGTTTTGTAATCAGGTGTCTGCTTCCGACATTTTTTTCACATCCCCTTGCTAGCATTCCTTGCAGAATCAAGGAGTTCTCCATGCCCACCTTTCTGCGTAAACCCATCACCCGCATCGTGCTCACCGCTACCACCGGCCTTGTAATGGCAACGCTCGGATTTTTCGCCTGGCAAAGCTTCTACCCCGTGCAGGCCGCTTCGGGTTGGCAGGTGGAGGTCGCGCACCGCAACGTGGACAAGGCTGCGTCGCTGCTTCCCCAGGCCGACGGCAGTCTCCTGGTAAGCCAGGAGCTGGACGATGGTCGGGGCAGTATTCTCAAGATTGCACCCGACGGTGAGCGCGAAGTGCTCGTGGACCAGCTGTCCAAGCCCGACGGCATGGTGGCGGCCAGAGGTGGCTGGGTCTTCAGCCAGGAAGGTGGCCTGGCGCCGGTGAGTCTGGCTGTCGATGGCCAGGTCACACCGCTTTTCGACGGTATTGCGGTGCAGGGCCTTTGGAACGAGGGCAACCACCTTTATGCCATCGAAGACCGCAAGGGTGATGGCCGCTTGCTGCGCTATGACTGGCGCAGCGGCCAGGTGGACGTGCTGCGTTCGGGCCTGACCGAAGCTGAAGGGTTGACCCGATGCGGGGATGGCCGGCTGCTGTACACCGAGAAAGCCGACGGGCAGATACGGGCGTTGTCCAAGGATGGCAAGGACCCTGTGGTGTTCGATAGCCTCAAGAACCCCACATTCCTGTTTTGTGACCAGCGTGGTCTTTGGATCAGTGAAGACAACACGCACCGGGCACGGCTGCTGCGCATAAAGCCCGATGGGACTCGCCAGACCGTGCTGTCGTTTCTCAAGGCGCCGCAGTCCATCGTGGCCGATGGCAGCGGCGGTTACTGGCTTGCAGAAGGCGGGCGGGATCGCGTGCTGCACTTGACCCCTCCTTCGAAGCAGCCCGCTGCTGCGTCAGACTGACGCCACAAAAGCGCGAGCAGGTTCAATCCCCCAAGCGCTGCTCGCGCGATGGGGGATAACCGAAATAGGCGGCGTAGCATTTACTGAAGTGCGACACCGAGACGAAGCCGCACGCCAGCGCCACCTCCATCACCGAGAGATCGGAGTACTGCAGCAGGCGGCGACTTTTGGTGATGCGAAGTTCCATGTAGTAGCGCCGTGGAGAGGTGCCGAGCTGCGCCTGGAACAGGCGGTCTATCTGGCGGCGAGAGCGGCCGCTGTAAGCCGCCAACTGGTCCAGGCTGAGGGTTTCCTCAAGGTTGTTTTCCATCAGCTCGACGATGGTGCGCAGGTGCAGACTCATCGACTTCTTGGCCCCGGGGCCCACTTGCCGATAGCGAGCGCCCGAGAAGGACAGAATCTCCTCGACGCCCTCTGCCAGACCGTCACCGTACAGCCGTCGTACCAGTCCCAGCATCAATTCCATCGCCCCGTTCGGGCTGGCGGCGCTCAGTCGGTCCCGGTCGAGGGTGAAGCTTGCGGGCGTGATACGCGTCTGCGGGCTGCGCTCGGCGAGGCTGGCACGTTGTTCGGGGTGAACGCTGCAGCCGTAGTCATCCAGCGCTCCGGCGCGGCCAAGAAACCATGCGCCATTCCACAGGCCGCCCAAGGCCATGCCGTGAGATGCGCAGTCCTGAAGCAAGCGGTCGAGCTCAGGATATTTGAGCGGCGTACGCAAACCGCCGCAGACCACGAGCAAGTCCAAGTGCTTGAGGGCGGTTGCCGAAAGCTCGGTCGTGATCAACTCTAGCCCCAGGTCACTGAGCACACGGTCACCGGCAAGCGACAAGGGCGTGAATTGGAAGCTGTCCGCGCGCAGAAGATTAGCCGTGACCAGCACGTCCATGGCCACGGTGAAGCTGGCCATGGAGAAGTGTTCGAGCAAAACGAAGTCGACCCGATAGGGCGCCTCTACGCTGGCACTGCTGGTCTTTAATCGCAGCATGTTGCTGGTGCTGCTCTTTTTGCTGAACTGACGGGGTGTGGACACGCTGGACTCCGCTTCCTGGCTTCGCACCAAAGTGTGGCCGGTGCCCCTACGAAAGACAATCGGCAGGGTGGCTGTCGCCAATGTGCAGGTCGTGTTCAGGCATGCGCTAGGCGTCGGCCTGGGGCAGGCGGGTTGGATACACGCTGGCGCCGTTCAAATCGAACGGAACCCTGGGCGTCTTCGGTGAATCAATAGGGTAAGTGCCAATGGGAGGAAGCTCATGGAAATCGGAACGATTTGGTTCGTGGTGGCAATCATCTTGATTTTGCTGGAGATCTGGGCGATCTGGCACATCATGGGCAGCGATCGGCGCGCCGAGCGCAAGATGCTGTGGATTGTGTTCGTCGTGTGGGCACCGTTCCCTGGCCTGCCGATCTGGGCCTGGCGCGGGCCCCGCGCAGTCAAGGGCAAGGCAGTACTGGAAGAGAAGTGATTGCGCGCCAGGCGCGGGGGCGTCTGGCAGTCTCGCGGGTGTAGCCGCATAAATCATGTCCAAGGGCCGCTTCCGGCCCTTGACCTCAGGTTTGCTTGAGGTTGGATACTCGGCGCTCATTCCCTGAACCGAGCGCCCAAACCATGCACACCACCGCTTTTGAACTGAGCAACCCTCAATCTCTGTATGACCCCAATGGCAACGGATACTCCCATGTGGCCGACGTGCGCTCAGGGAGCAGGCTGCTTTTCATCGCGGGTCAGGGTGGGGAGCAGGCCAGTGGGGCTCTATCCCCTGTTTTCGCCGATCAGGCGCGCCAGGCCCTTGCCAACCTGGAGCTGGCCTTGTCCAGCAAAGGGGCGGGCCTTGAGCATGTCTGCAAGCTCACCCTACTGATCGTCGACCATAGCCAGGCGCGGCTCCAGCAATGGGTGGAAGCTGTGGACCACGCGTGGGGCCAGGCCCTCAAGCCTACCTGTACGCTCATACCGGTCCCACGCCTGGCCCTGGACGGGATGCTCATCGAGGTGGATGCCGTGGCGGCGCTGCCTGTCTCCTCCCAAGGTAGGTAGCGCCATCGACTGGCTGTGTAGTAAATCTCTGCTCAGGTTTGCGCCTTCCTGCGCGATAAGCACAGCGGTTCTCAGAGGTGACCACACCATGAGCACGACCTCATCTCCGATCGAACGGCCGTTGCTGGGCACCTGGTTCTGGCCGGCCATGTTCAGCTTGATGGCCTTCGCTGCCAACTCGGTTTTTTGCCGGCTGGCGCTCAAGGATGGCGCCGTCGACGCTATCAGCTTCACCGCGCTGCGCCTGGGCAGCGGCGCCTTGTGCCTGTGGTGGCTGGTACGGCTGCGCAGTCCCTGCTCAGGCGCTGCCGGCAGTTGGCGAGGTGGCTTGGCGTTATTTTGCTACGCCTTTCTGTTCTCCGTCGCCTACCTTGATTTGAATGCAGGGGTAGGGGCATTGCTCTTGTTTGGCGCTGTGCAGCTGACCATGTTCGGCATGGCGTTGCTGCGTGGGGAACGGATCAGCCTGCGCACGTTGTCAGGCATGCTGATGGCTTTTTCAGGCCTGATCGTGTTGCTGCTGCCTGGCAGCCACGCACCTACACTGACGAGCGCCTTGCTGATGGTAGTCGCGGGTATAGCGTGGGGGATCTACACCTTGCTGGGGCAGGGATCACCTCGGCCGCTGGCCGACACGGCGGGCAACTTCATTCGCAGCGTGCCCTTCCTAGCCGTGTGTGCGCCGCTGATGGTTCTCGGTGCCGAGCTGCGGTTCTCGATGGCCGGCGTGTTCTTTGCAGTGTGCTCTGGGGTTTTGGCATCGGCGGCAGGTTACGCCGTCTGGTACAGCGTGGTGCGGCGCATCAGCGCGCAACAAGCCGCCACGTTGCAACTGAGCGTGCCGGTGATCGCCGCGTTGGGTGGAATGCTCGTGATCGGCGAGACATTGTCGCTACGTGCCATGGCTGCCTGCGCGATTGTCCTGGGCGGGGTGGCCATCGCTGTCACTGCCCCCCGTCCACGGGCGCCGACACAGGCTTGAGGTGGCAGTGGCCGGCAAAGGCTGAGCGTGAGCAGGCTTGCCTAGAAGAAACTGCGCTGGGCCTTGAGGGTTACCACGCTCTCGCAATAGGTGTTGATCCCCGAATAAGCATCGCAGCCGCCACCGGTCAGGTTCGAGTCGCTGTAGATCAGGTTCAGGTCCAGGCCTAACCAGGGGCGCGACAGCTGCATGGACCAGTCGGAGAAACCGTTGACCTGGCTGCCGTCGCCGATCGTGAATGGGGTGCCGAGCCGATGATGGGCCAGCTTGACCGTCAGGTCGGCGTTGAGCAGGGGGACTTGCCCGAAATCGGCATACAGGGTGCCGATCCGGTTGCTTGGGTTGTCTCGCAAGGCCCCGCCGAATCGGCTGCCCATTATGGAAATACCCCCATACAGTGCATGGCTCTCTGCACCTGCGATGTTGGGTTGGCTGTAGTGGATCACGCCGATCTCGTAACCCAGGGTACTGTCGAAGTGATGCTTGTAGCCGACGTAGTTGTCGACCCGCAGGGTGGACCCTGGCGCCACGCCCATGCTGGGTGTGTATTGCCCCACGTACCAACCACTGGTGTGACTGAAATCCAGGCCGCCGTGAAAGGCGCCGGTAGCGGCTGGGGAAATAAGCCCCTGGGCCATGCTGCGAGTAGGCGTCGTACTGAGGGTGAAGTCAAAGTCGCCCACTTCACGTTTGATCTGCTGGGCCAGGAGCGTGGGGCTCAACAGCAGGGCTGCGCTCAGCACTAGAAGGGGCCTGATCATGGTCGGCTTCCTGAAGGGCTTGCAGTAGAGCCTTGAAGGATACCGGGCCTGGCGCGCGGAGGAAACCTTGTTGCCTGCTCGGGCACGCAATGGCCTGTTTCGACGTGCAAAAAAAGGCGCGCCCCCTGAGGAGCGCGCCTTCGAGATCATGCAGTGTGAATGATCAGGCCACTTTGACGATCCAGCCTGCCGGAGCCTCGATGTCGCCGCTCTGAATGCCGGTCAATTCGTTGTAGAGCTTCTGGGTAACGGGGCCGACCTTCTCCAGGTCATGGAAAACATGCAGCTTGCCGTTGTACTCGATGCCGCCGATGGGAGTGATCACCGCCGCAGTGCCGCAGGCACCTGCCTCGACGAAGCGATCCAGCTGGCTGATTTCCACATCCCCTTCGATAACGGTCAGGCCCAGGCGAGACTGCGCCAGCTCCATCAGGGACAGGCGGGTAATACCCGGCAGCACCGAAGCCGACTTGGGCGTTACGAACTCGTTATTGGCCGTGATGCCGAAGAAGTTGGCCGAACCTACTTCCTCGATCTTGGAATGGGTCAACGGGTCCAGATAGATGGCATCGGCGAAGTTGGCCTTTTTCGCCTCATAGCCTGGTTGCAGGCTGGCGGCATAGTTACCACCCACCTTGGCAGCGCCGGTCCCTTGCGGAGCCGCGCGGTCGAAGCTGGAGATCTGGAAGTTGTGAGGCTTCATGCCGCCTTTGAAGTACGAGCCTACCGGGATGGCGAAGACGGAAAAGATGAACTCCGGCGCAGTGCGCACGCCAATGTTGTCACCCGTGCCGATGACGAATGGGCGCAAGTACAGGGCGCCTTTGCCGTGGGGGGGCACGAAGCGCTCGTTGGCCTTGACGACCTGCTTGCAGGCTTCGATGAACACGTCGGTGGGCACGTGGGGCATGAGCAGGCGCGCACAGCTGCGCTGCATGCGGGCGGCATTCTGGTCAGGGCGGAACAGGTTGATCGAGCCATCCTTGCAACGGTAGGCCTTCAGGCCTTCGAAGCACTGCTGGCCGTAATGCAGGGCCGTGGAGCCTTCGCTGATATGCAGCACGTTGTCTTCGGTCAGGGTGCCTTCATCCCACGCGCCATCGCGCCAGACAGACAGATAGCGTTTATCGGTCTTGATGTAGTCGAAGCCGAGCTTGTCCCAGTTAATGCTTTCGTTGCTCATGACACCCTCGTTGTCTTGCAAGTGCCCACGTTCGGGCTGCTGTTATATGCGCACACGCCACCTTAATACATCTTCGCCGGATCGGAAATGTCCTATCACCACTTGATGCTCGGCCCTTCAAGGCGTAAGGCGCAGTCGAGCCTCAGCGCATCGAGCAGCACCTGGTCATGGGAAGCAATCATCAGCGCACCGGTGAACCGCTCCAGCATCTTTTGCAGGGCCTTGAGCGATGGCAGGTCGAGGTGGTTGCCAGGTTCGTCCAGTAGCAGCAGCTCCACCGGGCGCCTGCGGTACAGGATCGCCGCCAGGGCCGCCTTTATGCGTTCGCCTCCACTGAGCAGTCTGCTGGGCAGCGCGACACGTGCAGCGTCCAGGCCCAGCTGAGCCAGCAGCATGCGTACATGGCTCTGATCCAGTGCCGGGTTGGCCTGTTCTACGTGTTCCAGCGCGCTTATGTCGGCCGACAACACGCTGCAGTGCTGGTCGAGCAGCGCCGTTTGGTCTGTGACCTTGAGGTGGCCTGCAGGCGCTGGCAACTGGCCGGCGATCATTTTCAGCAGTGTGCTCTTGCCGCTGCCATTGACGCCCGTCAGGGCACAACGTTGGCCCTGGCGCAGGCTGAGGTCGATGGGTACTTGTGTGCCATGCGGCAGGCGCAAGGCTTGCAGCAGTACCACCTGCCGCTGGACATTGGGCTCAAGCGTTGGCGTGTGCACGGTAATTTCGCAGGCTCTTTCGACCGCTTGCGCAGCGTCCCGCACCCTGTCGATCAGCTGTTGCCCGGCCGCCCGATGGCGTCGGCGCTGCTTGCCAAGCGTCGCCTGGCCGCCTTGCTGCTGGTGATCGAGCAGGATCTTGGCTTGGTTCACGCCCTTGGCATTGCGCCCCGCCCGGGCCTGGGCTTTGTCCAGTGCCTGGCGTTGCTGTAGCTGGGCTCTGGCTTGCTGCTGCTGGGAGCGCTTGAGGTGTGCCAACTGCTGCACAGCTTGCGTGGTCTCGCAGCGCTTTCGTGCCTGATAGTGGCTGAAGTTGCCGCCATAGGCTTTCAGGCCCAGGCTTGACAGTTCGAGGATACAGTCCATGTGCTCGAGTAGAGAACGGTCATGGCTTATCACGAGCAAGCCGCGGTTCCAGGTTTGCATCATCGCCAGCCACTGCGTGCGACCGTGGTCGTCCAGGTGGTTGGTAGGTTCATCGAGTATGAGAAAGTCGGCCTCGCTCAACCAGGCGCCAATCAGCGCCACGCCCATGGCCTGCCCGCCGCTCAGGGTATGGACAGGGCGTTGCAGGTCCAGGTGGCCCAGGCCATGGCGGTGCAGCTGGGCGCGCAGGCGCTCGGGCGCATCCCAGCGCTCGCCGACGGTGTCGAAGTCAGCCGCCTCCACGCTGCCGAGTGCGATCCGTTCGAGCGCTGCGATCAAGGGCCCCATCTGGGCCAGATCGGCCACGGTCTTGCTGGTGTCGATCACCTGTTGATCGACAAGATGGACACGGCCCAAGCGCTGGCACGTGCCGCTGCTGGGTGAACGCCGGCCAGCGAGCAGTTGGCCAAGCAGGCTCTTGCCCACGCCGTTGCGGCCTACCAGGCCGGTCCGGGTAGTGTCGAAGGTCTGGGTGAGATCGGTGAACAGTGGCCTGCCATCTGGCAAGACCAGGGTGACGCTGTCCAGCGTCAGGATCGACGTAGTCGTCATGTGCAACTCCACAAATGCCGCGACATTTCCGGTGGCGACCGGAAAGTGAAGACTGGCCGTCAAGCAGACGGCGGCATCAATGGCGCATTGGACGAATACCTCATGAAGGGGAAGTGGGAAGGGTAGAGGAGGATGGTCAGCGCGTAAAGCGGGCAGGCGATGAAGAGAAAGGGTAACTGCCTTGCACTTTATTCGTGGGTGGCGAGGGCGAGGGCGGGACGAAGGTCGCCGTCTGGCAGCAGTGCGGCTCCCCACAGCCTCGACAACGGTTGACCACCCGACAGCCACTGCGTAGCCTTGGCCGTTCGAGGTTCTCCGGCCAGGCCGGAGCTAAGACGGGAACGCGGTTCAAGCCGCGGCTGCCCCCGCAACTGTAGGCACCATCGATGGGTCGACACTGCCACTGCGCCAAGCGCGGGAAGGCGTCTTCCCCCAAGCCCGGTCCTGATGACCGTGCCTGGCGCAGGTGCAAGCCAGGAGACCTGCCTCGCAACGTTTTCGACTTTAAACCGGGCGGGGTGATCCGGTGGCGAACATGCCTGGCCTGTCTGGTCGGCGGCGCTCGTCCTGCATGCCCGCGCCATTCTGCCAAGGGCACTGCAACATGAAAACACTGGCCAAGCTCCCCGTTACCATCGTCACCGGCTTCCTGGGCTCGGGCAAGACTACCCTGTTGCGCCACATGCTCGACAACGCACAGGGTCGGCGCATCGCCGTGATCGTCAACGAATTCGGCGAGCTGGGCATTGATGGCGACATCCTCAAGCAGTGCAGCATCGGCTGCACCGAGGAAGAGGCCAATGGCCGGGTGTACGAACTGGCCAACGGTTGCCTGTGCTGCACCGTCCAGGAAGAGTTCTTCCCGGTGATGCGCGAACTGGTGGCGCGCCGCGGCGACCTGGACCATATCCTGATCGAAACCAGCGGCCTGGCGTTGCCCAAGCCGCTGGTACAAGCCTTCCAATGGCCTGAGATCCGCACCGCCTGCACCGTCGATGCGGTGATCACCGTGGTCGACAGCCCCGCCGTTGCCGCAGGCACTTTCGCCGCCTACCCGGACCAGGTCAACGCCCAGCGCAAGCTGGACCCGAACCTGGACCACGAGTCCCCCCTGCACGAGCTGTTCGCTGACCAACTGGCCAGCGCCGACCTGGTTGTGTTGAACAAAGCCGACCTGATCGATGCCGATGGCCTGGCCAAGGTGCGTGCCGAGGTCGCCGAAGAGCTGCCAGCGGCTGTCAAAGTCATCGAAGCCAGCAGTGGCAAGTTGCCGCTGGAGGTGTTGCTGGGCCTGGGCGCCGAGTCCGAGCAGCACATCGACGCCCGCCCGACCCACCACGATGCCCATCACGACGGCGATGACCATGACCATGATGCCTTCGATTCCATCTCCATCGACCTCCCCGAATCCGATGAGCGGGTGCTGATCGAGGCGCTCAACCAACTGGTGGTCGAGTACGGCATCCTGCGCGTCAAAGGCTTCGCCGCCATCGCTGGCAAGCCGATGCGCTTACTCATCCAGGGGGTAGGTACGCGCTTCGACAAGCACTTCGACCGCGCCTGGCGCGCCGAAGAGCCGCGCGTCACGCGCCTGGTGCTGATCGGTCAGGACCTTGACCCCGCCCAGCTCGAAGCGCGTCTGCGCCACGCTCTGGGCGCCTGACCCATGCACCTGCTGCGGACCCAGCCCGGCGGCTTCGTGCCGGACGACAGCATTGCCGACCTCGGCCAGACGCCTGCCGAACTGGTCATCCTCTGCAGCGGGGATTCGCACCTGGCCTTGCTCGCCGACAGCGCCGAGCAGTTGCCCGGCGACTATCCCAGCCTGCGCCTGGCCAACCCCATGCAGGTGCAGAACCACGCTTCGGTCGACCTTTATGTCGATCAGGTCTTGCAGCACGCCAAGGTCATCCTGGTATCGCTGCACGGCGGCGTGGGGTACTGGCGCTACGGTGTGGAACAATTGGTTACGCTCGCCGAGCGCGGCGTGCACGTGATCCTGGTGCCCGGCGACGACCGTCCCGACCCGGAACTGACCGGGCTTGGGTCCGTGCAGGGGGCGCAAGCCGAGCAGTTGTGGCACTACCTGCGCCAGGGTGGCAAGGCCAACGCACTCAGCCTGTTCTACTACCTAGCCAGTCAGTGGCTGGACCGTGACTATCCCTGGGCCGAGCCGCGGGCGTTGCCTCGCACGACGGTCTACCACCCTCAGGTGGGCAGTGGGACGCTGGAGGACTGGTACCCGCACTGGCATGCCGATCATCCGGTGGCGCCGATACTGTTCTATCGCTCGCACCTGCAAGCAGCGAACACGGCTTTCATCGATGTGTTCTGCCAGCGCCTGCAGGCAGCAGGTTTGAACCCGTTGCCGATTGCGGTGGCCAGCCTGAAGGAAAGCGCCTGCCTGGAACAGGTCGAAGCATGGCTCGACATGGTCGGCGCCGAGGTTGTGCTCAACACCACGGGTTTCGCCCTGTCCAGCCCGGAGCGTCCTAACCTGCGCCCCCTAAGACGAGACATACCCGTGTTGCAGGCCATTTGCGCGCAGGACAACCAACCGGGTTGGGAGGCCAGCGAGCAGGGCCTCGGCGCACGTGACCTGGCCATGCACATCGTGCTACCGGAACTGGACGGCCGCATCATCACCCGGCCGGTCAGCTTCAAGGACATGGCCTGGCACAGCGAACGCAGCCAATCGGATGTGGTGTGCTACCGCGCCCACCCCGAGCGCATGGATTTTGTGGCCGAGCTGGCACGGCGCTGGGTGACCCTGGCGCGCCAGCCCAATGCGCACAAGCGCGTGGCGTTGATCCTGGCAAACTACCCCACGCGCGATGGGCGCATCGGCAATGGCGTGGGCCTGGACACGCCGGCTGCGGCGCTCAATATCTTGCGTGCGCTGCGCACTGAAGGCTACCCGGTCAGCGAGCTGCCCGAGAGCGGTACCCAGTTGATCCATCAATTGCTGGGCGGTGTGACCAACGACCTCGACCAGATCGACCAGCGGCCCTGTGCCCAGAGCATGAGCCTGGTCGATTACCAGGCGGCATTCGACCGCCTGCCGGACGCCAACCGCCAGGCGGTACTGGAGCGCTGGGGGCTACCGGAGCAGGACCCGATGTTCCGCCAGGGCCGTTTGATGGTGGCAGGGGTGCGCATGGGGATGACCTTCGTCGGCATCCAGCCTGCTCGCGGCTATCAGGTAGACCCCAGCGCCGTTTATCACGATCCGGACCTGGTGCCACCCCATGGCTACCTGGCGTTCTATTTCTGGCTAAGGCATGTGTATGCGGCCGACGCTGTCATCCATGTCGGCAAGCACGGCAACCTGGAATGGCTGCCGGGCAAGGGGGTAGGGCTGTCCGATACGTGCTGGCCGGATGCGCTGCTCGGGCCGCTGCCCAACATCTATCCGTTCATCGTCAACGACCCAGGTGAGGGCGCGCAGGCCAAGCGACGCACGCAAGCCGTGATCATCGATCACCTGATGCCGCCGCTGACCCGCGCCGAGACCTACGGCCCGCTACGCCACCTGGAGCAATTGGCCGACGAATTCTACGAAGCACAATTGCTCGATCCGCGCCGCGCCCGTGAGTTGCAACGCGACATCCTCGAGCTGGTCAGGACCCACCACATCGACCGGGAATTGCAACTCGAAGGGCAGCTTGACGATGCAACCGTCTGGTTGCCACGCCTTGACACCTACCTGTGCGACCTCAAGGAATCGCAGATCCGCGATGGCCTGCATGTATTCGGCCAGTCGCCCGAGGGACGGTTGCGCCTGGACACGCTGCTGGCACTGCTGCGGGTTGAGCGTGGCGATGGGCGTGGCGGCAATGCGAGTGTGTTGCGCGCGCTGGCCAAGGCACTGGTCCCTGGCTTCGATCCGCTGGACTGTGACCTGGGGCAACCCTGGCAAGGCCCACGGCCCACGCTACTGCTGAACATCAGCGACCAGGCCTGGCGTACGGCTGGCGATACCCGCGAGCGCCTCGAACTGCTGGCATTACAGGTTATCGAGGGTGCGCTCGACGGCACGCTGCCAGCGCTGGAGGCGGAACTTGGCCAGCCCGTTCAGGCCGTTGTCGATCACCTGCGCGATACCGTGGCGCCGAGCCTGGACGCCTGTGGCGCCGCCGAGATGAACGGGCTGCTTGCAGCGCTCGCTGGGCGCTTCGTGCCTGCAGGGCCTAGTGGCGCGCCCAGCCGTGGTCGGCTTGACGTACTGCCCACAGGCCGCAATTTCTACACCGTCGATGTGCGCAACTTGCCGACCACCACAGCGTGGCGGCTAGGCTTCGCGTCGGCCAACCTGATACTCGAGCGTCATTTGCAAGACCATGGCGACCACTTGCGCCAGCTCGGGCTGTCGGTGTGGGGGACCGCGACCATGCGCACCGGTGGTGACGACATTGCCCAGGCCATGGCACTGATGGGTGTGCGGCCCGTTTGGGCCACCGGCAGCCAGCGGGTCGACGATTTCGAGATACTGCCCCTGAGCCTGCTGGACCGCCCGCGGGTGGACGTGACGCTGCGGGTGTCGGGTTTCTTCCGGGACGCCTTTGGCAGCCTCATCCGCCTGTTCGATGCTGCCGTTCAGGCCGTGGCCGGTCTTGATGAACCCGATGATCTGAACCCGTTGGCTGCGCGCGTGCGCAGCGAGCGTACGACTTTGCAGCAGCAGGGTGTAGACGCTGAGCAGGCGGCTCGCCAGGCCGGTTGGCGTGTCTTTGGCGCCAAGCCAGGTGCCTACGGGGCTGGCGTTCAGAATGCGATCGATGGGCGCCTGTGGCAAACCCGTGAAGACCTGGCCGAGGTCTACCTGAACCATGGCAGCTACGCCTATGGCGGGCAGGACGAGGGCACGCCGGCCAGGGCACAGTTCGTCGAGCGCCTGAGCAAGGTGCAGGCGGTGCTGCAAAACCAGGACAATCACGAACATGACGTGCTCGACTCCAACGACTACTACCAGTTCCAGGGCGGCATGCTGGCGGCCACTGAAACGCTGGCAGGCGCGTCCGTGGCCAGCTACCACGGTGATCACAGCCAGGTGGACCGACCGCGCATCCGCACGTTGAAGGAAGAGCTCAACCGCGTGATCCGCGCGCGTGCGCTGAACCCCAAGTGGATCGACGGCGTCAAACGCCACGGCTACAAAGGGGCGTTCGAGATGGCGGCGACGGTCGACAACCTGTTCGCCTTCGACGCCACGACGCACCTGATCGACGATCATCATTACCAGTCGCTGGCCGATGCCTATGTGCTGGACCCGGCGACCCGCGAATTCATGCGCGAGCACAACCCGCAGGCGCTGCGCGACCTCACCGAACGGCTGATCGAGGCGCAGCAACGCGGCCTCTGGCAGTCCCCCGGCGAGTACCGCGATGCCCTGGAAGAACAGCTGCTCGATGGCGAGGAACAGGCTTGAAATGAACGACGCTGCACAATTTCCCCTGGCCGCCGTGGTGGGGGCCGACGACTTGAAGTTGGCGCTGTGCCTGACGGCCATCGACCCCAGGATCGGCGGGGTGCTCATCGAAGGTCCGCGCGGCATGGCCAAGAGCACCCTGGCCCGCGGTTTGGCTGACCTGCTGGGCGATGGGCCTTTCGTGACCTTGCCGCTGGGCGCCAGTGAAGAGCGCCTGGTGGGCACACTCGACCTGGATGCGGCACTCGGGCAAGGCAAGGCGCAGTTCTCCCCCGGTGTGCTGGCTCAGGCCAATGGCGGCGTACTTTATGTGGATGAAGTCAACCTGCTGCCGGACACCTTGGTTGACTTGCTGCTCGATGTCGCCGCCAGTGGCACCAACCGTATCGAACGCGACGGCATCTCCCATCGTCACGATGCGCGCTTCGTCTTGATCGGCACCATGAACCCCGAAGAGGGCGAGTTGCGTCCCCAACTGCTCGACCGCTTCGGTCTGAATGTGGCGCTCGACGGTCTACCCGCACCTGATGCACGGCAACAGATCATCCGGCGTCGGCTGGCCTTCGACCATGACCCCCTGGCGTTCCGCGCCGAGTGGGCATCGGCCCAGGAGGGCTTGCGCAAGCGCTGTCATGCAGCGCGCCAGGCGCTGGACGACATCGCGCTGGATGACCGGACCTTGGCCAGTATCACCGAGCGCTGTTACGCCGCCGGAGTGGATGGGCTGCGGGCAGACCTGGTGTGGTTGCGCGCCGCCCGCGCTCACTGCGCATGGCGCGGGGCGGCGGCCATCGAGGTGTCTGACATCGACGCGGTGGAAGATTTCGCCTTGCGCCATCGCAGGCAGTCGCCTGCCCAGGCTACACCGCCCGCAGCCCCCGAACAGCCCCAGGCACAGACCGGCAGCAGCTCGGCCGAGAAAGGCGGGCAGGGGGATTGGGGTGCTTTGGCCCCACAGCCTGTGGCAAGCGGGCCAAGGCGTGAGGTGCCGAGCTGGGCAAAAAAGCCCTGAGCATCCGTCAGCCGGCCAAGACGACGGGTGCGCAAGCAGGCAAGGGTGCGCGCGCAGGTGCAAGCCGCGGTCGGGCCCAGGCTGCCAGTGCTGGCCAGGTCGCCTGGCTGCCGAGCCTGTTGAAGGGCCGGCCTCGGCACCGCGACGACTTGTGCTGGCACACCCGCAGAGGCGCACCGGCTCAGTTATGGCTGATCATCGTCGACGCCTCCGCCTCGACGCGTCGCCATCAGGCGCTCGCGCACACGAAAGGGCTGTTGGCGACATTGTTCGACCATGCCTACCGCCAGCGCGCACGGCTGGCTTTGTTGACGGCAAGTGGCAGTGCACCGCAATGGCAGCGCCATGGGCTCAAGGCTTCGGCCGCGCTGCAACCTTGGTTGCAGGCGCTTGGGGCGGGAGGGGGCACCCCGTTGCTGCCGGCGCTGGAGCAAGCCAGGCAGTGGCTGGGCAATCGGCGCAAGGCCTATCCGAACGAGGAAGTGCGCTGCCTGGTGTTTACGGACGGTCGTCTGCAGCAATGGGACCCTGTCGAGCCCTTGCCGTGCCCCACCTTGCTGGTTGACATGGAGCTGGCCCCGGTCCGGCTGGGCCGTGCTCGCCGGCTGGCGCAGCAACTGGCAGCAGACTATCAACACCTGCTTAGTTTCGAAGCGATGAAGTGATAACGGCGGGGTGCGGCAACAAGTCGCACGTTAGCAGGATGAAATATGCAGGGCCGCAAGTACATGTGCGTGGCAGAGCACGCACATGTCAACGCTGTTCATTTACTTGGGCATCGACCACGGCTGCAGGTGGTAGCCTTTTTCACAAAGTTCTGCGCGTACTTCCTCGATCAGGTTAAGCCACTGAGCTTTGTCGGAATAAGTTTGCGAGTTTACCTGTTTGCTGCCGATGCGGGTGCTGGTACGGTCGATGACCGCCAGGCTCAGGTCGCCAGTGCCGTTGGGGGCGTCCCAGGCCACGCAGTGGAAGGGTTCGAAGGCGTGGTCGGCGATCAGCAGTGCTTCGTTGACACGGAGCGGGGCATTCATGGTTCGGTCTCTCTGTGGTCCCAAACATTCAAGTGACGTCCGCGTTGCTTTAAGGTCGCCTCATGTATCGCGAAATGCAGCGCGGGTTATGTGTACTGATGCTCGATAGTCGGCATTGAGTCACATGGGTGCAGCAAAATAATCAACGATTATTCATTTTTGTTTCAACGCGCCCCATGTGAGGACGTTAACCATCGAAAATTCCCTGGCGAAATTAGGAAAAGCAGTGTTGGCAGACAGACGGTCATAGGCACCGTCAACTTAATTGCTACTGTTATTCGGGCGCCACAACTTACTGTTTTATTTCAAGAAACCAATACTTGGCGCCAAGGATCGGTCATGCAACAAACCGCAGTGCAACGCCGCCTGCTCATCGTCGATCCTTGTGACGATTGCCACCGCCTGACGCCAGGCTTGGTTCAGGCCGGGTGGGAGGTCGCCAGCTGCGCTTTGGCGCAGGCGCTGGAGCATCGTTGCGATGTAGGTGTACTGCGCCTGGATGAAGCGCACCTCAAGCACCCTGACGTGGTCAAGGACATGATCAAGCGCAGCAACACCGAGTGGATTGCGGTGCTGAGTGCCGAACAACTGCGCTCCCCGGCCGTCGGCGATTTCGTCTGTGAATGGTTCTTTGATTTCCATACATTACCCTTCGACGAATCGCGGGTGCAGGTCACTCTGGGCCGGGCCTTCGGCATGGCGCGGCTGCGTGGCAAGGGCACGGTCAAGGCATTCGACACCCAGGATGAGCTACTGGGTGAGAGCCGGCCGATTCGAGAATTGCGCAAGCTGCTGGGTAAGCTGGCACCGACCGAGTCGCCTGTGCTGATACGCGGTGAAAGCGGCACGGGGAAGGAACTGGTGGCGCGTACGCTGCACCGCCAGTCCCAGCGCAGCGGGCAGCCTTTCGTGGCGATCAACTGCGGGGCCATTCCCGAGCACCTGATTCAGTCCGAACTGTTCGGGCACGAAAAGGGCGCGTTCACAGGCGCCCACCAACGCAAGATCGGTCGCATCGAAGCCGCTAACGGCGGCACGCTGTTTCTCGATGAAATCGGCGACCTGCCACTGGAACTGCAGGCCAATCTGCTGCGCTTTCTCCAGGAAAAGCACATCGAGCGAGTGGGAGGCAGCCAGCCAGTACCGGTGGATGTACGGGTGTTGGCCGCCACCCACGTCGATTTGGAAAAGGCCATCGAGCAGGGCCGCTTCCGGGAAGACCTGTACTACCGTTTGAACGTGCTGCAGGTGGTCACCGCCCCGTTACGTGACCGCCATGGCGATCTGTCGATGCTGGCCAATCATTTTGCCCATTTCTACAGCCTGGAAACCGGCAGGCGGCCACGCTCTTTCAGTGAGCACGCGCTGATGGCCATGGGCCGGCACGATTGGCCGGGTAACGTGCGTGAGCTGGCCAATCGGGTGCGGCGTGGCCTGGTGCTTGCCGAAGGGCGCCAGATCGAGGCCAAGGACCTGGGTTTGCAGCCGTTTGCACAACAGCCGCCGCTGGGCACGCTGGAGGAGTACAAGCACAAGGCCGAGCGCCAGGCGTTGTGCGATGTGCTGGACCGTCACAGCGACAACCTCAGCGTTGCAGCCAAGGTGCTGGGCATCTCGCGGCCGACCTTCTATCGTTTGTTGCACAAGCACCAGATACGCTGAAACGCGCCTCAGTGAGGCGCGCGGACGATGGTCTTGAGCAGGTCTTCCGGGCTGATGTGGCCTACGACCTGGGCCACGGCGCTGCCAGGGGTGGGCAGGTCGATGATGTGGTTCTTCATCTTGCCGATCACGTGCATCTCGCAGGGTTTGCAGTCGAACTTCAGGGTCAGTACTTCATCCCCTTGGACCAGCTGCATCGGCGCCACCTTGGTACGCACCCCGGTCACCCCTTTGGCCTGCTTGGGGCACAGGTTGAAGGAGAAGCGCAGGCAGTGCTTGGTGATCATCACCGGCACTTCACCGTGTTCTTCGTGGGCTTCATAGGCCGCGTCGATCAACTGCACACCATGACGGTGGTAGAAATCCCGGGCTTTCTGATTGTAGACGTTGGCCAGGAACGACAGGTGCGACTCGGGATAGACCGGTGGTGGCGAGGTTTCCGGCTTGCGCCGGCCGTGGGGGTGCGCCTGTATGCGTTGCTCGGTCAGCGTCTCGATGGCCTGCCGGCGCAGGGCCTTGAGCTGCGAATTGGGAATGAAGAACGCCTGCGGGGCGTCCAGTTCGATGCTGTCGGCGTGGTAGAGCGTGGTGCCGAGCTGGCCAAGCAGGTCGTGCAGTTGGTCCAGCGCCTGCTCGGGCTTGTTCGCCGGGCCGAATGGGCCATCCAGGGCGACCTGCACTTGCACGCCTTCCTCGCTGGTCACGTTCAGGGTCAAGCGCTCCTGGCGCAGCACCGCCTGCCAGCTTACACCGATGCGGCGTTCGGCCGACGTACGCTGCAGGGCCTGCTGCCAATTGTGGTCCAGGTTACGCGAAAGCGGATGGTTTGGCCTTAGCTTGTGCAGCCCGGCAGGCATCTCGTTCGGTTCCACCCGGTAGCGGAAGCGCTTTTGGCCGTCTTCTTCGAATTCGCCGCGTGCCTCGGCAATGTTGGCCCTGAAGCCTACCACTTCACGCTTGACCAGCACATTGAGGCCATCCCCGTTGGTCAACGGCACGTCGGTGACGACCTGCAGGTCGCGCTTGCCCACTTTCTCCACCACACCCACTGGCAGGCCGGTGAAGGTAGGGGAGTCGAAAGCGCCGATATCGACCTTGCGGTCAGTCACGAAGTAATCGGTGCTGCCGCGGTGGAACGTCTTGTCCGGGTCCGGTACGAAGAAGTGTGCGGTACGACCGCTCGAGGCGCGGGCCAAGCCAGGACGGTCTTCCAGGATGGCGTCGAGCTCCTTGCGGTAATGGGCCGTGATGTTCTTCACGTAGCCCATGTCCTTGTAGCGCCCTTCGATCTTGAACGAGCGCACACCGGCATCGACCAGGTCGCGCAGATTGGCGGTCTGGTTGTTGTCCTTCATCGACAGCAGGTGCTTTTCGAACGCCACCACCCGGCCTTGGTCGTCCTTGAGCGTGTAGGGCAGACGGCACGCCTGGGAGCAGTCGCCCCGGTTGGCGCTGCGACCGGTCTGGGCGTGGGAGATGTTGCATTGCCCGGAGAACGCCACGCACAACGCGCCATGGATGAAGAACTCGATGGCGGCGTCCGTTTCGGCTGCGATGGCCCGGATTTGCTGCAGGTTCAGCTCGCGTGCAAGTACCAGCTGAGAAAAGCCAGCCTGGTCGAGAAACTTGGCCCGCTCCAGGGTACGAATGTCGGTCTGGGTACTGGCATGCAGCTCAATGGGTGGGATGTCGAGCTCCATGACCCCCAGGTCCTGCACGATCAGCGCATCGACGCCAGCGTCGTACAGCTGGTGAATCAGCGCGCGCGCCGGCTCCAGCTCGTTGTCGTGCAAGATGGTATTGATGGTGGTGAATACGCGCGCATGGTAGCGATGGGCGAACTCGACCAGCGCGGCGATATCGCCCACCTCGTTGCAGGCATTATGGCGTGCGCCAAAGCTAGGGCCGCCGATATAGATGGCATCGGCGCCATGCAGGATGGCCTCGCGGGCAATGGCCACGTCGCGGGCAGGGCTGAGCAGTTCCAGGTGATGCTTGGGAAGGGACATGTCGTTATGGTTTCGGCTGTCACGGTATAGCCGGGCATTGTACCGACGATTGTGCTGGGCGACACCCTCAGGCTGCGCTGGCCGGATGGCCGGGGCGGCTGCGCAGCCTATCGCAGCCGGTCCCACGCCCAGGCCGCACGCCCAAGGTTCTGGCCTTGAAAACAGCGGGCACAGGTCTGGATCATGCCAGTCGAGGCCCGCAACGGCCTCCGATCCTGTTCAGTCAGCCTTTGGCCGCCATCGCCGTCACTTCCACGCGCATGCCCTCGAACGCGAGCGCCGCCACGCCTACGGCGGCGCGCACTGGCCAGGGTTTGGCGAAGAAACGCTGGTACACCTGGTTGAAGGCGGCGCGGTCGGCCATGTCGGTCAGGTAGATGGTCAGGTGCAGCACCCGGTCCATACCGCTGCCGGCTTTCTCCAGAGCATCCTTCAAGGCCTGCAGCGTGCATTCGCTTTGCTCGACGATATCTCCCAACGCGAGGCTACCGTCAGGGTGCACCGGGACCTGAGTGGTTACCAGCATCCCGTTGTATTCGGCGACATCGGAGGAAATGGATTCTGGGTCGCTGTCTGGGGTGTAGACGATATCAGCATGTGCCATGGGGTCTGCCTTGCACGGTGGAAAAGCCTCAAGCCTACGCGAGCGGCCTGCGCCGGTCGAGAGGCCGGTTTTTTGCAAAGCGCGGCATTCACGGTCAGAATCGCCGCCATTGCAGAGAGGCTTACCGTGAACGAACACACCTTGTCCATGCGCCTGGAGCGTGTGGCCACCCATGTGCCCCAGGGCGCGCGTCTGGCTGATATCGGTTCTGATCATGGCTACTTGCCCGTAGCGTTGATGCTTCGCGAGCGCATCGAGTACGCAGTGGCCGGGGAGGTGGCCAGCCCCCCTTATGCGGCCGCTCAGCGTAACGTGCGCAAGCAGGGGCTCGAGTCGCGCATTGCCGTGCGCCTGGCCGATGGTTTGGCGGCCATCATCCCTGAGGACCGCATCACGGCCGTGAGCCTGTGCGGCATGGGCGGCGAGACCCTGTGCGAGATTCTCGAAGCGGGCAGAGCTCGTTTGGCGGGTGTCGAGCGCCTGGTACTGCAACCCAATGGCGCCGAACCGCAGGTGCGACAGTGGCTGATGAGCAACGGCTACCGTATCGTCGCTGAAGAGGTGCTGCGCGAGCACCGCTTCGACTACGAAATCATCGTGGCAGAACCCGGTCATGCGGCCTACAGTCCTCAGCAGGTGTATTTCGGCCCCTTGTTGATGCGGGACCATGGCCAGGCATTTCACGTGAAGTGGCAGCGCATGCTCGGGCAAAAAAAGCAGACCCTTGCCAATTTCGCCCAGGCCCGCGTCGCAGTGCCGCCTGCCAAGGTCGCCGACTTCGAACAACAGGTGGACTGGATCACCCGCCTGCTGGCCGAACGCCCCCACCTCGAGGACTAGCTTTCATGGACATGTTGCAGGCCATGCGTACCTTCGTCCGGGTGGTGGAGTGCGGCAGCTTCGCCGCGGCGGCCAACGCGCTGGACATCTCCGCCGCGCAGGTCTCGCGCATCGTGGCGGAGCTGGAGAATCAGCTGCAAACCCGATTGCTGCACCGCACCACCCGACGCTTGCGCATGAGCGAGGCGGGGGAGCGTTTTCTCGAGCGCGCACGGCAGATACTGCTATTGACCGACGAGGCAGTGGGGGAGGCACGTGGTGCTCACCTCACGCCCCGTGGCCGGCTGCGTGTGCATTGTCCCCATGGGCTTGGGTTGTTGTTGATGCCATTGGTGGCAGGCTACAACGCGCTTTGTCCCGAAGTGGTCATCGAGCTCACGCTTTCCCAGCGCAACCCCGACCCGCTGGCTGAAGGGCATGATGTGGTCATCACCGTCGACCAGGCATTGCCGGACTCACAGCTGATTGCCGTCCCCTTGGGCGCGATTTTCAGCATTGCCTGTGCCGCGCCCGGTTATCTGCATGAAAAAGGCGTACCTGCACGGCCCGACGACCTGCACCAGCATCGCTGCCTGCGCATGGCCTACCCGCTGTACGAGGGTGACTGGGTGTTCCCGCAGGCAGGTGGCGATTGCGTCATCGCACCCCAGGACAGCTTCATGACCAACGTGGCGGACGCCATGCTGGTCGCCAGCGAGTTGGGCATGGGTATCGGCCTGTTGCCGTTCTACACCGCCAGCCTGGCCATGGAGCAAGGGCGCCTGTACCGGGTGCTGGCGGACTACCGGCTGCGGGAAAATGCCTTGTATGCGATTTACCCCTCGCGGCATTACCTGGACGCCAAGGTCCGAACCTGGATCGACTACCTCAAAGAGCGGCTGCCGCCGATTTTCGCCGCCCACGCCCAGGTGGTCGAAGATCCCCGTTATTGCCGCTGACGGCAGCGGGGCACAAGCCCCGCCGTCCGTCCAAGCCTGGCCAGGAAGGCCGGGCCTTACAGTGCGTAGTGTTTAAGCTCACGTGCGATCAACATCCGCTGGATTTCGCTCGACCCTTCATAGATCTGGGTGATGCGCGCATCGCGGTAATGCCGCTCGACCGGATAATCCTCAAGGTAGCCGTAGCCACCATGGACCTGTATGGCCATCGAGCACACCCGCTCGGCCATCTCAGAGGCAAACAGCTTGGCCTGTGACGCTTCGGACAGGCACGGTCTGCCAGCGCTGCGCAGGCGCGCGGCGTGCAGGATGAGCAAGCGCGCCGCATTGATCTGCACCTGCATGTCGGCCAGCAGGTTGGCGATGCTCTGATGTTCGTGGATTGGCTTGCCGAACTGAATACGTTCCCGGGCGTAGCCCAGCGCTGCTTCGAAGGCAGCCCTGGCGATGCCCAGTGCCTGGGCCGCAATGCCGATTCGCCCGCCTTCGAGATTGGACAGGGCGATCGCCAGGCCTTTACCGCGCTCGCCCAGCAGGTTGGCAGCCGGAATGCGGCATTGCTCGAGCGTCACCGCGCAGGTATCGGAGGCGCGAATACCCATTTTGTGTTCGGTGCGATCGACCTTGAAGCCGGGGTTGTCGGTAGGTACGAGAAACGCCGACAGCCCTTTCTTGCCAAGCTCCGGATCGGTCACGGCGAACACGACGGCCAGCCCGGCGCGACGGGCATTGCTGACGAACTGCTTGCTGCCGTTGATCACCCATTGCCCGTCGACCAGTTCGGCGCGCGTGCGCAGGTTATGGGCTTCGGATCCCGCCTGGGGCTCGGTCAGGCAGAAGCAGCCAATCACCTCGCCACTGGCCAGCCGCGGCAACCAGTGCTGCTGCTGTTCAGGGGTACCGTAGGCCAGCAACGGGCCGCACCCTACCGAGTTGTGGATGCTCATCAAGGCCCCGGTGGAGCCACACCCGACTGAAATCTCTTCGACCGCCAGCGCATAGGCCACGTAGTCGGTATAGCTGCCGCCGAAGTCCTCGGGGACCACCATGCCCAGCAAGCCAAGTTCACCCATGCTGCGCACGACGGCGTCATCAATCCAGCCAACCTTTTCCCACGCCTGGGCGTGGGGCGCGATCTCGCCGCGGGCGAAGTCGCGGGCCATGTCGCGGATCATGATCTGCTCTTCGCTCAGTTCCACGTCTTGCATCTGCTGCTCCCAGGCTCAAAGGCCTTCGAAGAATTGGTCGATCCGCTGGCGCTCTAGGCCCTGCAAGGTAGGGGGATTCCACCGCGGTTGCTTGTCCTTGTCGATGATCAAGGCGCGTACGCCCTCGATGATGTCGCCGTGCTGGAACCACTGGCGATCCAGATGCAACTCCATTGCGAAGCAGTCTTCCAGGCTTAACTGTCGACCGCGGCGCAACATCTGCAACGTCACGGCCATGGCCAGGGGGGATCGGGTTTCCAACAGATCAGCAGTGGCCACGGCCCAGGCATGGCTATCGCCGATGCTGACGGCGCGCAACTGCTCGACGATGGCTGAGATATCGGGCAAGGCGAAGAAATGATCGATCGCTGGACGGAGCGCGGCCAGTGGCGGACCTTCCAGCGTCTGGGTGCCCAGGCGCGCCAACAGGTTCTGCAAGTCCTTGAGCGGATTGTCACTCAGGGATAACTGGTCCAGCTCCCGATCAAGGGCCTCGATCTTGTCGCTCGTCACATACCAGTTGGCCAGGCCGCAATACAGGGCATCGGCCGCCTGGACTTGTGTACCGGTTACGCCGAGGTAGGTCCCCAGCTCGCCCGGCAGGCGTGACAGGAAGTAGCTGCCCCCTACGTCGGGGAAATAGCCGATGCCTACCTCTGGCATGCCCAGGCGGCTGCGCTCGGTGACCACGCGCAGGTCGCAGCCCTGTGCCAGGCCCATGCCACCGCCGAGGGTGAAGCCGTCCATGAGCACCAAAATGGGCTTGCGGTAGCGGTGTATCAGCAAGTCCAGGGCATATTCTTCGGCGAAGAAAGCCTCGTGCAGGTCGTCGCCGGCTTTGTAGCTGTCATGCAGCGAGCGGATGTCGCCACCGGCGCAGAAGCCCTTCGGGCCTTCGCCGCGCAAGACGATGGCGCGTACGTTCGGGTCGTTAGCCCAGGCGTCCAGGTGCTTGCGCAAGCTGCGCACCATGTCCAAAGTCAGGGCGTTCAATCCGGCGGGGCGGTTGAGACGCAGGTGGCCGATCTGGTTGCGAACCTCGCTCAGGATGTGTTCGGTAACCGGCGTTTGAATAAGCGCTGTCATTGCGGTCTCCCTGCTTGTTATTGATTTTCCATGTGAAATCTGGAGTTCGCTGGAGGATCGCTGGATCCTGGCATGCGAATTTGCCTCGTACAATCGACAATTGTGCAGGGGCATCGTGCATTTTTGCGCCGGGGCCCGTGGTGCTGTGAGTCCGCGTCGGTTGGAACCAGCCTTGAGGCTTCATAGCCGTTCACTGTAGCTGCGAATCAGGCGCCAAGGGTGCGTTATCGGCGCCACGCTATGGCTATTACAAGTGTTACAAGCGGGGCTCTTGGCTTGAAAGCACCGTGGGAGAGGGTTGGTCTTCGCGGGCTGTTGTAAATCCAGCAGCCGGGTTTGGTCACCCGCAATCATCAAGGCGCATCAGCGCCGCTCAGCGAATCAGTCGGCGTTTTTTTGTGCGCGGCTGTCTCGTGTCATGGCGGCTGTGCGTGGGGCGCCTCCGTGCGCGCCGGTTTCCTTGATTCCCGGTTGACCAACCCGCGTACAGTCGCCACCCATTCGTTTGGTCACGTTGCGTGGCGGCTCCTGATGAATCAAGGAGAACACCATGACAAAAGGGTTACCTGATCCTCCTGCCAGTCTCACAACCGCGCCCACCTCATTCTCTACCTGTGAAAGTAGCCATCCGCCTTTGTTTTCAGTACGTCCGGGCGTCGATCTTGAAGACGCGCTCGTGCACCTGTCCACGCTGTTGCGTGGCGCCTATGCCGCCAATCTGAAGGCCATGGAGTTGGCCAGGGGGACCTGCTTCGACCTGTTGCTGGGCAATGACCATGGGCTGGAATCGGCCACGGCGGTGGTAGAGGCTTTGTTGAGTGGGTTAGAGGCTCAGCGGCGGGTACCTGACCGCTAGTTGACGACAGCGAGGTGCCTCTAGCGAGTGGCGGAGTCAATTGCCTCGCTCCGCCCTTGGTAGTTAGCGAACTCCCAGGGTGAAAGCGGTCATGGTCGATATAAGGAATGCTCTGGTGCCACCGGAGCGGTTGCCAGCCTTGCCTCGGCTTACTTGACCAAACCCGCAAGAGGACAATGCAACACCAACTTCGCCCCGCCTAACCGACTTTCACCAATCTCCAACCCAAACCCGTGCAAGTCCACGATCGCCGCCACGATGGACAAACCCAGGCCGAAGCCCGCATGCCGATGCCCCTCGTCACTGCGATAGAACCGCTTGAGCACAGCAGTACGCTCCTGTTCGGCAATGCCAGGTCCCGTGTCCTCCACCGCCAGGTGCACGCCAGTGTCATCTTGGGAAGCTGTGATCTGCACCTGCCCACCTTCGGGCGTAAACTTGATGGCGTTGCCCACCAGGTTGGCCAGTGCTTCGAACAACAATTCGCGGTCGCCATGCAGCGGCGCCTGTTGCCCTGGTTGGTGCAAGGTCAATTGGATGCCACCGTCCTCCGCCAGTGGCAGGTAGAAATCGTGCAGTTCCACCAACAGGTCATGTGGGTCCAGCTGCGTGAACCCTGCGCGGCGCTGGCGATCTTCCAGCTCGCTGATCCGCAACAGCCCGCGAAAGCGTGCCATCAGCGTATCGGTTTCACCAATGGCTTGATCCAGTGCCTCGGCCTGGGCGGTATCGGCATCGCTTTGCTGGCGTATGCGGTACAGCTGGGCGCGCAGCCGCGTCAGCGGCGTGCGCAGGTCATGGGCGATGTTGTCGCACACACCTTTTACCTCATGCATCAGGCGCTCGATGCGGTCGAGCATGGCGTTGACGATGTCCGCCAGCATGTCCAACTCATCGCGCCGTGCCGACAGCGGCAAGCGATGGGTAAGGTCGCCCGCCACGATCAGCTCGGCCTGAGCCTGTACCGCGCGGATGCGCTTGAGTGGCCGGCGCCTGAGCAGGTACCAACCTGCGAAACCTGGAATCAGCGTTAGCGAAATGCCCCATAGCAAGGCGTCGAGGATGATACGTGTGACAACGAACAACGAGCCGTTGTCCCGGAACAACACCAACCAGCGGCCATCCTGCACCTTGATCGCCACCGCATCGCAGCTATGGCGCGGCATGTTCGGGTCGTCGGCGTTCAGGCAGCGCTTGAGCTCGTGGATCTTGCCGTTCAGCGCCAGCCCAGGGGGAAGGGCACGTACGCTACCGCCCAGCGGGTTGAGTTGCGCGTCGAACAGGCCATAGGCATCGAAGCTGCGTTCTTCGAAGGCTTGGCTCGCAATCAGGGCGTCGTCCAGTTGCTTGCCGCTCATGTGCGCGAACAGGTGTTGGCGCTGCAGCATCGAATGACGGGTGAGTTTGTTCAGGTAGCTGGAAACCTCGAAGTACAGCACCCCCATAAGGATGCTGCTCCAGGCCACGAACAGGAAGCTGTAGAGCGCCAGCAGCCGGCTCGTGGAAGAACTCCAGCCCTTAGACGGGTTCAGCAATGGCATAACCGGAGCCCCGTACGGTACGGATCAACGGCGACTGGCCAGGCAGGTCGATCTTCTTGCGCAGGCGGCCGATGTGCACGTCAATGAGGTTGGTGCCTGGATCGAAGTGATATCCCCAGACCTCCTCGAAGATCATCATCCGGGTAATCACCTGACCGCTGTGCCGCATCAGGTATTCCAGCAGTTTGTACTCGGTGGGCAGCAAATTGAGCGTGTGCTCGCCGCGTCGGGCTTCATGGGTGATGAGGTCCAGCTCCAGGTCGGCCACCTGCAGGCGAGTCTGCGTCATGGGCACACTGTTACGGCGTAGCAAGACTTCGACGCGCGCTGCCATCTCGTCCGAGGCGAACGGTTTGGTCAGGTAGTCGTCGCCGCCTGCACGCAGGCCTCGGACCCGTTCATCCACGTCAGACAGCGCACTGATCATCAGGATCGGCGTGGCGATCTTGAGATTGCGTAAAGTAGTAACAATGGTCAGCCCGTCCACCTCCGGCAGCATGCGATCAAGGGTAATCAGGTCATAGCCGCCGGCGATAGCCTTGGCCAGGCCCTCGCGACCATTGTCGGCCCAGTCAACGTCCAAGCCATGGCTGTTGAGTTCAGCGACGATTTCCTGGCCGGTGACGGCGTCGTCTTCGATGGTGAGTACGCGAGGCATGCGGGATCCCGAACATCCAGATGAAAGCCTGATTGTGCCAAAGAACGGCCAGCAGGCGATTTAAGAATAATTCATCTGGCGCCTGTTGCATGGCCTTGCTTGTTTATCGGCATGGGCAGCACATGGGCAAGCAAGTGCGACTCGGCTGTGAGAGGATAGGCCGCATCACAGCCAGGACCCGAACACAGCCTGATGAAGACACCCAAGAGAATCGAACCCCTGATCGAGGATGGCCTGGTCGACGAGGTACTGAGGCCGTTGATGAGTGGCAAGGAGGCCGCCGTGTACGTGGTGCGCTGTGGCAACCAGGTGCGCTGCGCCAAAGTGTACAAGGAAGCCAACAAGCGCAGTTTCCGCCAGGCGGCCGAGTATCAGGAAGGGCGCAAGGTGCGTAACAGCCGTCAGGCCCGGGCCATGGCCAAGGGCAGCAAGTACGGGCGCAAGGAAGCCGAGGATGCCTGGCAGAACGCCGAGGTGGCCGCGTTGTTCCGGCTGGCTGGGGCAGGCGTCAGGGTACCCAAGCCCTACGACTTCCAGGATGGCGTGCTGCTCATGGAGCTGGTAACCGATGCCGATGGCAATGCTGCGCCCCGGCTGAACGATGTTCACCTCGAGGCGGACCAGGCGCGGGATTATCACGGGTTCGTGATCAGCCAGATCGTACTGATGCTCTGCTCAGGGCTCGTCCATGGCGACCTCTCGGAGTTCAACGTACTCCTGGGTCCGGACGGGCCGGTGATCATCGACTTGCCCCAGGCAGTGGACGCTGCGGCCAACAACCATGCGTTCAGCATGCTGCAGCGCGATGTGTCGAACATGGCGCATTATTTTGGACGCTTTGCCCCTGAGCTGAAAGCCACCCGTTACGCGCAGGAAATGTGGGCCCTCTACGAAGCCGGCGAATTGCGCCCCGACAGCCCACTCACGGGGTTGTTCGCTGAAGATGAGCAGGCAGCGGACGTGGCCGGCATCATGCGCGAGATCGACGCCGCCCGGCTGGACGATGCCCGCCGCCGCGAAGCGCGAGCCGAGGCCGAGCAAGGGCAACCGCAGGCTGAAGAGCCAACCCCGCCCTGGCTGCGCTGACACAGCCAACCTACCGGTGCGCCCACCCCATACATCAGGCCGCGCCGGCCAGGTTTCGGCCTGCGCGACGGTCATTGCCTTTGACGCAAGACAATATCTCGTCATTTGGCCTTTCCAGTGTCGCGGCTCGGGCTTAAGGTATACGCCGTTCATCTTTCTGGAGCTGTCATGTCCACTCTTTTTCCGTCCGTCCGTCCCCGCCGTCTGCGCAAGAGCCAAGCGCTGCGCAGCGTCTTTCAGGAGACCGAGTTCCGCCTCGATGATCTGATCCTGCCGATCTTCGTGGAGGAGGGTATCGATGACTTCGTGCCGATCAAGAGCATGCCTGGCGTCAATCGCATTCCCGAGAAGCTGTTGGCGCAGGAAATCGAGCGGTACGCCCGTGCCGGCATCCGTTCGGTAATGACCTTTGGGGTCTCCCACCACCTGGACGCCGTGGGCAGCGACACCTGGAATGAAAACGGCCTGGTCGCGCGCATGTCGCGGATCTGCAAGGATGCAGTGCCGGAAATGGTCGTGATGTCCGACACCTGCTTCTGCGAATACACCAGCCACGGCCACTGCGGCGTGCTGCATGACCACGGCGTGGACAACGACGCCACCTTGGCCAACCTCGGCAAGCAGGCCGTGATCGCCGCAGCGGCAGGTGCGGATTTCATCGCGCCTTCGGCGGCCATGGACGGGCAGGTTCAGGCGATACGCAGCGCGTTGGACGGCGCGGGCTTCCATGACACGGCGATCATGGCCTATTCCACCAAGTTCGCCTCTTCGTTGTATGGGCCTTTCCGCGAAGCGGGCGGTACGGCGCTCAAGGGCGACCGCAAGAGCTACCAGATGAACCCCATGAACCGCCGCGAGGCGGTGCGCGAATCACTGCTCGACGAGCAGGAAGGCGCCGACGTGCTCATGGTCAAGCCGGCCGGTGCCTATCTGGACGTGATTGCCGACATCCGTAACGCCTCGCGCCTGCCATTGGCGGCCTACCAGGTCAGCGGCGAGTACGCCATGATCAAGTTCGGTGGACTGGCTGGCGCCATCGATGAGGGCCGCGTCATGCGCGAGAGCATCGGGGCGATCAAGCGTGCGGGCGCCGACTTGATCCTGACCTACTTCGCCATGGACCTGGCGCTGGAAGGTATTTGAAAACGCGGTCGCTGGGGCTGCGCAGCCGCCCCAGCAACCCAGTGCCTCAAGGCTCGCATCCCGCCTTGTGCCTGCTTTCACAAAAAAACGCTAAGCGCTGAATTATTTAGTGTCCCTTTGTATCTGATCCCTTAGAGCAGTCACCGTCAGGGATAAATAAATGAAATCTCGCAAAAAAAGGGTTCAGCCGATTGGCCTGAAGGACATCACCATCGTCGACGACGCCAAGATGCGCAAGGCCATTACCGCCGCTGCGCTGGGCAACGCGATGGAGTGGTTCGACTTCGGCGTCTATGGCTTCGTCGCCTATGCCCTGGGCAAAGTGTTCTTCCCCAATGCCGACCCCAGCGTTCAAATGATTGCCGCGCTGGCCACCTTCTCCGTGCCGTTCCTGATCCGACCACTGGGTGGGTTGTTCTTCGGCGCGCTCGGCGACCGCTTCGGGCGACAGAAGATTCTCGCCGCCACCATCGTCATCATGTCCTTGAGCACATTCGCCATTGGCCTGATACCGTCCTATGACAGTATCGGCATATGGGCACCGATCCTGCTGTTGCTGGCCAAGATGGCCCAGGGCTTCTCGGTAGGCGGTGAGTACACCGGCGCGTCGATCTTCGTGGCCGAGTATGCACCTGATCGCAAGCGTGGTTTCCTGGGCAGCTGGTTGGACTTTGGCTCCATCGCCGGCTTCGTCCTGGGCGCCGGCGTGGTGGTGATGATCTCCACCGTGATGGGTGAAGAGAAATTCCTTGAATGGGGCTGGCGCCTGCCGTTCTTCCTGGCTTTGCCGCTGGGTATGATTGGCCTGTACTTGCGTCATGCGCTGGAGGAGACCCCAGCCTTCCAGCAGCATGTCGACAAACTGGAGCAAGGTGACCGTGAAGGCCTGGCTTCCGGGCCGAAGGTGTCGTTCAAGGAAGTGGCGACCAAGCACTGGCGTAGCCTGATCACCTGCATCGGCGTGGTGATCGCGACCAACGTCACGTACTACATGCTGCTCACCTACATGCCCAGCTACCTGTCCCACAACCTGCATTACAGCGAAGATCATGGTGTACTGATCATCATCGCGATCATGGTGGGCATGCTGTTCGTGCAGCCGATAATCGGTCTTCTGAGCGACAAGTTCGGCCGTCGCCCCTTCATCATCCTGGGTAGCGTCGGCCTTTTTGCGGCGGCAATCCCTGCCTTCATGCTGATCAACAGCGGTGTGCTGGGCTTGATCTTCGCCGGCCTGCTGCTGATGGCCGTGCTGCTGAACTTCTTCATTGGCGTGATGGCATCGACCCTGCCAGCGATGTTCCCGACGCATATCCGCTACAGCGCCTTGGCCAGTGCCTTCAACATTTCGGTGCTGATTGCAGGCCTTACCCCAACTTTGGCCGCCTGGCTGGTGGAAAGCTCCGGCAACCTGTACATGCCCGCCTACTACCTGATGGTGATTGCCGTGATTGGTTTCATCACTGGGGTGACCATGAAAGAAACGGCCAACAAGCCGTTGCGTGGCGCGGCGCCAGCAGCGTCTGACATCGACGAGGCTCGCGAGCTGCTTCAGGAGCACCACGACAATATCGAGCAGAAGATCGAAGACATCGATACCCAGATCGCTGAATTGGAAGCCAAGCGCAAGCTGCTGGTGCAGCAGCATCCACGTATCGATTGATCAGCGGGGCATGTAGCCTCGCTGCCAGGCACGAGGGATGAACAGCGACACCAGGGTCAGCAGGCAGGTCAGGACGCAACTGCCGACCATAGCCTGCAGCCCTAGGTGTTTCTGCAACCAAGCGCCACATGCTGCTCCCAGCAGCATGCCCAGCCAAGGCACCAGTTGCACCCGCCAGCCATGGCGGCGAGCGCCCAGCATCCAGTGGCCCAGGCCACGGCCAAATCGCGAAAGGGCACCGGTAACATAGGTCAGGCCAATCGGCAGACCGTTGACCTGCTCAACCACGGCATTGATCATCCCCATCGCCAGTGTGGCGGCCAACAAGGGTATTGAGGTATCCGGCGCTGGCAGCATCCCCGCAAACCCAAGCAGCACCGCTACCACCAGCAGTACGGGCCAGGCACGGCGCCGGCACTTGTGCGCCAGCACCACACCCAAGGTATTGCCAGCCACGAAGCCCAGCAGCGCGCCTGCCAGGCGCAGGATCATCGGGCCATCGACTTCGTTGATGGCGACGGCAAGGCGCGTGGTGTTGCCGCTCATGAACGAGACGAAATCGCCCAAGGCCAACAAACCGATGGCATCGGTCATCCCTGCCAGTACCGACAGGCCGGCCACCAGACCGAGCCCTACGCGGCCTCGTAACCGGTGGACACGATGGCGCTTGGAAGGAGGTGTGGCTGCGGCGGCAGGGAGCATGTGCAGTCCTCGGGTCTACCGTTGCTCGCGGGCCAGGGTATTGCGAATGGTGCGCTCCACGACATCGACCAGCACCATGGTGTGGTGGTCGACTTCGATATTGAGCAAGTCGCCTTCCTGATAACGGGTAAACGTGGTCTGGCGCAGGGTTTCTGGAATGAGGTTGACAGTGACCACGTTGTCCTCGATGTCGGCGACGGTGAGGCTGCAGCCATTGACGCCAATGAAGCCGCGGGAAAAGACATACTTGGCCCACTCTGGCGGCATGCGGAACTTGATGTATGCACCGGTGGCAGCGATGGAGATGTCTACGATGGCTGCAGTGGTGGCGATGTGGCCAGCCATGAGGTGGCCGCCCACCTCTGCATTCATTTTCGCCGAACGCTCGATGTTCACTCCTTGGCCGGCCTGCAAGCAACGCAGGTTAGTGCGCTCCAGCGTTGCGGTCATGGCGTCGAAGCGAACGTGTGTGCCTTCGATCTCGGTGACCGACAGGCAGGTCCCCTCAACGCTGACGCTGGCACCGATCTTCAGATCGTCGAGCAGTGCCGGGGTGAGGTCGATGGTGAACTGGTTGTGGCCAGGGTGACGGGCTACATCAAGCAGAGGGCGGACGGCCTGGACGATGCCGGTGTACATTGCGTTGCTCCTGGGCACGGGTAAGTTGACTTGCGCAAACTATGCCCAGGCGCCCGCAAATGCAAGTCACCGCACCTCAGACGTGACCACTGCTGTTGACGATGCGCAGGCACAACGCCTCATAGGGGTCCAGATTAACCATCAAGCGTCCGTCCTCGGTCAAATCGCCCTCGACCGTTTCGTTGATCATGTCCACCACAGGGCCTGGCGTGAAACCGGTCAGTTGCAGCTCCTCACTGATTTCGTCCTGGCTGAAGTTCAGGGCGGTTATCTGGATACCGCGCCCTGCAGGCAGTTCATGCACCATCACCAGCAGGCCAGGCGAGGTCACGTCGGGCACCAGCAGTTGTCGGCTAGTGGCGATGCCATATGCCTGGCGAACCGCGAGCAGCTTTTTGACCTTGCTGGCGAACGAGTCACTGCGCTCGAGTTGTTCATCAAGGCTGCCGTACAAGGCACGGGCACGCGGCATACCGCGCACTGAGGCCTGGGCCTCTGGGTCCAGACCTGCCAGATCATAACCGCCGCGGTGTATCCAACGTGTGTCGCCGTCGGTCATCCGCTCAGCCACCGCTTCGGCAGGCAAGGGCAGGGCACCCACCAGGTCCCAACCGGATATGGCCACCACACCAGGCTGCATGGCGTTGTACATCACCAGCAGCAGATGCAGCTTCTGAATCGATTCAACTTGCTCGGAGGTGATGTCATCAAGCTCCCGGATACCCAAGGCAGCGGTGATCAAGCTGGCCGTGGTGCAAGAGATGCCATTGGTGACGAACCGCAGGTTGTAAGGTGCATGCTCACCGGACAGGCGCTCGTAGATTTCCTCCCGGATATGCTCGCGCAAGATGCTGCCGGGCAAGGTCTGGCCCTTGTACAGGTACATGTCATGCGCATGCAGGGTCCAGAAATGCACCAGCTCGACCGTCAACTCATCATGGTTTTGCAACGCATGAATCAGCGAGGCTGGGTCGATGCCGAAGGCGTGCATTTCCTTGAACATCAAGCGCAGGAATTCGGTATCGCCGGTCAGTAGCGCGTGCTGATAGGCCGGTCGGGTAATGAAGTCGTAGGACAGGTCGGCCCCGCCGCTGGACATCTGGGCGATGTCATCGAGGGTGAGGTTCAGCTCCTGGAAGCTGAACCCCCCTGCCTTGCGGATCATGCCACCGATCAACTGGTTACCGACCAGCGACAAGGGGTGGCTTTCCGACCAGGCGGTGCCGCTGGCGCGTGTTTCGACACCCAGGAAACCATTGGCATCCAGGCGCAAACCACGTGCGCCCAGGCAGTCCAGGGCATGCAGGGCATCGCCTATGATCATCTGCTGCGCCGTGAAGGTCGGGTCGAGCCAGTTCAGGGAGGGTTGACCGTCCTTGAAATAATGCAGGTAAACCCACCGGCGGGTCTTGCCATCCACGCCCGTGATTGGCGCCGTGGCGCTCCAGTCGGTCTCCTTGACGCCCGGCTCGAAGAAGATCACCCGTTGTAGCTGACCGACGATGTAGTGGCGTGCCTTGAGCTCGTCGCACTGAGCGGGGAGCAGGTTGACTGAATCGCGGCCTTCGGGCACGTCAGGAAGCAGCCCCCAATCCTCTTCACGGATCTCGACCATGTGGTAGAGGCCTGGGTAGGGCGCCAGCCCCAGCTCGGCCAGGCGGAAATCGGCGCCTTTGCCGGTGTGCGACGGGATCAGGTCATCGATGGTGACGGCATTGTGGGCGGCGGCCATGCGGCTCATCTGTATCAGTTCCTGCTCGGTACCGTAGAGCGGGTCGATGTCAAAGCTGATCCGGTCGAAGTTGCCGTCCACGCTCGGCGTAAGCTCGCGCCCGCTGATACCGCCGGAACGCTTGATTGGCCCGGTGTGGACACCTTGAATACCAATTTCTGACAGGCGCTTCCAGAGCGCTTCATGGGCCAAAGCGCCCAGCACCGAGCAACCGTCGGGCGCGATGATCGCATCGGGGTAAACCGTCAGCCAGACCGAAGCGATTTCTGTCGCACGGCGCGGCTGGGCCAGGGCGTAGGGCTTTTGCCACAGTCGCGCTTGCCCGGAGTACAGGCTGGCCCGCTCCTGGGATGCCTTTAGCATGGAGCGTTCTTCAAGCCACTTGACGTATGACGGGTCGGGTTGGGTCATCTCGCGTCCTCTTTGCGTGTCGGCACCGGCTCAGGTTATGACGGCAGGGCACGCGGAACGTTCGGCTCAACACGTAGTGCTGTTCACTTAAGATCGTTGGGGCCGTTTCACGGCCCATCGCGGCACAAGGCCGCTTCCACACTGTCCTGTGAGCCCTTTGACTCAAGCGTCACGCAGTCAGGGTGGGAGCGGCCTAGTGCCGCGATGGGTCGCGAAGCGGCCCTAAGTGAACAGCATTACGGCTCAACACGGGGTTTGTGGCAGGCGCGCTTTTCGGGCTCCGGCAGTCAACTGTTCCGCGAGGCCTTGTTGATCTGCTTGCCAGCCTGGGCTGCGACTTCCAAGGCCTGGCCGTCCCGCTGCTTGCCTTGGCGTGCCAGCCCCTCGAGTTGAGGAATAAGCATCCCTTCTGGCAAGTGGCGCCAGAAGCGGCCAGGCATGTGCAGGCGCAGGGCATTGGGGTTCAGCCGGGCGGGGTTGAAGGTGTGGCGGTAATAGGTTCGCCACAATTCGGCGCCAGGGTCTTCTGCGTGCTGCGCCCATTGCCGCCAGAGCTCCGGGCATTGCCGTTGATAGTCGAAGCGGCGGCCGTCATAGCGGATGCCATCGCGTGGCGTTGCGATCAGCCACCGCAGCCGCCCCAGCCTATCGGCAAAATGCGGGCTGGCGCTTTGCAGAATGTCGTGAGCAGGTTCGTGAAAAGCGACCAGGTCCAATTGCAAGTGCTCGACCAACGCTTCAGGCAGCGGCACGAACCGCAAAAACGCATGCAGGTGATGGGCTTCGCGGCTGACTTGCTTAATGCGTCGATGCAGCTCGCTGCCCAGCCGATCACCGGCCAGCATCGCCGTGCGGTCGCCGTGAGCAACCCGCCACAGCACTTCGTACAACAGATTCCACCGCTGCTCGCCGTGATAGCGTGCCGCTTCCTCCAGTTGACCGAGCAAGGCCGCCGGCACCTTCGCCCGAAACGGGCCCGTACCGGCCGGCAGCGTGGTGGTGTCGGCCAGCATGTCGGTCATGGGCCCATGGGACCAGGTGACTTGTGACGGATCGACGCCATGGCTCAGCAAGGCTCTGGCCTGATCCCGCCAGACGCCGAACAGGTCATCGCAATCGAGCGCTATCACCCCCAAAGCCCCATTTGGACCGGTGCCTGTGGTTCACGCAGGCGGGCACGCAGCAGGCTGCTGCGAAGGTCGGCCTGGGCAGGGCGATAATCACTGGTGACGATAAAGGGCCGGGCCTTGTCGAGCACGCAACGCAGCTGGATCAGGTCGTCATAGCGGATACGCCGCTCACGGCGCAAGGCGACCAGACGCTGCACGCTGCGCAGGCCTATGCCTGGAATACGGGCCAGCAGCGCGGGCTCTGCGCGGTTCACATCCAGCGGGAACACTTCGCGATTGGCCAGCGCCCATGCCAATTTGGGATCGATATCCAGCGCCAGGTTGCCAGTTTGTCCCAACAGCTCGCCGGCCTTGTACCCGTACCCGCGCAAGAGAAAATCGGCTTGATACAGGCGGTGTTCACGCAGCAGAGGCGGGGCGGCCAGTGGCACGCTGCCAGGGCTGTCGGGGATGGGGCTGAAGGCTGAGTAGTAGACACGTTTGAGGCCGTACCCTTGGTACAGCGATTCGGCATTGCGCAGCAGTGTGCTGTCGTCAGTACTGTCAGCCCCGACGATGACCTGGGTACTTTGACCGGCAGGGGTGAAGCGCGGGGCGCGAGGCTCGTTGGCTACCGCTTGCTGCCCTTGATGAATCACGCCCATGGCTTGACGGATGGTCGATGCTTGCTTTTCCGGTGCCAGGCGCTTGAGGCTGTCGTCGGTAGGCAGTTCGATGTTAACGCTCAAGCGATCGGCCAGACGGCCTGCTTCTTCGATCAACAGCGGATCGGCGTCCGGAATGGTCTTGAGATGGATATAGCCACGGAAGTTATGTTCTTCGCGCAGCAACCGCGCGACCCTGATCAGCTGCTCCATGGTGTAGTCAGCCGAGCGGATGATGCCCGAGCTCAAAAACAGGCCACTGATGCAGTTGCGCCGGTAGAAGTCCAGCGTCAGGCGCACCACTTCTTCAGGGCTGAACCGTGCGCGGGGCACATTGCTCGAGCGTCGGTTGACGCAATACTGGCAGTCGTACAGGCAAAAGTTGGTAAGCAGAATCTTCAGCAGAGACACGCAGCGACCATCTGGGGTGTAGCTGTGGCAAATGCCCATGCCGTTGGTAGCGCCCAAACCGTTGCCGCCACGCGAGCTGCGCTTTGGCGCACCACTGCTGGCGCAAGATGCATCGTACTTGGCGGCATCGGCAAGAATGCCCAGTTTGGCGATCAGTTGCATGACTCTTACCTGTCGTACTGAATATTCATACAGTATTGAGGGCTAAGGTCAATTGCAAGTGCTGAACGCCGCGCGGCGAGATATCCGAGCAGATTCCTAGGTTATCCGATGAGTGGTTGATGGCGCGGGCAGCTACTGGGTTTCAGCGCTCGTGAAAGACATGGTGGGGTTGGGCGATAAAAGAAGAGGGCGCCTCGAAGGCGCCCTCTTGGGTGAATCAGGCTTCAGCGTCCCACGGACGGTCGCCTTTTTCGTCCTTCACACGGGTTGGCAGGCCCATCACGTCCAGCGCCTTGAGGAACGGCTCGGCAGGCAGCTCCTCGACGTTGACCATGCGCTTGGCATCCCACTCGCCGCGAGCCACCAGCAAGGCAGCGGCTACCGGTGGTACGCCAGCGGTATAGGAAATGCCCTGGCTGTCCGTTTCGGCGTACGCCTCTTCGTGATCGGCCACGTTGTAGATGAACACTTCACGCGGTTGCCCGTCCTTGGTGCCCTTGACCAGGTCACCAATGCAGGTCTTGCCGGTGTAGCCAGGCGCCAGGGACGCTGGATCAGGCAGCACGGCCTTGACCACTTTCAGCGGTACCACTTCCAGGCCTTCTGCGGTCTTGACCGGCTGCTCGCTGAGCAGGCCCAGGTTTTTCAGGACCGTGAACACATTGATGTAGTGCTCGCCGAAACTCATCCAGAACCGGACGTTGGGTACGTTCAGGTTCTTGGAGATGGAGTGCACTTCATCGTGACCGGTGAGGTACAGGTTTTGCGAACCCACCACGGGCAGGTCATCGGTGCGCTTGACTTCGAACATGGTGTTGCTGGTCCACTGGCTGTTCTGCCAGCTCCACACCTGCCCGGTGAACTCGCGGAAATTGATTTCCGGGTCGAAGTTGGTGGCAAAGTACTTGCCATGCGAGCCTGCATTGACGTCGAGGATGTCGATCGAATCAATGCGGTCGAAATACTGCTGCTGCGCAAGCTTTGCGTAGCTGTTGACCACGCCCGGGTCGAAACCGACACCGAGAATGGCCGTGATGTTCTTGGCCTGGCACTCTTCGAGGTGTTTCCACTCGTAGTTTCCGTACCATGGCGGGGTTTCACAGATCTTGCCCGGCTCTTCGTGGATGGCAGTATCCAGGTAGGCAGCGCCGGTATCGATGCATGCACGCAGCACCGACATGTTCAGGAATGCAGAGCCGACATTGATCACGATTTGCGATTCGGTTTCGCGGATCAATGCCTTGGTCGCCTCGACGTCGAGGGCATTGAGCGAAAAGGCCTGGATGTCGGCGGGTACCTTGAGGCTACCCTTGGCCTTGACGCTGTCGATGATGGCCTGGCATTTGGAGATGTTCCGTGACGCGATGGCAATACGACCCAGTTCGTCGTTATGCTGCGCGCACTTGTGGGCCACCACCTTGGCGACACCTCCTGCACCAATGATAAGAACGTTCTTCTTCAATTTACCTGTTGCTCCTTACAGACGAGGCCTGTCTTACGACAGGCTGGAAACGTAGTCTTCGAAACCGAACTCGCGCACCACCTCGACGCTGCCGTCGAGTTGCTTGACCACGATGGATGGCATCTTCAAACCGTTGAACCAGTTTTTCTTGACCATGGTGTAACCCGCAGCATCCACGAAGGACAGGCGGTCGCCGATCGCCAGTGGGCGTTCGAACTGGTATTCACCGAAAATATCGCCGGCCAGGCACGATTTGCCGCATACCATGTAGGTGTGCTCACCGTCGTTGGGCGCCATCTTGGCATTGAGGCGGTAGATCAGCAGGTCGAGCATGTGCGCTTCGATCGAGCTGTCGACCACGGCCAGGTGCTTACCGTTGTACAGCGTGTCCAGCACGGTCACTTCCAGCGAAGCGCTCTGGGTGATCGCGGCTTCACCTGGCTCCAGGTAAACCTGTACGCCATAGGTTTGCGAGAACGCCTTCAGACGCGCGCAGAAATCTTCCAGCGCATAGCCTTCGCCGGTGAAATGGATGCCGCCGCCCAGGCTTACCCATTTCACTTTGTGCAGCAGGTGGCCGAAACGTTCCTCGATGCGGGTCAGCATCTGGTCGAACAGGGCGAAGTCGCCGTTCTCGCAGTTGTTGTGGAACATGAACCCCGATACCTGATCGATTACGGTTTCGATCTTGGCAGGGTCCCATTCCCCTAGGCGGCTGAACGGGCGTGCCGGGTCGGCCAGCTGATAGTCCGAGCTGCTGACTTGTGGGTTGACGCGCAGACCCCGTACCTTGCCTTCGGACTGCTCGGCGAAACGTTGCAGCTGGCCGATGGAGTTGAAGATGATCTTGTCGCAGTTCTCGAGCATCTCCTGGACCTCGTCGTCGGCCCACGCCACGCTGTAGGCGTGGGTTTCGCCGGCGAACTTCTGGCGGCCGAGCTTGAGCTCGTACAGCGAAGACGACGTGGTGCCGTCCATGTACTGCTGCATCAGGTCGAACACCGACCAAGTGGCGAAGCACTTGAGCGCCAGCAGCGCTTTGGCACCCGAGTGTTCGCGCACATAGGCGATCTTCTGCATGTTGCTCAGCAGCTTGGTCTTGTCGATGAGGTAGTACGGCGTATTGATCATTTAGAGGCCCTCGGCAAGGCCGGCCAAAAAAAGGACACGCATTGTGCCTTCACTCGCCGCAGACCGAAAGGGTGCAATTGCATTTCGTCTGGGCATCGTTGCCGTGACTGAATCTTTTTATGCTCGGCGTGCTCAGTAGAACAACGACAGATGACACTCTCAATCCTCCCGCGCAGGTTACAAGGAGAAATCGATGAGCAATACCTTCAAGAAAGGTGACAAGGTGCACTGGAATTCCGAGGCCGGGGTCGTACACGGCACCGTAGAAAAAGTGCATACCCAGGACGTCGAGTTCATGGGGCGTCAGCGCCATTGCTCAAAAGAGGAGCCACAGTACGAGGTCAAGAGCGACAAGACCGGGCACATGGCCATGCACAAGGAGCAGGCATTGAAGAAGGGCTGAGAACACAGGTTATTGCGTTGGTGCTCAGTTGCCCGTGTGTATCACGGGCTTTTTTTGGGCCGTGTCTATACGTGCAGAGTGCAGCGGGGTTATGCAAGGAGCGGTTCATGACCGCTCCCGGCAGGCTGGTTCATGCCTCGAGCGCTGCACGCCATGCCTGGATCTGCGCCAAGGTAGCCGTGGCGCCCCCGCACACGACCACCAGTACATTGCGGTAGCTTGCCAGCGCGCTGGCCTCATACGCTACCGCCAAGGCGGCGCCGCAGGCGGGCTCGACCAGCAGACGGTGATCCAGCAAAAAGCGCTCGCACGCCTCCAGGGCCTGCCGGTCACTGACCAGCAGGCTGTGCACGGGGTGTTGCTGGGTACAGCGAAACGCGTGTTCGGCTACCTGTTTCGCGCCCAGGGTGGTGGCAATCGTATCCAACCGCTCCAAGGTCACCAGTTCGCCGGCTTCGATGGCGGCATGCAGGGAGGCTGCGCCATGGGTTTCCACGGCCAGGATCGGCACATCGGCCCAGCCATTACGTTGTAGCCCCTGCACGACGCCGCTCAGCAAACCCCCGCCGCCCACCGAAAGCACAACCGCATCGGGCTTGATGCCGGCTTCGGCCACCTCATCGACCAGGCTGGCATGGCCTTCCCACAGCAAAGGGTCGTCGAACGGATGAATGAACGCGGCATCGTCACCCATCAGGCTCAGCGCCAACGCATTGGCCTCCTGCCAGGACTGCCCGTGGACGATGACCTCAGCGTGCTCAAGACGCAGCAATTCCTGGGCACGCACGGTGGTGGTCTCGGGCACGACCACGGTCACGGGAACGCCGAGCTTGCGCCCGACATAGGCGACGGCAAGCCCGGCGTTGCCGCCTGAGGAAGACACGAACCGTTTCGCGCCGCGGGCATGGTGGAACTCACAGGCGTGGGCAACGCCGCGCAGCTTGAAGGAGCCGCAGGGCTGCAATGCCTCGAGCTTGAGCCAGACAGTGCAATCGGCAGCCAGCGACAGTGGGCGTGATTCGATGAGGGGGGTACGGATGTGCAAGGTCATTGGGAGGCTCCGCGCAAATGTTCGAGGTAGTTGTAGACGGTATAGCGGGTCACGCCGAGGGCGTTGGCCGCTTTCTCGACGCCGCCCTTGACGATGAACAGCCCGCGTTCCTGCATCACGCGGACCGCTTCGATCTTGGCTTGCCGGGTCATGCGGCCTTGGCCGGTGTCATGCAGCGCCGCCTGGATGATCTCGCTCATCAGCGCCTCCATGTCCGCGGGCTCTGCCGCTGCGGGCGAGCTGCCCATGGGCGCGAAGCTTTGTAGAAAGCCCATGGCAGCGTCCAGGCCGGTGACATCGGTGTTGACGCAAAGGCTGGCGAAAGGGTGGCCAGCGCTGTCGCGAAAGATCGCGGTAGCGCTGCGCAGCGTGCGGCCCTTGATGGCGGTCGGATAGTCGGGCAGCACAACGGGCCCACAGCCTTGCTGATCGGCTGCGGCCTCCATCAAGGCTTGCAGGCCCTGATCCTGCTCCGGCACAGCCAGGATAGGACTGCCCACCTGCCGGCCAGAAAGGTGCCCATTGACGATGGCCACGACGGACCGCTCGGGCTGGTCCAGGTCGTGAAGCAGAATTTCGGTGTTGTGAGTGACGACACTGCCCAAGGCCTCGATAGAGGCTTTGAGCACGCTCAAGGTCAAGCGGCGTTCATCTTCGGGCAACAGGGCCATGCGAACTCTTCAAATCAACATTTTGTGCATATTTACACATAATGTTGATTTGTGCGAGTCGCTTGGCGCTCACCTGTGCTTTCAGCCCAAGGCTGGGGTGCGTGGTGGAATGATCCGTCGTGAACCCGTGGCTTCGAACGCTGCGGCATAGCTCAACAGCGCATTGTCACTGTAGGCCCGCCCCGCGAAGGTCAGGCCTACCGGCATACCAATGTCGCTCATCACGCCCATGGGCACGGTGACCGTGGGCACGCCCAGGTGGCGTATGGCCAGGTTGCCGTTGGCCACCCACACGCCATTGCTCCAGGCAATGTCAGCCGACGCCGGGTTCACATCAGCATCGGCAGGCCCTACATCGGCCACAGTAGGGAACAGCACGGCATCCAGCCCAAGGGTTTGCATCCAGTCTTCCAGGTCGATCTTGCGGGTCTGTTCAAGGCCACGCAGGCCGTCAGGCAGGGTCTCGATCTGATCCCACGTCTTCAGGCCGCGCTTGGCCATGGTGACGTACTCGTCCATGCCAGCGGCCAGATCATCCTCACGGTTAGGCAAAGTGCCGGGGTCGTGTGGGAAGATTTGCGGGCCGTCCACATCCGCCAGCCGATTGAGATTCGGATCGTCGTTGGCACGCAGGAAATCGTCGAACGCCCAGCCGGAGAGTTCCCACAGCTCATCGTGCAGGAAAGCCTTGCTGACGATGCCACGGTTGTAGACGGTGGGGGCGCCCGGCCGGTCGCCTTCGCAGTTGGTGACCAGCGGGAAGTCGACTTCCACAACCTGCGCACCGGCGTTTTCCAGGGCTTGGCGAGCGTGCTGCCAGAGCGTCATGACACTTGCCCGCGTATGGATACGCTGGCCAGTGGGGCCGCCGATACCCGGCTTTTCCGACGTGCCCGCGTGCTCATCGGCGTTGATGTACATGCGCGGTACGCCAAACTTTTTGCCTTGCAAGGCGGCGGTGCCCGCTGCCAGGTCGAGGTAGCTGGCTGGGCGTACCTGCGAGGGCTTCGGGATCGACACCCAAGGCTGCAGCCGCCACAGGTCGCCCCGGGTATCAGGGTCATCGGCCACGACCACGTCGAGAATTTCCAGCAGGTCATGCATGGTGCGGGCGAATGGCACGACCACATCCATCGTCGGCGTGAGGGGCCAGTTACCCCTTACCGAAATGACCCCGCGTGAGGGTGTGTAGGCGCACAGGCCATTGTTCGACGCAGGGCCGCGGCCGCTGGACCAGGTTTCCTCAGCCAGGCCGAAGGCGCTGAAGCTCGCAGCTGTCGCGGTACCGGCACCGTTGGAAGAGCCTGAAGCGAAGGGCGCGGTCAGGTATGCCGCATTGTAGGGGCTCTCGGCGCGGCCATAGACGCCGCGCTGCATGCCACCGTTGGCCATGGGTGGCATGTTGGTCTTGCCCAGGCAGATGGCCCCGGCCCCGCGCAGCCGTTCGATGGTGAAGGCGTCGCGCTGGGCTACCAGATGCTTAAAGGCCGGGCTGCCGGACGCTGCGGTCAGGCCTTTTACCAGGTAGCTGTCCTTGGCGGTGTAGGGTATCCCGTCCAATGGCCCGAGCACCTCTCCACGGGCCCGGCGGGCGTCGGAGGCCTCGGCCTCGGCCAGTGCATCAGGATTGCGGACTACCACGGCATTGAGGGCGGTGTCGGTGTCGGCGCCATCATAGGCGTCTATGCGGGCCAGGTAGGCCTTGACCAGTTCGACCGCCGTCGTGCGGCCCGACTCGAGCGCGCTGCGCAGCTCGGCAATGGAAACCTCGGTTACCTCGATCATGCGTTCACCAGAAAGTGCAGGTTGGGCTAATGCGGTAATGCTGTTCATCCAGGATCGTTGGGGCCGCGCAGCGGCCCTAGAGGTGAATGGCATCAGGCTGATGCAGGGAGTGTACAAGAAGGTTAAAGCGTGCGCAGGTGTGCGCACGGGCAAATGGGTGCATGCATGCGGGCATTGAGCCAGGACGCTTCGTTGACGCCTGGGCGGCCCCGCAATCAGGGCCGCCCGACATCAACGGACCGTTCAGTCCAGGTCCGCTGCCGAATGCCGCTCCGGTACCTGGCTGGATTCATCTCCCCAGGTCCGGTTGACCCGCGTGCCCCGCTGCACGGCGGGCCGTGCAGCGATCGCCTGGGCCCAGCGCTGAACATTGGGGTATTCGTGAACCGCGAGAAACTCAGCAGCGTTGTAGAGGTTGCCCAGCACCAGCTGGCCGTACCATGACCACACGGCTATGTCGGCGATGCTGTAATGGCCGCCGGCAAGGTAGGTGGTCTCGCTCAAACGGCGGTCGAGCACGTCCAGCTGGCGCTTGGCTTCCATGGTGAAGCGATTGATCGCGTACTCGATCTTTTCAGGGGCATAGACGTAGAAGTGTCCGAACCCACCACCCAAGTACGGCGCCGCGCCCATTTGCCAGAACAGCCAGTTCAGGGCTTCGGTGCGCTCGGCGGCCGTTTGCGGGAGCAGGGCATCGAACTTCTCGGCCAGGTACAGCAGGATGGAGCCTGATTCGAATACCCGCACCGGCGGCTCGACGCTGCGGTCAAGCAATGCGGGGATCTTCGAGTTGGGGTTGACCTGTACGAATCCGCTGGAGAACTGGTCACCCTCGCCAATTCTAATCAGCCAGGCATCGTATTCAGCGCCGGCATGGCCAAGTTCCAGCAGCTCTTCCAGGGCGATGGTGACCTTGACGCCATTGGGTGTCGCCAGCGAATAAAGCTGCAGCGGTTGCTCGCCCACTGGCAGGTCCTTGTCATGGGTAGGCCCGGCGACCGGCCGGTTGATACTGGCGAAGTGGCCCCCCGAGGCCGCTTCGTTGCGCCATACCTTCGGGGGTTGGTAAGCGGGTGTGCTCATGCTCGGCTCTCCACGATTGCGAATGATCGACGACGTCTGATTGACCTGCCTATATGCCATGGGTTCGATGACGCGCACAAACACAGAACGGATCTTCCATGGCGCAGCCGATGTTTCATCGGTTTTTCATTTTTGACGGGAGGGCAGCGATTAAGCTCAAGCTATTCAGTGGCAGATGCGCAGAGCCCCCATGATCCTTTCTCGTTGCTTGCTGGCACTGGCCATGGTCGTTGGCCCGATGGGCGCCGCTGATGCTGCGCCCTGGGTGGCAGGGCTGCATCACATGACCCTGACCGACCCGGTAGACAACCGCCCGATGCAAGCCTTGGCGTTCTATCCCGCCAAGGGGCATACCCGCGCCAGCCACATCGACGGTTACGCGCTGGAGGTGGCTGAAGAGGCGCCTGTGGCCCAAGGGCGTTTTCCGTTGCTCGTGCTCTCGCATGGCAACACCGGTAGCCCACTGGCCTTGCACTATTTGGCAACCTCACTGGCCAAGCAAGGGTATGTAGTGGTGGCCGTGGTCCACCCAGGCGACAATGCCCGCGACCCCAGCCGGCTGGGCACCCTGAGCAATCTGTACGGTCGGCCGCTGCAAGTCAGCGCTGCTATCACCGCAGCGCGCAGCGATGCACTGCTTGGGCCTCGGCTCAATGGCGGGAAAGTCGGATTGATTGGCTATTCGGCTGGCGGCGAAACTGCCTTGATCCTGGCCGGCGCGCGCCCTGACCTTGATCGCCTGCGTGCGTATTGCCTCGAGCGACCGGATGATCACGATGCCTGCAAAACCCACGGTGTATTGATTGCCGACCGCAGCGAACTTTCGCCACAGGCAGACTCACGCGTCGGCGCAGTGATGCTGATGGCGCCGCTGAGCCTGCTGTTCGGACGCCACGCCCTGGTCGATGTGCACCTGCCGGCGCTCATCTACAGCGGCGACAAGGACCAGCTCGTGGCGGTGGATCGCAACGCCCAGGCCCTGGCTCGCAAGTTACCCCTCACACCTGACTACCGCCTGCTGGCAGGCGCCGGTCATTTCGTATTCATGGCGCATTGCGACGCCGAGCAGGCCCTGCGCATGCCGGCGCTGTGCAAGGATGCCGAGGGTGTGGACCGCCGGCACATCCATCGTTCGCTGCAACGCGAGACGGCTGCGTTTTTCGAGCAGACGCTCGATGCGCCGCAGCCTCAGAGGCGTTCAGCGATTACGCTGAATCAAGCCACCACGCCCTGACTGCGCAGGTATTCGTCGTAGGTGCCGCTGAAGTCCACCACGCCATCGGCTGACAGCTCGATGATGCGGGTCGCAAGCGAGGAGACGAATTCACGGTCGTGGCTGACGAAGAGCAGGGTGCCTGGATAGTTTTCCAGTGCCAGGTTCAACGCTTCGATCGATTCCATGTCCAGGTGGTTGGTCGGTTCGTCCATGACCAACACGTTGGGCTTTTGCAGAATCAGCTTGCCGAACAGCATGCGGCCCTGTTCGCCACCGGAGATGACCTTGACCGACTTGAGGATTTCATCGTTGGAGAACAGCATGCGCCCCAGCGTGCCGCGGATCACCTGCTCACCCGATGTCCACTGGCCCATCCAGTCGAACAGGGTCATGTCGTCTTCGAAATCATGGGCGTGGTCCTGGGCGTAGTAGCCCACTTCCGCGCTGTCGGTCCATTTGACTTCGCCCTTGTCCGGGGTCATCTCGCCCACGAGCGTACGCAGCAAGGTGGTCTTGCCGATGCCGTTGGGTCCGATGATCGCGACGCGCTCTCCGGCTTCGACGGTGAAGCCGAGGTCCTTGAACAGCACCTTGTCGTCGAAGGCCTTGGCCATTTTTTCGACCGTCACAGCCTGGCGGTGCAGTTTCTTGGTCTGCTCGAAGCGGATGAACGGGCTGACCCGGCTCGACGGCTTGACCTCGGCCAGCTGGATCTTGTCGATCTGCTTGGCCCGCGAGGTGGCTTGCTTGGCCTTGGAGGCGTTGGCCGAGAAGCGGCTGACGAAGGTTTGCAGTTCGGCGATCTGGGCTTTCTTTTTGGCGTTGTCCGACAGCAACTGCTCGCGGGCCTGGGTGGCGGCGGTCATGTACTCGTCGTAGTTGCCGGGGAACAGGCGCAGCTCACCGTAGTCCAGGTCAGCCATGTGGGTGCACACGCTGTTGAGGAAGTGGCGGTCGTGGGAAATGATCACCATGGTGCTGTTACGCGCGGTGAGCACGGTTTCCAACCAGCGGATGGTATTGATGTCCAGGTGGTTGGTTGGCTCGTCGAGCAGCAGTACGTCCGGGTCGGAGAACAACGCCTGGGCCAGCAGCACGCGCAGTTTCCAGCCTGGCGCCACTTCGCTCATGGGGCCGAAATGCTGCTCCAGCGGAATACCCAGGCCCAGCAGCAATTCGCCTGCGCGGGACTCGGCGGTGTAGCCGTCCATTTCGGCGAACTCCGTTTCCAGCTCGGCGACCGCCATACCGTCTTCTTCGGACATTTCAGGCAGCGAATAGATACGGTCACGCTCGGCCTTGACCTTCCAGAGATGGCCGTGGCCCATGATCACGGTATCGATCACGGTGAATTCTTCGTAGGCGAACTGGTCCTGGCGCAGCTTGCCCAGGCGCGTGTTCGGCTCGAGCATCACCTGGCCGCCAGAAGGCTCCAGGTCGCCGCCCAGGATCTTCATGAAGGTCGACTTGCCGCAGCCGTTGGCGCCGATCAGGCCATAGCGGTTGCCGTTGTTGAATTTGACCGAAACGTTTTCGAACAGCGGCTTGGAGCCGAATTGCATGGTGATATTAGCGGTGGAGATCAAGGAGCTTACCTATCAATAACTTACGTGGCTTCATCGCAGCTACGGACCAATTTTGGACCAATCTGGAGCTTTTCCAGCTCCTGCCAGTCATTGGACGAGTTAATCCAACGTGCATAAGTCGATAAGAGCATCTGCACGCTATGCCCGAGCTGTTGGGCGATGAATGCGGGGTTGAGACCGGACATTAAGCATATTGTCGCATAGGTATGGCGGCAGTTATACGGTGGGCGATATCGGATCCCCAAACCCTTCAGGGTTGGGCGCCATTGGTGGTGGAGGTCCGATGTCTGCTTGACGTACTCGCCATTCTTCCCTGGAGGGAAGACGAACGGCGACTCATTGAACTGCCCCTTGCCCTGCTTGCGGCGCTCTGCATACTGCTTCGCGAACGCCAAGGCATGCAGCGCTCTGTCGTTGAGCAGAACAAACCGATCACGGCCGGTTTTAGTCCTCTCTTCCACAACGCCCAGCGCGACTGTCCGTCGGACGTGAGCGGTTTTCTTTATTGAATCCACCGCATCCCAGCGTAGAGCCAAGCCTTCAGAGAGACGAAGCCCCGTGAAGAACATGAACTCGAAGAATGCTGCGTAGATCTGGCTGGGCCAGTGCGCGTGCTTGTATAGCTCAGCGATGATCAAATTGGCCTCGTCGAGAGTGAACGGATCGACTTCCTTCCTTGAGCGCGCTGGAAGTTGGATCGCTTCGGCGGGATTCCTGGTGATCAGCCCGTCCAGCACAGCTGAGCGGAGGATTGTCGACAGCTTCACCATGGCATTGCGTTTAACGGATGCCGATGTCCAGGTGATCGAGGTGACGATCCGCCTAAGAAGCGTGGACGTGATTAGATCTATACGTACCAAGGCGAGGTGGGGCACCCAATACAGATTCAAGGTGCCTTTGTAATTGAGCCTCGTGCCCGCCGCGATCTCCCGGCTGTCCAACCACAATTGCGCGTACTCGCCGAACGTTGGTACGCCACCAACGACAGCGCCGGAGCTGGGAAAGAGTTCTGCGTACTTGTCATGGTCGAGTAGGTTGAGCTTTATCAGGCTGTTTACTTTATCTCGAAGCTGGGATGCAGCCTTGATGCCTTTTTGTGTCGGGGGATAGGGAAGGGTCTCACTCCTGCGAGCACCTTCCCAAATGAACCTGAGCCGGAGCGAGCCGTAGTGGACGTCGATGCCAGGGGGTAAATCCATTGGCTTTCCAGCCATTCGTCATACCTCTTTTTGCTGTAGATAATTCGGCCGCTGTGCTTTATCCATACGCCCTCGGGAATAGACCCCCGTAGTCGCCGGCCTTCGAGAGCGCGCTTCGTGCAGCCGAGTAAATCGGCCATTTTCTGTTCGGTAACTTTGTCGACGTCACCGGTGTTGGCGGTTTCCATGGGTGGTCTCCACGCCGCCGGCGGCGGCAGGTTGGTGGTCAGACGTGTGTTTGCTCGAGCACGGCGTCGGCGACTTTAAGTGCGGCCTGGGCGTCGCGAATGTAGGCCGGATCGAAGCCGCCCGCGTAATGGATCACTCGCTGGCAAGCATCCAGCTCTGTGCGCACCCGGCGCAGCGCCCGTACAAGTTCCTCCTGCAGCGCACCTTCGGCGCGACCGATATCCCAGAACTCCTGACCCCAGTGGCCATCTGGTGGAGGGTTGTTGTTCTGCTTGCCGAAAGCCATGGCGCCGATGATGGCGTCACAGAGCAGTCGCTTGTAGATGTTCTCGCCACCTATGCCCAGGCCCCCGCGCCGCCGGAGGGTGCTCACGACCTCGTCTACGTTGAGGCCGCTATCTTTGAGCACGAGGTCGAGCTCAGGCTTTTCAGGGGTGTAGATGACCAGAGCCAACTTGGCTTCCGGCCAGAGATCGGCCGCCAGGCGCTCTAGGCAGTCATTCGCGGTGTGGTGGAATCGTTCTGTTGCAGACATAGGTCATCCTCGCCCGCGCATGTCGGCGGGCTTGAGTAGTTGGGGGAGGGGGTTAGGCTTGAGCTTCGAACAGTTCGATCTGCGCTGCCTGGATGTTGCGAATGGCGATGGCCTCGTCGATGCGCTGCCTGGCAATGTCGAGGTAGCCAAGCGGATTGCCGTTTTCGTCGGTGTCCTTCTCGATCCCGATGAAACGACGGCCTAACTGGACTGCTGCTACGCCGGTGGTGCCGCTACCCATCGTGTTGTCGAGCACGACTTGCCCCGCATTGGTGTAGGTGGCTATCAGGAACCGCATCCAGCTCACTGGCTTCTGCGTAGGGTGGAAGCTGGCCGTCTGCTTGTCGCTCGAGAAGAACTGCACTGAGCGAGGGTACCGATCTGTTGAGTCGTACTCGGTGAGCGACAGGGCCTTGCCGTAGCACTCCGAGTTGACCGTCTTCCGCTTCGCCGTGCGCCGCTCGTGCCCGGAGGTCATCTGCGGGTTGTACACCGGCTGGCGCCGGTAGAAGACTTGGGCGCTCTCGTGCGCCCGCAGTGGTTGCTTCTTCGCATTGAGGAAGCCTGTCGCGTTACCTTTCTCCCAGATCCACTCGTAACGGTAGTCGCCGGGGTTGCTGGCGACCACCAGCGAGCTAAACGGCTGGGCCGCGCAAAGTACAACAGCCGTCTCAGGCTTGGCGATTCTCAAGTACTGCTCCCACAGGGGGGCAAACGGAATAACCAAATCCCAGGCACACTGCGTTGTGCCGTAGGGAAGGTCAGCCAGAATCAGGTCGACGCTTGCATTTGGGATCGTCTTCATCACCTCTAGGCAATCGCCTTGGTACAGGCTGACTTCGTTCATCGCGGCGTCTTCCATACCAGGTAGGCCATGCAGGTAGGTGCGATCATGGCTGAGCCTCCATAGCAAGGTCGATTGCATGGCGCTTTTGTTCGGGGCTGCCATAGAAGTCGGCAGGGCCTTCGAGGTGAATGCACTCGTACTTCGCGTCTGGCCAGATACCTTCCTGCACGTAGAGCTCGTAGAAGAACGTGCCACGGCCGTTGGTGCCCACGCCTTCCAAAACGACTTGCCGGCCTCGCGTCAAGATGAAGTCCAGGCGCTGCGTATCATTGAAATCAGTCATGTGTCAGCTCCTTGGGTACCTGGACGGTATCGCCAAAGTTCAAAGCGGCTATCGCCCTGCAGCCCGCGACGAGAATCGTTGGGCCCCCGGCTAAGCGGCTGAATCCGGTAGGCCGGTCATAGGCGAATGCTCGGTACCGTGCGTCTGTGCCGTCTTGCAGCATGCCGAAGCCCTTGCAGTGCTTGTCGAAGAGCGGCCCGCCCAGCGTCCAGGCCTCCCATGGGTTGTACCGCTCGCAGCGCTCAGTCGCCTCGCCCCGGTAGATGGCGAATACGCGCCACCCGTTGCCGTACTGGGGCGGCTCGAGGTGTAGAGCCATGCCTTCGGCCATGCCCACCGCCCAGCCTAGTGGCTCGCCGGCAAGGTCTGCCGTCTTCACTTCTATCAGGTCGGTCATGCGCGCCTCCGCTCGGGGTTACCGTAAATGTCGTACTCTGGCCGTTCTGGCGGATAGGCCTCGGCGGTCAGCGCTTGATCGATGGCGGCGCGCAGGTTTTCGTTGTAGTTCTCCCCAAGAACTCGCCGGTTGGGCTTGCCCATGTAGTGACCAACGATCTCGATGCCGATGGTGTAGTCGCCGTCCATGCTGTTCGAATGGCTTTCGAAGACGACGTCCCAGCAGCAGGATTCGATGGCATTCAGGCGAGCCCTGTCCCGTCGCAGGGCTTCCAGCTCATCGCTGGAGACGATGGTGAAGTGCGTTTTCTTCTTGCTCACAGCTCATACCTCTCATCAATCCAGCGCCCAGGCGCCATAGCGGGTGTAGGTTCGGGTTGGGTTTCGTGCGGGGAGAGCTGGCGCTCGTTGCCGGCCTGGTCTGGGCCACGCAGCATCCAGTCGGGCAAACAGGAAAGGCCGCTTGCCGCGCCGGCACCGCCGCCAGCTGACCACTTCCAGCAGGTCACTGCTCGGACGTCGTCATGCTCGACGGTTGTGTCGCGCATAGGGTTCGTCAGCTTGTGTCGCGCAGGCTTCTGTCGCGCAGCCTGCTCTGGTGTCATCGGTTCGCAGCCGGCCAGGGTGGCCAGCAGCAGGAGGCAGAGGGCGAGGCGGGTCATGATTTGAACTCGACTGCCGGGGTGACCTGACGGGCAAAGTCGAGCACGCTCTGCGACCAGTCCTCACCTACGCCGTCGTCAAAGGCGAAAAGCATGCCGCCGAGGGCGCGGCGCAGGCTGCGGATCTCTTCAACCATTGCCAGCACAGTTTCAGGATTGGCGCTGGCGATGAATTCGGCATCTGGCTTCTGCGGTATTCCGCATAGACCGGTGCCCCACCAGCAGACCACCTGGCCATCTGCGGTGTCGATTCCAGGGTTTGTGGAGCGATCTGAGCTGCCGAATTCCATGCCGTCTGCGTGAACCACCCATGGGCCGGGACTGGCAGCGCGGGCTTTCTGCTCAAGGCTTTCGAGGTCAATCAACGTTTCTTCAGGCACGGGTAGTCCTTGGCCGCCATATCGCGGCAGTGAATAGAGGGGAGAGGGGATTGCCGCTTATCCGATTAAGATCGTAAATTGGCTAAATGCCACTGCGACCCGTTTGGCTTTGGCTAACTTGAATAAACACCACCCCACTGACGGTTGCAGGAGGGCTGTATGCGAATTCGCGGCGATGTTTTCTGGAATTGGGCTGATCCGATGCTTCATCACCGCACTCATGACGAGGCACTCGATGATGGGACATACATAGATGTCCAGGTGCGACTGTCGCGAACTGGCAGCACGCAGATGTTCATCGGGGTATATGCACCAGGCGGGATGGCCATTCACGAGGAGGCCTTTGATTCTCGGCCTGGCGAGTCGATGACCAGGGCCCTTGCTTGGGGCGTGGGTCGAGCGCGCCGGGTTGCAGCCGAAGGCGCTCCCGCCGCTGACCTGCTCGCCGCTTCGAAATAGAGGGGAAGGGGTTACAGCGGGATGGAGTACAGATGTGCTCTTTCAGGCTTTCATCGTCTCGCTGGCCGCTTCGAGTTCGGCGGTGGCTCGCTGGCGCCAATCTGCGCCATGTTTCAGGTAGTGCCCGAGAAGCCAGTGGATCACGACGGCCTGCTCATCCTCGGACTTAGGGGCGATGGTGATCCCCATGACCCGAAGTGCCTTGGCGACGTGGTGGCAGGTGAAGTTCGGGCGCCCGAGAATTTCGCGAAGATCGCTGGTCAGCTCTGGAATTATTGGGGCACTCCGTTCGGCCAGCTTGGCGTGCAGCTCCGAGTTCTCGGCCCGAATACATTCATCCTGGATCGCTGCGTCATCGTGCACCGTCAGTGCCAGCTGCAGCTCTGCGATCTCCAGCTGGAGCTGATCAATGTCGGCACTTTCGGTCATCGGCCCCAGCCCAACAATCGGCAGCCCAGTCTCCGCTGCATCCCTCTCTGCCTCTTCTTTTGTCCACCAGAAGGCAGTACCAACCATCCAGGCTATAGGCTCGGGGTGGGGCTGGGTGGCGGAATGGGCCAAAACCGCGTAGAGCTGTTCCAGAGCATCCTTTCTGACGGTGCGGCCCGGAGTAGAGCCTTCACCAAATTGCTCAAGCCGCTCTATCAATGCTCGCGGCACGCTGACCATCTCTGTGTTGCTGGATCGGTTTTCTGTGGGCATCGGGATACCTCGCGGCTATAGTTCCTGTTCTTAAGCAGGGTGGTGTTATGGATTTCGCTAAAATGTATAGGGCGTGTAGACGAACGCAGGCTTTAGGAAAAGGCGTGAAGTCAGTTGCCGCGTGCTTCGAACGAGAAAATGCTTGCTATGTAACTATTGAGGCGACAAAAGTTGATGGGTTCTGGCCTATACACGGCTATCGTATTGTCACTCTGGAAGGTACAGCGTTCTTCCCTAGAGATTTGACAGAGATTCCAAGCCAGACAGGTTTGAATTGGCATCGCGAAGCATTTGCCTCTGTTGATATTGTAACTCCGCCATACTATATGATAGGACTGCTTAGTTTTCATGCTTCGAGCATAAACTCAGCGAATGGGCAGCTAGGTAAGTTTGAGTGCGGAGATCGCATGCTCCGTGAAATATACACGCCTCAGGCTATTGCCGAACTGATCGAAGGAGTCTGGTCCAAACGAACTGCTTTTAAGCCTTACTATGATCAGTTAGTAGAGTCTTCAAAGGCATACTGCTTAGGCTTATACAACGTTGCGATAGTTGGAATTTTACCGTGCATCGAAGGAATTGTTAGGCGTTTGGGGTTGGCGTCAGGAATTCGTGTAGACAGCGAAGTAAGTATCAACAACCTCGTAAAAGTATTCCGGCGCTTGCAGCAGAAAGAAGTAGATTCGATGATGGATGGTTTTGACTGGTTTCCGGCTAGTGAGATTAATATCAGCTTGTTGAATAGATTTCACGAGAGGGTACAGATTTTTGAGGGTATTTCGAACTACCTAAAGATGAAGCTGTACTTATATACTAAAAATGCGCCAGAGCATCTCACGTTAAATAGACATGGCATTTCTCATGGATTTTTTCAAGGATATGCTACAGAAGCCAACTATCTCAGGCTATTCAACCTACTGAGCGCGCTTTCATTCGCCGATATAATGGTCGAAGGTCAGGGCAGTTTGATGCCTCCAGGATCTAGTCCGGAGTCAGAACTGTTACGGGCACGCCTTTCACTTTGTGTAGCAATGAGCGTTGCGATATAGCTGCAACCCAGTTGCCTAGCAGTATACGATTTTACTGTGTTATGGCTTGCTCCATGCGTGCAGGCGCCGCCCTCGCCGGGGAGGCGCGCTCATAGGGTTTCGAGATAGGCGGCTATGAAGTGCGCCGCCGCTTCAGCATTGATGGCGTTTCCGTAGGCGCGCAGGCGTCCCACTCGGCTGGTAGCCCCATGAGCCAGCGGGAATGTGCCGGGTTCAACTGGCCGGAATTTTCCATCCCTGCACCCAAGCCAGTCAGCAACACCCCAGAAGCCGTTAGCCGGACCGGGCCGGTGATCGACGCCTGATATGGCAGTGCCTGGCCCTTCGCCCTTGGCTCCGGCCTGTCCCCCTTGTAATCCCGGCATGTCGGTGTAACCCACCCGGCCAGCTGTACCTGAAGGTTGAGCGGCGTCAAGCTCACGCCGCACTTGCCGCCGAGCTGACTCTTCCTCTCCAAAAATCGTTCTGCGCTCCCGCCGCACTCGCTCGCTGTCGGTGTTCCCCAGCCCGCCAGGCACGCTACTGCAGCCAGATCCGGGCCCCTGGCTCGCATTGCTTCCCGATAACCGCCCTCGGGTGAGCGGACGCCTTTGTGCGCGAGACTGGCTGTCGGAGTGGGCCATCCAGTAGAGCCGGTCTCGGATGTGCGGAGCACCGACGCCCGCAGACGGGAACGCAACAGCCCCGAAGGCATACGCCAGGGCTTCCAAGTCAGTTTGTACAAGGTCGAGCCAAGGCTCTGCGTCCTTGCTTGCAACCTGCTCTCCAAAGACGATTGCAGGCTGGCGCTCGCTGATGAGCCAGTGGAAATGCGGCCAGAGGTGCCGCTCGTCATCAAACCCAGCTCCCGCGCCTGCCGCGCTGAAAGGTTGGCACGGACAGGAACCGGTCCAAACAGGTCGATCATCGGGCCAGCCGGCGCGGCGAAGGGCGTAGGACCAAACGCCGACGCCGGCGAAAAAGTGGCATTGGGTGTAAGGCTTGAGGTCATCGGGGTGCACATCCTCGATCGAGCGTTCGTCAACGTCGCCAGGCGCGATGTGGCCTGCGGCAATGAGGTTGCGGAGCCACTGCGCGGCGTATGGGTCTAGTTCGTTGTAATACGCAGCCATACGGCTCCTCGCCGGGACGGCGTTCATCGTTTGAGAGGGGAAGGCGCTGGCGGGCAGCGCTAGAGGGTCAGGCGGCGCGAACCTTGAAGGTCAGCATGGCGGTCGCGTCATCGTTGAAACACTCGGCCAGCTCCTGTTAGGCACGATACTTGGCCTGGCTTCGGGTAGTCGCCCAGATTCGCCGCACGTAGTGGCGGGCATCGCCAAGCATGTACTTGACGTCATCCCAGTCGTACATGCCGTTGGTGAGCACTTCCCACTGCTTGAGCGGCAGCTTCTCAGCCATCTCGCCGTACTGCATTTCCCAGGTGGGGTGGTAATTGCGGATACGCTTCTTCGGATCGCTGTCGAGGATCACGCCAATGTAGTGGCCTCGGTCGGCCATGATGACGCCTGGCTCGCCGTTGGCGATCACCCGGCGCCCGATCTCGGCCGGCACATCGTAGTGGCGACGGACATAGTCGCAGTTGTAGTTGCTCACGGCTTTCTCCATGCATGCGCCGCCCTCCGTACCCGGATACGGCATGGTGGAAATTTGGTTGGGTATGAGGTATTACAGTTAAAAAGCAAGGAGCAAAGGAGGCGACTCAATGGAAGTTGGTAAGGGAAAAGGTGCGAGCAACCGTATCAAGCACGCCCTCATGCTGCCAGGCTGGAACTTCGCGTCAGGTGACAAAGGCTTGCTAAGGCGTCAAGGTACGCCGGTTCTGGTCTCTGAGTATCTTGGAGAAATGAAAGGGGCGCTCTTTTGCCCAGAGTGCACCTGTCCACTTTTTCGGTCTCCTGAGGAAGAAGATGCAAATAAGCGCGGGGGAAGCGCTTTTTTTGCCCACAAGCGAGGGATTAAAACCGAGTGCGGCCTGCGAACAAAGCCCAACGTAGGCAAAAACTATACTACCGAAGAAGAAGCAAGACAGGCTGTCGTCGATGGTGAGTTAGTAGTTATTAAGCAGTTCATGCAGGACAGGCCGGTATCGCCTGAGATTACCTCGGGAGTCTACAACCAAACGAAAATAGAGGACGTTAACGGCGAGGTTTCCGAAGTTCCGATAGGCCGTCACCGCGGGGAAAAATTAAAGGTTCCAAGCGTGGTGTCATCTATAGCAGGGCTAGGGCGCGGGTTCGACAAAAACCTTTATAAGTATTACTACTTCCCTGGTGCTCAACATGCCCAGCTGTTGATGGATGCATTGCGGCAAGTCGGGCCACAGACCGATCTCACAGAAGAGCCGGTGCTCCTGTATGGGACTATAGTCCGGATAACAAGCGGTGGCTCTAACCCCTGGAACGTGCGGCAGGTATTTGTACGTTATACCTCAAGTCTCGGTTATAGAGACTTTTGCTTCAAAATGTCGGTTTCAGATGCAGATCACCATCAGATCGCGGATGCGTCGATTGGCCGCATTATTATAGGTTATGGTCGGGTGGTGAAGAGCGGCTTAGGTTTATCTCTTGACAATTTAAAATGGGGGGAAGTCGCACTTCTGCCGAAGATTCATGAGGCGATACTTCGAGACTGATGTGCGACCTCTTCGTCGAGGCCTTGTGCACCATGGTTAGCGCAGCGCCACAGGCCGCTCATTTACATACGTGGCGCTTTGCTGAATCACTTCGAATCGAAGCTACCCAATACCAGCTTGGCAGCCTCGCCCACGTTACTCTCAAGTACCTGCTTGAACTCCTGAGCGATCGCCTCGCGCTGCGCTTCCTCGCCCAGCCAGCGCAGTTTCAGCTGCGGCTGTGAACCGCTGGTGATGACCGACACGCGCAGACGGATGGTCTGCTCGTCCAGGCCTTCGAAAGGAATGACTTTGAAGTCGAGCCAGGCGGGCAGGGTTTCCTTGCTGCTTGCCTCAATCGAATCCATGGCGCTGCGGCTAGCGCGAGTCTCGCTGACGGCGTGGTCGCTTTCGGACGAAGCCTTGACGGTGATGGTGCGCACGGCTGCGATAGCCTTGGCGATGCTCATCACGGCGCCGTTCTCGTCGGTAGCGACCAAGTGCTGGTGCCAGTCCTCGACCCAGTCGCTCATGGCCTTCTGCACCAGAGCCTGGCCACAGATGGCCTGTACGGCGGCGAACGCGGCCGAAGGCTTGAGTCGCAGCACCGCACGGTCGTCAGCGTGGCCTGGTAGGTCCGGCGTACCCAGGTTGAACAGCACCACGCAGGTCATGGCATCCTGATCGATGAAGCCACGGGCGTCTGGCGCTGCGCGCTCGACCACATATGCGCCGAAGTCGACCAGGGAGTGGGTGGAGTAGGTGCCACGGAAGCGAGAGCGGTGGAGCTGGAAGCGTTCCAGATCGATAACCGTCGAGCTGTCCGGAACGATTGCGGTGGGGGTGTTAGTGGGTAGCTCTTTGCCAGCAGCAGCCAGGGCGTTATCGGTGATCAGTTGCAGAGCGTCTTTGGTGAGGGACATGCGGAGGTTCCTTGCTGTGGGAGTCAAGTGCGGGGATGGACTGGGGCGTCTTCACGGGTGAAAAGCTGGTCGTGCTTTTCAGGGAATAGCGAAATGTTGCCGCCGGTACCGACGTACATCGGCGTGTCCAAACTAGTGTTTTCGCTGCGATCACCGCGTTTGGTGGGCACCTTGTAGGCGAGCTTGTGCTTGATCTTCACCTGGTGGGAGTCACCGATCTGGCTGAAGTCCAGAGTGATGGTGATTTTGCCGGCCTTGCCGTGATCGACCACGCCGGCGGCTACTTCTGAGAGGGCGTGGCCGATCTGGCTGGCGAATGCGCCGCCGTTAAGCTCCTGTAGGAACTCGGTAGTGTCTGTAGGTTTTGGCATTGCTGATGCTCCGAGAGGACAAGGCCGCTGGGCGGCAGGTTGATGTACTGCTGGCGCCGGCCGTGCCGAACGCGTGAGGTGATGCGCTTCATGCTGCTTTCTGCTGACTCCATGCGCCGACGGCGGCAAAAATCTTTGCGGCCTCTGCCTCGTCGAGCGTCGTATCGGTAGGGATGGCGATCCAGCCGGCGGCTACCAGGTGATTAGGATTGGCTGTCGCCCGCAGGTCTGCGTAGGTCGCCTGGATCACCTCAGTGAGGTGCTCGGCCCTGTAGTTACCTTGGGGCGCGACCTCAATCGATTTGTGGTACCGCTCGCCGAACTCAGTGCGACACAGCACGCTGAGGTAGATGGTCCAGCGATGAGGGATATCGCAGACGGCGTCTACGATCTGTCGAACGCGGATCTGCTTGAGGTTCTTCCAATTGATCAGCACCTGCTGGCCGCTTGGATCGATGTTCACCACGGCGGCATGGTTTGCTGACACCAGGGCGCGGCAGGTTCTATCCAGCCGGGCACGCATGTTGTGAGGCTTGCGCTTGCTCATTGCCGCAGGCCTTTGCTGGCGGCGCCGGCTTCCATCGCATTGACGAATACCAAGGCAGTCTCATACTGATAAGCAATGCCCATAATGGCGCCGGTGCTGATCTCGACTACCTCCCAGATCTTCCCCCGACCCTTAGCTTGAAATCGCGGGGCCGATGACTTGATTCGGGCGCGAGCCTCGTCACGAGCAATGCTTGTACTTGCTAGAAGCGCCTTGAGTTTCGGTACGCTTTGAGCGAAGGCGATGCTTGTAGCTGTTTGCATAGGGTGATCCTCGGTCAGGCGTGGAGCTCGAGGGCTTCGGCTCTACGAACAATGCGGACTTGTGCAGTGCGGCGCTCCGGAGCGCGGCGGTCGCGGCGCATGGGGTCGCTATCGTTGATGGCAGCGTGCATGGCGATAAGGCCGGCCAGCACGATGCAAAGAGGGCTGATGATCTGCTGGCGCATGGCCTTGGTGACCGCCTCGATGCGACGCCCGGCCTCCAGCTTGAAAAGCGCAGCCTCGATCCGGTTGGCCACGGTGCCGGGGGTGACCGCCATCTGCCGCGCGATCTCTTTGGTGGTCAGGCCCTGGGCAACCCAGAGCAGTGCTTCCAGCTCGCGTGGTGCCAGCGTCTTGCCGAGCTGGCCAGTCCATGAGCCGCAGGTGATCGTCTCCATGATTATCCTCAGCAACCGCATTGGTCAGGCGTCAGGGCGGGTGACCAACCCCCGCGCAGCCGATGGGCGCGGGCCTGGCGCCTGCCTAATGCGGTCGTATGTAAAGGGAGGGGGATGCGGGGTGTATCGGTGATGTGATCTGGCCGGTGCTGATCTCCGGCTTTCTAGTCTGGTTGCTCTACAGACTTTTAAGCGGCGTCTTTTCAAGAGTTTCCGGAGCAACCCGGGCTGCTGTAGCCGCTATCAACTCATCAGCCTGAGTGTTCAGATCACATCCCGATGCACCCTGCGATGGGGAGCAGGGCATCGGGCAGTTAACGTCAGGCGGACGTGGCGCTGGTTGTCACTTCTCGTTCATCGTTGGCGCAGGCTTTTCCGCATAGAGGGCAGTAATTTGCGACCACTGACACCGTTTTGTTCACGCGCTTCATCCCGCCGGCTTTCCTGGGCGCCATGTAGTGGCCGGTGACCTCGACACAGAAGCGCCGCTCCGCTTTCCCTGTCTCGACGTTCAGGGACAAGTTGTGACCCTCTGCGCGCATGTAGAAAGGCCCGGACCCAGGCGTCTCCTCGCCGAGTGCGTCGGTTACCAGCTTCACAGCATCGCTGATGCAGGTGCAGCTCATAGTTTTGCCCTCCAGGGCAGTTGATGTCCCGTCTGGCCCTGTCGCCAAGGCCAGCCAGTGAAATCAAATCAGGCAGCAACTTCAGCTTGAGCCGCGATTCGCTCCTGAATCTCTTGGCGGTGCACCGATACGTTTTTTGGTGCCTCGATACCTATGCGCACCTGGTTGCCCTTAATCTGCAGCACCGTGACTCGAATCGTGTCGTTGATCACAATGGTTTCGCCCACTTTGCGGGTCAGTATCAGCATGGTCCTACTCCTTGGTTGGTTTCCCTTCTGGCCCTCGTGAGAAGGCCAGCCGGTGAAACCTTGGTCGAGCTCCACCACCGATGGCTTCACCCGATCTTTTGTCTGGCCTTGAGCTTCCCTGGTCACCTCGCTTTGATCGGCCTTGGCGGGATGGTCGTGGGGTTAGGTGTTCGCTACACGACTGTCAGCTGCAGCTCGGCTAGGGCAGCTCGTCGTGGGTTGCCGGTCCGTATTCCGGCTGGACTTGTCACTTCACTGGCAGGTTCCTCCTATGGTTTTTGATCCGCGCCATGCTGGTTGCCGGGTATCCCCACCACTGCCTGCTGCAGCTACTGGCTACGCATCAGGTGGCTTGCATAGTTTGGCGTCCTCTCATGGGAGAGGCCGGCAGCTATCCAGAGGCTGCATGGTCGACGACTTAGCTTGTCCCGACCCAGGTGATGGCCTGGGTGCGTCGAGGTGGTCACGTCTGATTGTGTAAAGAGCGGTGAAACTGGATTGCCCCGGCAGTCAGCGTTAGTGGCTGCGTGCTGATGCAAATATCACGCATCGTGTTTTTAATGTCAACACGATTCGTGATTTATTTGCCTGATGGTGTGTTCAGGATTTTCCCTACGGTGCGGGTTCACGTTTCACAAGGCGTGATGTATGCTCACCGCAAAAACTGGATGGATATACAGTAATGGAGATGGTTTATGTCCAAGCAGAAGAAGACGGCACCACAAGCACGCCAAGAAATGACCGGGGTAGAGCGACTTGGTCTTCGGGTCTCATCGATGATCAATCACCCGATTGCGCAGTCGCAGCGCTGGGTGACTATCCATCGCCTGGACACGGATGGAGATGTGGAGTGGGAGGAGGTGATGGGGCTGCTAGTCGAAACGCCGGAATTGGATCTGACGTTCAACGACGACGAGAGCGTAACGGTCCGGTGGGAGCCGCAGAGCGCGGAGGATCGCAACGACCTAGTCGTGCCAAATGACTGGGAAGAGGAGAAGGTGGAGGAGGAGGCGCCCTTCTAATGCACAAGAGAACCCGCTGAAACGGGTTCTTTTGACAATCAATCAACTCCGATAGCCAGGCCAGGACTGCGTTTTGGTTTGGCGATGTCCCGAGCTGTAACAACTACAAGCACAAGCCCAGCGATGAAGAATGCCCAGGAAGCACCCTCCATTTTAACGATGAATTCGGGATAAAACGAGCAGGCCACAAAAGCGAGTCCGTTCGGGACGCCTGCTGCCGATACCATCTTGCCAATGGCAACCTGGAGGTTGTCCTCTGCTCTCCGCGCCCAGAACATATGAAGCACGAAGACGACAATGCAAAAGACGCCGGTAATTTTCCAAAGATTTAGGAAAAAAAAGGCCAAATACTCAATCATTCACTTTGAGCCCCAGCCAGCTTGCCATATAGCGTCCCGCAACGAAGGCGGCGAGGACCGCTCCCAGTGACAGGAGATTCATAGGAGGCGCATCGAAGAAAGCCCTGGAAATTTCTCCGGAAGCTGCGCCTACGATGGTTGCCATCCCGACCATCATGGAGAGGTCACGATTGTCGAACTTCAGAAAGCTGAGCACGATTCCCCTCCTTTGGCAATCAGGTCTAACTGTTACACTATATCTAGTGTACGCGAATGTATCTACCATACCTATATGGGAATGGTAGCCGAATGATTCAAGCCTGATGACCTGACTTGACCTCAACGAGAACCGGACGGGCTCCGTTATCCCAGCGCCTGCCTCGACAGACTCGATGAATTGAATAGCGATGCTCATCAAATCCACCCCATGAGTCGCGAGACCACGGTTTGAGCTGAAAAGGTTTCCATCCCACCACATCGTGCACACGACATGTAGAAAGCGTTGATTCCGCCTGGATGGTGAGTAGGCGTTGGCAGATTTATTACGATTGGCTTGCCATCGTGGGCCGGGATGTCCCACGTGGTGCTACCGCAGTACCTGCATCCGGCATCGTTTAGGTTGTTAGTCAGGACAAAGTCACGCAGCTCCTCAAGCGACACGTCTTGAGCATAAGCTTTACCGTCTTCCCTAATCTTCAATTGCGATCTCCATCATTTCTAGCCCTTCTGAGCCATGCGAGCTCCTGATAATTCGAGGATCTGCTCACACTAGGTGGGCGTTCCAGACCAGCAGTACCTTAGCTTGGATGTAGGTTTCGTCTACACGGATGTCCTCAGGAGGATGATTCTTGTTGTCAGAAATCATCTTGAAGTGATCGCGCCCTTTCTTCTGCAAACGCTTGATGTACTGATGGCCCTGGTGGGAGAAGTAATAGATCCCGTCGCCCACGAACTCACGAATGCTGATGTCAACGACTAGCGGGTCGCGGCTCTTGATGGTCGGCGCCATGGACTGGCCTACGCCTGTGATGAGCTTCAGATGGAAGTGCTCTTTGAACTCCACTCCCATCTCACGTAGGTGAGTAGGGCTGACGCGGATGTCCTGCAGCATCTCAGGGAAGTCGTGAGCTACCTCACCATCACCCATTGCTCCGCGCACGTCGTAGTGAGCAATCCACACCTCATCGCCCACTAGGCCTGGGCGAACAAAGTCAGCCGCGACAACACTGCTAGCGCTCGGCTCCTCAGCCGCAGCAAGGAGGCGCTGACGGGCTTCTTCCGGAATGCCTTTGCCGCTCTTTGCGAGCATCTGCCTGACAAGATCAGCCGTACTCCGTGCTGGCGCCGAAACCTCGGGCACTGTCGGAGAGTTCAGGAGTAGCTCGGATTGGTCGACTCCAAGGGCAGCTGCCATAGCTGCAATATCCGCCAGCGTCGGCTCTCGCGTACCGGCTTCATAGTTTCCTACGCGTGACTGCGATTTCCAGCCGCAAGCATCTGCCAGCTGGGCCTGGGACATTCCCGTCGCTTTTCTCAAGCGCTTAATGCGCTGGCTCAGTGATTCATTCATGCGCGGGATTTCATCACGAAACGAAATACGCGGCTTTCACTTATTGTGATTGATATTAACACGATGCGTGTTTATCCTGAGTGCTAGTCATTGAGGAGCCCCGAATGAACAACGTTCGCAAGATCCGGGTAGAGGCGGGGATAAGCCAGGCGCGCCTTTGCCGGGAGCTCAGCTGGAATCAGTCGCGTCTGGCCAATTACGAGGCCGGCCGACGGAGTGTCGGCTTGGATGCAGCCCGGAAGATAGTCGATGCGCTGAACGGTCTCGGCGCCGATTGCAGCCTTGATGGAGTCTTTCCGCCAACGGCTCGCGGCCCAGAAGCCGCCTGACATTTAAATGATTACTGATCTGGCGCTTCGCCAGTAGATGACCAAAACACCTGCTGATCCATCCAGTACCCAAAGCCAACAAGCCATCGAACTCAATCGACATGAGAGATGCCATGAGCCAAGACCAATCCGACACCCCGCTGACACGTCTCACCGGTCTCGACCGAGAGATCGCTGTGCGAGCCATCGCAGCTCTGGCCCGGGGTACTCCCGTTGAGGCCGCTTACCAGATTCTGGCGGGGATTGAGGCGCTGGACGCAGGTCCTGGCGCGCCGATGGTAATGCTGTGGCCCAAACAGCGTTTTGGCACAACTGAGGAAAGGGCTGCCTGGCACGTCGCCGAGAAGGATCGCTTGGTTGAGCGGGCGGCGGGCTTCGAGCGCGCCCGAGAACATGCCAGGCGAGTGAAAGACGCTAGCTCATCAGCGTCCGCGCCTGCAGATCCTCGCGAATCATGGGCACATCCAAGTCACCCAGCTTCCCAAGAATGCTCTGCACATCACCAGAGCTCAGCCGAAGAGACATCAGTTCTGGGCGAAGCAGCTCTACAAGCTCGCCTTCCTTCATCAGCTGAACGTCCTCAATCCGCCAGTGATGAGTAACGGCCAGATGCACCCGAAGGGGCTCGAATTTCTCAACCTTTTCCCAGGGCAGGTAGAGCTTGGCATGCATCCTTTCGTCAAGGGTCTCCAGAAGGAGTCGCTGGTAGCCGTAATGAAGCCTGTTGATGTAGTCGCCCACGTCAAGATCGCGACTGATTTTTTGTACGTCATTCGGCGCTTCATTTGCCAAGGATTCAAGGTAGTCCCCAGCGCTCTGGTTGTAACGCATATGTCCGGCCTCCCGGGCCTTTTCGTGTGGAAGCAAAAAGCTACCACGGATGCGCCGGACGCCCATAAAGCCTGAATTTTGGGCGCAAAAAAACCGCCTGGCCGGGCGGTCTCTTCAACAAACTTCGAGGTCGATTATGCCCAGTGCAGTCGATACACGCAACACCCAGCCCGGCGCGGTTGGTTTTCCTTCACACGCTGTCGACCACGTGATGTCCTCGCGCGAGATCGCGCAGCTCACGGGAAGCACGCATGACAACGTCCTCAAGACCGTACGCCAGCTGGTCAAAAGGGGTGTCGTTTCATCAAACGAGACCCCCTACACCCATCAGCAGAACGGCCAGCGGTACACCGAGTTCCTGCTCACATATCGGGACACTCTGGTGGTTGTATCGGGCTATAGCGTCGAGCTGCGGGCCAAGATCATCGACCGCTGGCAGGAGCTGGAAGCGCGCGTGGTGGCCCATGTCCAGATTCCGACTACCTTCGCCGATGCCCTGCGCCTGGCTGCCGACAAGGCCGAGGAGAACCAGCGTCTGCAAGACGCCCTGGCCAAGCAGGCCCCCAAGGTCGCGGCCATCAACCGGCTGGCTGGCGCTGGCGGTGCGATCTGCATCACTGACGCGGCGAAGCAGCTGCAGCTGGCGCCGTCGAGACTGTTCGCCTGGATGGAGCAGCACCGGTGGATCTACCGCCGCGCGGGGTCGACACGCTGGGTCGCCTTCCAGCCCCGCATCACCGCGGGCCTGCTCAAGCACAAGATCACATCGCTCAAGCCAGATCCAGAGTCAGGCGCCGACCGTGCGGCCTTCAGCGTGCTGGTAACTACCAAAGGTCTCGCACGGCTGGCCGAAGCAGACATCGCCAAGCCGCGCACGCAGGAGCGTACCTGACATGCAATTCACCCTGACCATCAATCAGGTCAAGGCCCTGGAGTGGGGGCTCAACTCCCAGCAGGCGTTGCTGTTCGCGTTCGTTTACGGCTGCCCGAGTTGGGCCAAAGCGATGACAACGGAGCAGGGCGTTTTCTTCGTGCTGAGCAAGGCCAAGATCATCGAAGAACTGCCGCTGCTGACGGATAAGCCCGACACGGCGTATCGCATGCTGAAGGCGCTACAGGACGTTGGCCTGATCGAGCTTTCGAGCACTTCGAATGTCACGCTTTTCCGGCTGACCGATAAGGCCGCGCAGTGGAACAAAAAAGAGGATGGGTCGGAAAAATATCCGACCTTGAAGGCGGGTACAGAGGGTCGGAAAAAAATCCGATCTACCTCGGAAAAAAATCCGAGCAAGGTCGGAAATAAATCCGAGCCAGGGTCGGAAAAATCTCCGACAAATCAAGATACCAGTAATCAAGATACCAATCAGGGTACCAGTCACAGTTCGCAGGATGCCCCGGCTCCGCCGTCGCAACCCACGGGGCTGACGCTGGTTCCGGCTGGTGCACCTCGGTGTGAAATCCCCGAGGACATGCCAGGGCCGAAGGACCAGACCTGCAAGACCTACAAGGCCTGGGCCAACTACGCCATGGCCTATCGCAAGCGCTACGGCGCCTGGCCAGTGTGGAACGCTAAGGTCGGCGGGCAACTTGGACAACTGATCGACCGCCTGGGTATCGACGTCGCCCACCAAGTGGCCGCGTACTTCGTGTCGATCAACGACTCCAGACTGATCAACGGCTGCCACAACCTGGGCGACCTGCTCACCAAGTGTGAGGCCTACCACACCCAGTGGGTCACAAACCGGCAGATGAACGCGACCACTGCGCGCCAGCAGGAGCAGACCCAAGCAAACATCAATGCGGCCCACGATGCCGCCGATGCCATACGCAACAACCAGGGGGGTAAGCGCAATGCTTTCCTGTGATGACATCGCCGAGCTGGCTATGGCTATTTGCGCAACGGCTGAAGCCATGGGCCAGGCCATTAGTGCTGCTGGGGCCAAGCTGATCGCCGAAGACCTGTCAGCGCACGAACCTGAGGTGATTGTTGCCGCCCTGCGCGCTTGTCGTCGTGAACCAGCCGGGCGCCTGTCGCTGGGCATGGTCCTGAAACACATCCACGCTGCAGATGGCCGGCCCGGTAAGGATGAAGCGTGGTCCATCGCCCTGGCAGCCAGTGACGAGTACGAAACGGTAGTACTCACCACCGAGATTCGCCAGGCCATGGTGGCGTCCCAGCCGATCCTTGAAGCAGGCGACAAGATAGGCGCTCGAATGGCTTTCATGAGCGCTTATGAGCGCTTGGTCAGCTTCGCTCGCGCTGAAGACAAGCCTGTCACCTGGGAGGTTTCTCTGGGCTTCGATTCCGGGCGGCGCGTGACGGCCGTTGAAACCGCTGTGCGGACTCAGTTGATCAGCCGTAACACGGGAGACAAGTACCTCGCCGACCTTCGCATAGCTCCGGTGACTGCTGACGGCCAGGCCATCGCAGGCCTGCTTACAGGGGCGGTGCGTACTCAGCCCAGCGCCGCGGTGCGAGAGAAGCTTGCAGAAGTCCGCTCGATATTGATGGCTTCCAAGGCAAAGAAAGATAGCGCCCGTGCGAAAGAGGCGCAGCGGCGCCGTGTAAGCACCTACCTCCGCAAGCGCCAGGCTCGCGCCGCGTTGGCTGGGTTGGACGTGCAGCAGTGAAACGAATCTGGACCGTGCACGTACCAGGCTATCGGCCGTTTTCCATGGTGCTGATGGACGGTCCCTTAGACCAGCCCGGCGCTCTTCGCCAGGCAAGACTGATATGGCTGCATTGCGAGGTTGAATGATGAGGCAGACCAAGCTGACCAAGGCCGCGCGTGGCCGCGAGTGCCAAGTGCGTATCCCAGGCGTGTGCAACGGTAACCCCGAAACTACTGTCTTGGCGCACTACCGCCTGGCGGGTACCTGTGGCGTCGGTAAAAAGCCGCACGACATGCAGGGCGCATGGTGCTGCAGCGCTTGCCATGACGCATGCGACGGCCGAAGCCACGTGATTGACCGTATAACCGCTCGCCAATACCACGCCGAGGGCGTGATGCGAACCCAGGCGCAGCTCATCAGCGAGGGGGTATTGGTCGCATGACTGCGTTTGCCATGCGCACGTTCAAGCCGCGCAAGCCACGCGCCAAGCCCGTCGACAGGGAAGGGCAGGAGCAGGCAGCGCTGATGCAGGAGCTGCAGCTGCGTTACCCGCAGGTGTTCAAACTGATCTATCACGTTCCGAACGGGGGGCACCGAGTGAAGGCGGTGGCCGGCAAGCTCAAAGCCCAAGGAGTCAAAGCGGGAGTGCCTGATCTTGTGCTCCCGATGGCCCGCGGTGGCTGGTTCGGCCTGTACATCGAATTCAAAGCTTTGCCACCGTTCGATGCTGACATCTCAGCCAGTCAGCACGCTTATATCGAGGCTCTGACCCAGCAGGGCTACTTGGCGATTGTGTGCCGGGGCCGCATTGATGCCGTAGAAGCGATACGTGCCTACCTCCTGCAGCCTGCGACGGTGGCAGCATGAGCGCAACGCGGTCCATCAAATTCACGGAAACTGAGGTGCGCCGACAGGCCGCCGACCTGGCCGTGCGCGACCTGCGCGATCCGCGTTACCCGGGCCTGTACCTGCGCTTCTGGTCGGATCGATCTAGGGGCACCTGGCACCTGGTCCGCGGCAAGCAGTGGGTGCCGGTAGCACGCTGGCCTGATCTGGGCGCTGCGGCCGTAATCGCCGAGCTGCCCGCACTGCGCCAGCGGCTGCTTCGCGACCCGGCCACCGCACCAGTCGCGTCGGGCATGGCTACAGTGGGGCAGCTGCTCGATTGGTATGGTGACCGCATGGGCCGAGACCGGGCGCTGTCTGCTAAGCGCAAGGCGGGTGCACGATCGGCGATTGCGCAGCACCTGAAGCCGCGCTTGGACGACTTGTCCATAGCTGATGTGAACGCCGACAGCCTGGACAAGCAGCTGATGTGGCCGTCTCAGGCCGAGGTGTCGCTATCGTACCTGCGCCAGATGTTCGCGTTGCTGCTGACCGCCTTCAAGCAGGCAAAGCGCCTGGGGCTGGTCGTGGCCGATCCCATGGCCGGCATGTGCTTCAGCGACTTCACCAAGGCCAAGATCATGCCTAAGGCCTCCCGACTGCGAGCCGTGCAGTTGCCTGAGGTCATGCAGCAGCTGGTACATGCCTTTGATGACGCGCCCGAGAAAGTGATGCTGGCCCTGATGATGCTGGCGCATGGCACCCGGATCGGCGAGACCCGTATGGCACGGTGGAGCGAGGTTTCGGTAACGGCCGGTGAATGGTTCATCCCTGCGGCGAACGCCAAGACCCGGACCGAACACCGTCTCCCGCTGACCGCCCAGCTATGCGCTCTGCTGACGCGCTACCGGGATATCCAGCAGGCCAATGGGTACGAAGGCGTTTACCTGTTCCCGAACCGGCGCGGCGTGTGCTTGAGCGAAGGCCAGGCCAGTGCGGTGTTCACCGAGCTTGGCCGGGGCGAGTGGACCAGCCACGACTTGCGCAAGGTATCGCGCAGCACTTGGACCGACCTCGGCATTGATGGACACATCGGCGAGATGCTGCTCAACCATTCACTGGGCAAGATCGCCAGCACCTACATCCACACCCAGGCCATGGCGCAGCGCAGGGCAGCCCTTGAGAAGTGGCATGCCTGGTTAGACGGCATCGGCTTTGGGCGCATACACGGCCTTACAGAGGCCTTATCCGAAATCCCACAGATCCAGGCGCAGGCGGCAGCGGGCAAGGCCTGTAGCCGCCATCCCGAATTTGTTACTAGCGAGGATTCGAAAGGATGAAGAAGAGCCGCACGCCTGAGTTTTCAACGAGGCGGATACCGCTGACTGCTTGCTCGGCATGTGGTGGCCGAGCAGCAATCAGCGGGCTTTTCGGGCCGCGGCCCTGCATAGCCTGCAATGTGTCTGGCTGGGTTTCGGCGGCGACGGGTGAGCCACTACCTCTCGAGGATCTGGCTATGCAGCTTGGCCTGCGCCTTCGCGAGCTGGAGCAACAGGCCGAAAGCAAACCCCTGGCCGCGATCAGCGGCCCGGAAGATCAGTATCAGTCGAACAACCGCCGCGGCGCCGGCGGCACCAACTACACCGGGGATTGAGGGGAAGGACATGATCTACAACAGCGTATCGGGTGCAGTAGTTGCCGCTCTGGCGGCAGGGGAGAAAGGCGCTGCGAAAGGCCAGGCATGGCAGAAGCTCTACAAGTCGGCAGAAGAAGAGGGTGGCTGCCTGGCTTCGTTGGGAGGGAGTTCAGGTGGCTTCGATCGGGCCCAGGTGGATTATTGGCTGGCTGCGCGCCTGCATCACCTGCTCGTTCCTCGTCACTGGAGCGCACTGAATGCGAAGTACGCCACCAACAAGGCGAAGCGGCTACAGGGTATCACGGCCATTGCGCCTCTGATTGCCAGCCCTGCGCCTCAGCTGTTCATCTTCAAGGCCGTGACCACCTGGGCCATCCCAAAGCTCAAAGGTGCGCGTCGCAAGGGGCCTCGCTCGGTTGCGGTTGATATTCCGCTGGATGCGCCTGAATGGCGCCGCGAGAACTTGGTCAACGCTGCATTGGCCGCTGGCCAGGCGGAACGCAAAAAGGCAGAGGCTCTGGCCGAGGATCTGGTAATTCTGCCTGACAGCTTCTACGACATGAACACCTGGGACCTCGATGCTACGTCGGAGCCAACGCGCTACCGCTGGCGTGCCGGAATCAAGGAAAAGCTGGATGGCATGATCAACGACTCTTTGCGCGAGGTCCGAGCGATTCTTGAAGCAGAAGGGCTGCTGATCAAAGACGCCGCATAATTGCCTGTTGACATCAGTGAGAGAGTGAGAGAAATTATTCCCATCCTGTCATTCCTGCGCGTTGCTGAGGAATGGCGCTGCAAAGCCCGGCTATCGCGCCGGGTTTTTTATTGCCTTCAGAGGGCCTCACGAGTCCCGAAAACACAAACTTTGGTAGATGCCTCATTTTTCAGAGTGCACGGAACGAATTGATAGCACTATGATTCTGATAGCTTGCTAAGAAAACCATCAGGATTCCGTGATCATGAAAAAAATCATCGCTGCTGCGCTGTTCTCCCTTTTGGCTACCGGTGCACATGCTGCTGATCTATCTGGCGCAATCGGTGCGACTAGTCAGGGCGGCTTGACCGCTCGCGCAGCTGTGGGCTTCAACTGGGACAAGAGCTGGTTTGAGAGCAGCACCGGCCGCTTAACCGGGTACTGGGATGCTGGCTACACCTATTGGGAAGCTGGAGACGCTTCTGGTGGAGCCCATTCGCTGTCCTTCGCCCCTGTGTTCGTTTATGAATTTGGCAGCGGTAACATCAAGCCTTTCATCGAAGCGGGGATTGGGCTCGCAGTGTTCTCGGGCACCTCTGCAGGTGATCAGGAGTTCGGCTCGGCTTTCAACTTCGAAGACCGTATTGGTGCAGGCCTGAAGATTGGCGAAACGCAAAAGGTCGGTATCCGAGCGATCCACTATTCCAACGCTGGCATCAAGCAACCGAACGACGGCATCGAGTCATACTCGCTGTTCTATAGCCATCAGATCTAATTCACAGTCCCTCCCTTGCCCGCCTAGCGCGGGCTTTTTTGCTTTTCAGCAGGGTTCGGTGCCTGTCCTGCGACATCATCTCGCCTCAGCTATCGAATTGAGCTTCAGCCGGAAGTCTGTAGCCGGTCATCTCGGCACTGAGAGCAAACCGCTTCTCTTCAGAGCTCATTTGCTCAAGCTGCGATTTGGTCCAGTTGTGCTTCTGCATCAGGTAATAATTCACTGCCGAAATACCGTACAGGTCTGGCGGCAACTGATGCGCCTTTGCTAAGTGATCTCCAAAAACATCAAGGATGTATGCCATCTCTGCCTCTGCCTGATAGAGGCGCAGAGTCGTTTCATAGTGGCTTCGTGACCTGGGCACTGCGGAGCTCCTGGGAGGGCTTGGAAATCGGTTTTGAATTGTGACATCAAGTCGCGCTTGTACGACACAACAGAATTATCGGCCTCGACGTTCGTCGTAGCTCGTTCCCTTCAGGAGAAATTGATGGACCCGACCGATCTCGGCCCAGGCACAGCCACCTGGCTGGGCGGTACGGGCACCGTCCTGCTGGGCGGCTTCCTTTGGCTGCGCAAATTCCTATCTAAAGATGCGGCAGATCGAGCGATGGATAACGCCGATATCGGCACGGTGCGCCGCCTGAACGAACTGCTCGACTCGGAGCGCGAGGCCCGCAAGCTCGCCGAGGCCCGGGCTGACCAGTTCGCCAAGGAGCGCAACGACCTTGCCGCCACCGTTGGGCGCATGGAAGGGAAGATCGAGGCTCTGACCAGCCAGGTCGGCCAGCTCACTGAGCGCGTCTCGCTGCAAAGCGAAGAGATTGCCCGCTTGCGCACCAAGCTCGGAGGTATGTCGTGATGGACAGATGCGCAATTGAATTCATTGCCCGCCGCTGGTGGCGTCGCATCGAGGTTTGGGTAATCGCCCTGTTGCTCGTGGTGGGTGGCGGGTTCGGCGGCTACCAGCTCGCTCAATGGGCTCTTGCCCGCAGTTACCTGGCGCAGGTCGCCGAGATCCGCGCCGCCTATGACGAAGCCAGCCTGCAGCGTGATCAGCGCCTGGATGAACTAGCCAGGCAGACTGGAAGCGCCGCCGCAAAGGCGTCGAAGGCAGCGACTACCGCTACCCAGGCCGCCGACAAGGCTGACGAAGCCCTCAATCGAGTGCAGAGCGAGGAACGACCGTGATCAAGCTGACCAGCACCAACGGCAACAATTACTACCTGGCGCCTGCTGCTATCGCTCGTGTAAGCGAGGCCAGCGCCAGCTCTCAGTGGCACGGCATCTGCGCCATCGTCCATACGTTCGATGGCCAAACGCTTGAGGTTCGCGAGCGCGCCACCGATATCGCCAGCCAAATTGGTATGCGCCGAGAGGGGTGAGAGGTGGCTAGGACACGAGCGCCGTATACACCCTGCAAGCTTTACGTGGACGGCGCCGACGGCATCGCGGTTGGTGACTACATAACCACTGCTGCTGGTTCTGCCTACCTGGTGCAGACGCTGAGGGTGAGTCGCACCAGGCCAGAGCGCAAGCACATGGACTGCCTGCGCTGGCCCATTGCTGAGTTACCGCCTGATGCACGGTGCTACCAGCTGACTTGGTACAAGAGATAAGGAACATCGGCCATGGCCAAGGTTTACGCAACGATCGTCTGCCGCCACCGCTGGTGGTTGAAGTACTACTTGGCTGGCGTGCTGCTGGCGTGTCACCTCACCGGGCGTGATCCTCACCTTGGTCGCGTCACGCGCTGGATAGAGCGCGGCATCGTGGTCGAGGTGCGTTGATGGCCAGGCTCAAGACGATCAGCCCCCGCCTACAGGAAGCCGAAAACACTAGGGTCAAGCTAGTAGACCCCAGCAGTTGGCGTAGTGGAATGACCAGCTCGCAGCGCGGGTACAACTACAAGTGGCAGAAGGCGAGGGAGCGATATCTCGAAGAACACCCGCTCTGCGCCTACTGCGCGAAGATCGGGCGAACGACCGCCGCCGGCGTTGTTGACCATGTCGTGCCGCACCGGGGTGATCGCGATCTGTTCTGGAACCAGGACAACTGGCAACCGCTCTGCAAGTCCTGCCACGACACGGTCAAGCAAGCCGAAGAGGCCGCAGGCTTAGTGGGTTGACCGCGCGGCGCAACAAATAGGTGCGGGATCTTTCCCTAAGCACGCCAGTGACGTGCCACAAAGGGGTAGGGGGGTCAAAAGCTAGGGATTGTCATCTAGCTAGACCGCTCCCGACCCCACGTACAGATTTTTTTCCCCCACAGGATTTTTGTTAAATGGCTTTAACATCCCGCAAGCGCGCTTTCATCGCCGCGCTGAGGGAAGGTGCGTCCAATCGGGACGCTGCTGTGGCCGCTGGCTACTCCGAGCGCACAGCGTCTGCGGCGGGCTCTCGGCTGGTCAAGGACAAGGACGTGGCGGCCGAACTGATGAAGCTGCGCGCCCTGGGGCTGATGCCTCCAGATGTTAAAGGCGATGTTAAACCGGATGTTAAAGCCAGGCCCGCCGCCAAGGCTGCTAAAGATGCTGAGCCGGGCCCGGAAGGGGCACTGGAATCCGAGGAGCAAGCAGAGCCGGAACCTGCCGGCTTCGACCTGGCCCAGGCGCTGCTCCACCGTGACCCGAAGGACTTCCTCCTCTCGGTGATGAACGACATGGGCACGGAAGCGAAGCTTCGTGTAGACGCCGCCAAGGCCCTGATGCCATTCGTTCATCCCCGCAAGGGCGAGAGCGGCAAGAAGGACCAGGCCCAGGCCAACGCCGATAAGGCTGCCACCGGCAAGTTCGGTACCCGCCGCGGTCCGCTGCAGTCGGTGAAATGATGGAATGGTCAACCGCCTGCCCAGATTGGGAGCAACGCATCATTGCGCGCCAGAGCCTGATTCCGTTCGAGCCGCTGTTCCCGACCGAAGCTGAGGAAGCCTTGGATGTGTTCGGGGCGTTGCGTATGGTGGACGCCACTGGCAGTCCTTTGATGTGCGAAACCGTGCGTGACTGGGTCAATCAGTTCGTGGCCGCGATCTTCGGGGCCTACGACCCAGATTCAGGCCGGCGCCTGGTCAGCGAGTTCATGCTGCTGATCAGCAAGAAGAATGGCAAGTCGACCATCGCCGCCGGCATCATGCTCACCGCACTGATCCTTAACTGGCGGGCGTCGGGTGAGTTCATCATCTTGGCGCCGACCAAGGAGATCGCGGATAACTCCTACCTCCCGATCAGGGACATGGTGGGTGCTGACGAAGAGCTCAAGGCCTTGCTCAAGGTGCAGGATCACCTGCGCACCGTGACGCACCGTCAGACTAACGCCACCCTCAAGGTGGTTGCGGCGGACAGCGAGACGGTGTCGGGCAAGAAAGCCATTGGCGTGTTCGTCGACGAGCTGTGGGTGTTCGGCAAGCGGGCCAACGCCGAGGCCATGCTGCGCGAGGCCACTGGTGGCCTGGCCTCTCGGCCAGAGGGATTCATCATCTGGGCCACCACCCAGTCCGATGCACCGCCGGCCGGCGTCTTCCGGCAGAAGCTGATGTACGCCCGCAAGGTGCGCGACGGCGAGATCGTCGATAAGTCGTTTTTGCCGGTGCTGTATGAATTTCCCAAGGCGATGCTCGACGCCGGTGCACACCGGGACGCCTCGAACGCCTACATCACCAACCCGAACCTTGGCCTGTCGGTGGATGAGCCGTTCATCGAGCGCGGGTACGCCCAGGCGCAGCTGGACGGTGAAGAGTCGTTCCGCGGCTTTCTGGCCAAGCACCTCAACGTCGAGATCGGCTTGGCGCTGCTTTCGGATCGCTGGGCGGGTGCCGATTTCTGGGAGGCGCAGACGTCCGAGCTATGTCGCACGCTGGAAGATCTCATCGAGCGCTGCGAAGTGATCGATATCGGCGTGGATGGCGGGGGGCTGGATGACTTGCTTGGCCTGGCAGCAGTCGGGCGTGAGCAGGGCACACGGCGCTGGCTGACCTGGACCCACGCCTGGGCCCATCCATCAGTACTGGAGCGGCGTAAAGCCGAAGCGCCGCGCATCCGCGACTTTGCCAAGGATGGACACCTGACCCTGGTCGAACGCATCGGTGACGACATCGAGGAGGTGACGCAGTTGGTGGCGCAGGTCGAGCAGGCTGGCCTGCTGGACAAGGTCGGCCTGGACCCGGCCGGCGTCGGCGCGATTCTCGATGCGCTGGAGGCCATGGGTATTCCGCGCGAGAAAATCGACGGCATCTCACAAGGCTGGCGCTTGGGCGGAGCCATCAAGACTGCCGAGCGCAAGCTTGCCGAGGGCACGCTGCTACACGGGGGCCAGCCGATGATGGCCTGGTGCTGCGGTAACGCCAAAGTCGAGCCCCGTGGCAACTCGATCCTCATTACTAAGCAGGCCAGCGGCTCGGCCAAGATCGACCCGCTGATGGCGCTATTCAACGCTGTGACGCTTATGGCCCTCAATCCAGAGGGCCAGGGCGGCATGGAAAACTTCATGGCCGGCATTCGGGATCCACTGATCGCATGAACGCATTTCACTACTTCATCATCTGCGCCCTGTGCGGATTCGGCTTGGCCTGCGCGGGCGTCTGGATGCTGGCGGGTACGGGCTGGTCTCTGATCGCGGGCTCGGTCAGCCTGTTCAGCATTGCAGCGTTCATTCGCCGAGGGCTGAGCAGTGATTAAAACCCTCTCTCAAGCGCTCGGCACTGCAGCCGCCAAACCCTCGGCAAGCATGAGCAGTTGGCTGGGCAAGAGCATTCGGTTGTCGGACGGTGGGTTCTGGAGCGCCTTCTTGGGCGCCCAGTCCAGTAGCGGCAAGGCTGTCACGGTCGACAAGGCCATGCGCCTGTCGGCGGTCTGGGCCTGCGTGCGCATCATCTCTACCTCGGTTGCAGGCTTGCCGCTCAGCATCTACCGGCGCCTTCCGGACGGCGGGCGTGAGACGGCGCGAGACTTCCCGCTCTACGATGTGGTGCACAACAGCCCGAACGAGGACATGGCGGCTTTCCACTTCTGGCAGGCGGTTGTTGCTTCGATGCTGCTTTGGGGAAATGCCTACTGCGAGATTCACAGGTCCGGTGGAAGGGTCATCGCACTGGATTTCTTGATGCCGTCGCGGGTGACTCCCGAGCCGGACGACGATGGCAGGCTGCGCTACTTCTTCCAGCCACGCAAGGGCGCCCGCCGGGAGATCGCCCAGGCCGACATGCTGCATATCCCAGCGTTTACCTTGGATGGGCGAATGGGCCTTTCGGCGATTCGTTACGGCGCCGATGTATTCGGCTCGGCCATGTCGGCCGACGATGCGGCCAATACCACCTTCAAGAACGGGATGATGCCCACCGTAGCCTTCTCGGTGGATAAGACGCTCAACCCTACGCAGCGTGCCGAGTTTCGGGACTACGTCAAGACGATCTCTGGCGCGCTCAATGCGGGTAAGAGCCCGGTGCTTGAGCAGGGCGTGAAGCCCGAGATGATCGGGATTAATCCGGCTGACGCCCAACTGCTCGAATCACGTGGGCACAGCATCGAGGAGATCTGCCGTTGGTTCGGCGTGCCGCCCTGGATGGTGATGAAGACCGACAAGGGCAGCAACTGGGGCACAGGCCTTGAGCAACAGCAAATCGCGTTCCTGACCTATTGCATCATGACCTACACGGCGCCGATCGAGCAGTGCGTGAACAAGCGATGCCTAACAGCGGTGGATCGGATCAAGCACTACGCGGAGTTTTCGCTGGAAGCCTTCCTGCGCGCTGACAGTGCCGGCCGTGCTGCCTACCTCAGCACCATGGGCCAAAACGGCTACATGACCCGAAACGAGGGTCGGCACAAAGAGAACCTGCCCAGCATGCCTGGCGGCGACATCCTCACCGTGCAATCGAACCTGGTACCGCTTGACCAGCTGGGCAAACAAAACGACAGCCAAGCCGCGCGCGCGGCGCTGATGAACTGGCTCCAAAGCAACTCCGGGGAGTAACCCATGAAACACAAGATCCAGTCTCGCGGCCTGCGCAGCGAGATGAGCCCGCGTGCGCTCGATAAATGGAACCCCGCCATCCAGGCGGCCGTGGAAAACACCTCGGAAACCATCACCATCTATGGCGTGATCGGTGAGGACTGGTACGGGGAGGGCGTTACCGTCAAGCGCATCGATGCAGCGCTGCGCGCGATCGGCGACCGCGAGGTGACGGTGTACATCAACTCGCCCGGCGGCGACATGTTCGAAGGCATCGCCATCTACAACCGCCTGCGCGAACACAGCCAGAAGGTCACCACCAAGGTACTGGGCATGGCCGCCAGCGCGGCCTCGATCATCTACTTGGCCGGGACCGAGCGCCAGGTGGCCAGCAGCGCGTTCCTGATGATCCACAACTGCTGGACCTTCCTATCCGGCAACCGCCACTACCTGCGCGACGTATCGGATGACATGGAGGAGTTCGATGCCGCCATGGCCGACCTCTACGCCGAGACCAGCGGCCAGCCCGTCCAGGACATGGCCGAGCTTATGGATGACGAGACGTTCATTCGTGGCAAGCGAGCGGTGGAGCTGGGGCTGGCCACCGGCCTGCTGGCAGCAACCGAGGTCACTGAGCGCGAGACCGAGGAAACCGGCCAGGCCAATGCACTCAAGGCCATGGATGCAGCCTTGGCCAAGGCCGGCATGCCGCGCTCGGAGCGCCGCGAACTCTTCGCCACTTTCAAGTCTGGCATGCCTCGCGCTGCCAGCGGGAACACGCCGCGCGCTGTTCCGACCGGCACGTCAAGCGCTGCCGTGCCAGACCTCTCCGCCTCGCTGAGCGCGGCAACCGATCTTCTCAACTCCCTCAAAGGAAAGTGACCATGGATTTCGAATCGCAAGTCAAAGAACTGAATGCCAGCCTTAAGGGGATTGGCGATCAGATCAAAACCCAAGCCGAAGCCACTGAAAAGCAGATGAAGGCGTCTGGCGAAATGAACGCTGAGACCCGTGCCAAGGTGGATGAACTGCTGACCAAGCAGGGTGAGCTGCAGGCGCGCCTGGGCGAAGCCGAGCAGAAGCTGGTGAACGCGAACCGTGCGCGCAGCGAGCCCGATCGACAGAAGTCCGCAGGCGAAATCGTTATCGCAGCCAAGGAAATGGAGGGCGTTGACTCCTCGTTCCGCGGTTCAAGACGCATCTCGGTGGCACGGGCCGCAATCACTTCCGCACCAGGGTCGGGGGCTGATACCGTCCCGGCAGATCGGCGCTACGGGATTCAGGCGATCCCTGAGCGACGCCTGACAATTCGCGATCTGATCGCGCCGGGTCAGACCGGCAGCAACTCGGTCGAGTACGTTCAGGAAGAAGGTTTCACCAACAGCGCGCGTCCAGTTGCCGAGGGGACAGCCAAGCCCTATTCGGACATCAAGTTCAAGCTTGAAAACGCCCCAGTACGCACGCTGGCGCACCTGTTCAAGGCTAGCCGCCAGATTCTCGACGATGCGCCTGCGCTGAGAAGTTTCATCGACGCCCGTGGTCATTATGGCCTCAAGCTCGCTGAAGAGTCCCAGCTGCTGTTCGGCAACGGCACCGGAGCGAACATCGGCGGTATCGTGCCGGCTGCCCAGCTCTATGCGCCACCTGGTGGTGTAGTGGTGGCGGGTGAGCAGCGCATCGATCGAATTCGGTTGGCCCTGCTGCAGGCAGAACTCGCCGAGTTCCCAGCGGACGGTATCGTCCTCAATCCGATCGACTGGGCAATGATCGAGTTGCTGAAGGATGCACAGGGTCGCTACCTCATCGGTCAACCACAAGGTGATACCCAGCCAACCTTGTGGCGTCGACCTGTTGTGTCTACTCAAGCCATGCCGCTCGACGACTTCCTCGTCGGGGCATTCGGTCTGGGCGCGCAGATCTTCGACCGCATGGACGTTGAAATCCTGATCTCTACTGAGAACGACAAGGACTTCGAAAACAACATGGTCACCGTTCGCGCCGAGCAGCGTCTTGCACTAGCCGTCTACCGCGGCGAGGCCTTCGTTACCGGTGAGCTGACCGGCAGCGGTTCCTAAGCCCTCAACTTGAAAGGCGCCAGTGATGGCGCCCCCAGGAGCGACTCCATGGCTAGCACCAAGAAGCAGGACAAGTCCACCCCGGTACCGGAGCAGGCCGGCTCAAATCCAACTGACCAGACCTTGAACTCTCCGCACATCGGTGCCGACGCTGCCACTGCCGATCCGACCGCGGGTGTCACTGTCACCACCCCAACCAGCGTCAACGACGCGCCAGAAGCGGGCGGCATGGCAACAGGCCTGGCAGTAGAGCTGGAGCCAGCGCTTATCTCGACCGGAGATGCTGGGAATGCCGGCGTCTCGACGATCCAGCCAGGCCAGGGTGGCGACGCGCTGCATTTCGCCGCTGATGCGGCAGGGCTGAACGACCTCACATCCAGCCCAATCGTCGAGGTAAACCCAGCCAAGGTCAAAGTCTACCCGCTGCGCTCGTTCATGGACGAAGGCGAACTGCGCAGACGCGGAGGGCCAGGTTACCAAGTGCCACGGCGTCATGCCGAGGAGCTTGAACTCCGCAACTTGGTATCGCGCACACCGCTGGAGGAGTGAGCCATGTCATTGATCAGCATGGCGCAGGCCCGGGCCCACCTTCGTGATCCAGACGATGACGACGATTATCTGCAGCTGCTGATCGACTCGGCCGAGCTCTCGGCAATGAACTACCTCAACCGCCAGGTTTACGTCGATGCGCAATCGATGGCAGAGGCGGTACTGGCAGGCTCGGCAGGGGAAAACTCTATGCTCAGCAACGCATCGTTCAAGTCGGCGTGCCTTCTGATCCTGGGTCACCTCTACGCCAACCGGGAAGACGTGGTGACGGGGACAATCGCGACTGACCTGCCTCGAGGCTCGCAGGCCTTGCTGACTCCATACCGGGTGGGGTGGGGTATATGAGGGCCGGACCGCTTCGTCACTTGTTTGAAGTCACTGTCCGTCACGAGGAGCGCACCAAGTCCGGTGGGGCTGTCGTCACCTGGCTCCCTGCAGCTCGTCCAAAGATGTGGGGTGAAGTGCGTACACCCTCTGGCCGGATCATCGCTGTAGCTGAAAAGCTCAAAGCGATAGTTACAGCCGAGATCATCAGCAGGCCTCGAACTGACATGGTGGCAGGCGTAAGGCTCACCCGCCGGGGCGTCACGTATCAGGTCGAGGCTGTATTGCCAGACAACGAAAACACGCTGATGAGACTTCTTTGCTCATCGGTACCGAATCCATGAGGTGAACCATGAAAATTCAAGCATTGGGCCCCCTGACCGGTGCATCCGGCGAGCGCGAAAAGGGCGATATCTTCGAAGTGAAGAAGGAATACGGCGAAGGCCTGATCGCCCGCGGCTACGCGATCGAGATCAAGGAAGACGCGGCGCAGGAAAAAACAGCCAAGGCCCAGGCCAAGGAGTAGGCCATGGCCCGCCGCTCAAAGATGCGCGGCGATATCCGCCTACGGCGAACGTTGCGCAACATCCACAAGACCATGGACAACGAACTGGCCCCGGCCATGCGCCATGCTGCCGAGCGGGTGCTGGCCACGCAGCAACAGCTGATGCCCAAGGATACGGGCGCTGCCGCCGCCGCGCTGAAGATCTACGTCGCGCCCAGCGGCCTTGATGCGCAGATCGGGATCAGGGGCAAGAGCGACAACCGCAAGTTCTTCTACCTGCGTTTCATCGAGTACGGCACCAAGGGCTACATCGGCGGCAAGCGAGCCGGTAACCGCAACCGGCGGGCGACCAACAAGAGCGACGGTACGCATTTCTTCGGCAAGTACCCGGACATTCCGGCCAGGCCGGCGCACCCGTGGCTTCGGCCCTCCATCGACGTGAACCGTGAGTACGTTATGGCTGACATCGAGACGGCCGTGCGCCGCACGCTGCGCAAGGCAAGCCAGGGGGGGGCAATGGCTGATCCCTCGGTATCGCTGCAAGAGGCCATTTTTGCCAGGCTGCAGGCCGAGGTGAGCTGTCCGGTCTATGACGGTGCACCCATGGACGCCGACATGCCCTATGTGTCGATCGACCGCGAGGTCTCAGTCAACGTCAGCCCGATATCAGGCCGTAAGCGCGAGCAGCGCCTGCTGTACCTGTCGGTCTGGTCAGACACGGTTGGCCAGGCAGAGGTGAAACGCATCAACGGGGAGGTCATTGCCGCCCTGGACGAGCGCCCGCTGCCGCTGAGCGTCGGCAGGGCTGTCTCTGTGCGCGTCATCCAGTCGGACGCCCAGCGTGACGCTGACGGGGTTACCTACCAAGGATCGATCACCGTCCGCGTCATCACCACCCACTGATCCACCCACCGGCCGCTCCGCGGCTCAATCCAATGTGCCTTTGGAGGAACCCCCATGGCCGAAGACAACCTGAACACCGCTGCTGGCTGCCGTTTCTGGCTTGGCGGCAAAACCGGCGCTGACACCCAGACCCAATACGAAGCCGACACCTATGTCGAGGTAGGCGAAATTGAAGACCTGGGCGAGTTCGGCGACACATTCAGCAGCGTGACTTTCACGTCGCTGAAGAACGGCCGCGTGCGCAAGTACAAGGGCACCGCTGATGCTGGTGATCTGACGCTGACCGTGGGGCTGGACAACGGCGATGCCGGTCAGAAGGCTGTGAAGGTCGCTCACAAGGACCGTAGCAAGGGCGACTACAACATCAAGATCACTCTTAACGATGGTGATCCTACCGCCACCCCAGCGCTCAAGCCGACCACGTTCTACATGCGAGGGAAGGTGATGAACAACACCGTCGCGCCTGGTGCCGCCGACAACGTCGTGCGCCGCAACATCACCATCGGTATCAACTCCGATATCTTGGAGCTGCTACCTGCAGCCGCCTGAATAACCGGGGCTCAGCCCCGGCAACCAAGGACAGTGCTTTATGAACAAGACCCTCTACGGGACTTTGACCGTGAAACTGGGTGATGAGGAGTTCGTCCTCCAGCCAACGTTGAAAGCGGTGCGGGCTATTGAAAGCCGTTTTGGTGGCCTCCGCGGTGCCTCGCAAACCATCTCTGCCTTGAGCATTGATGGCTGCGCGATAATCCTGGCTGCTGGAGCCGGCCTGGAAGGCAAGGCTGCAGACGCTATGCCAGAGAAAGTGTGGCAAGCCGGCGTGCTGGGAGTTGCCAGCCAACTGAATGCTTACCTGGTCGCGCTTTACAATCCACGCGGCGGTGATGAGGGAAAGGAGGCAGCCGGGGAGGCGTGAGCGTTGTCGAGGACGGCAGCTACGTAGACCGGCTTTATGCAATCGCTACAGGGTGGCTTGGCTGGTCACCAGATGCAGCATGGCGCACGCCTCTTCCGGAGTTGTTCCTGGCCATGGATGCGCGCATCGAGTGGTCACAGATGACGAACCCCTTCGGCAAGGGCAAGGCTCAGCCAGGGAAGGGAAAACCGAGTGCATCGAACGTGGCAGACAAGCTGCGCCAGGCACTCACCGGCAGATCCGGCGACTAAACATCGTCCTGTGCTACATTCATGCGCTCATCAAGGAGACGTGCCCCATGAAGAATGTAATCACGCTGCTGGCAGCGTGTGTATTAGTTGCCTGCGCAACCTATGGAAAGCCGGTCACGCAGGCACAGTTGGACCAAATCAAGCAGGGCGTTACTACCAAGGACGACTTGCTGAGCAGTTTCGGTAAACCACTGGCATCGACCAGAAATTCGGACGGCACCCAGGTCCTGTCATGGGGATATGCGAAGGTTGGTTTTTCTGGTTCTAGCTATACAAATCAGGGGCTGAGTGTCGTGTTAGATGCTGACGGGAAGGTAGTCAGCTACACCACAACCGAAATGTCCAACCCGTACAGATAAAGCAAGTGAATTGTTAATAAACCCGGCCAAGCGCCGGGTTTTTTCATTTAGGAGAAAATATGGCGGACCAGCAAATCCAGGGCATGTTGGTCCAGATCGAGGCTACTACTGCTCAACTTCGACGTGAGCTGGCTAACGCCGATCAGATGGTGGCGAGGTCTTCACAGAGCATCGACCGCAACCTGGCGCAAGTAGACTCCGCGTTTGATCGGGCCGGCAAATCGGCGCAGCAGGCTGGTAATCTTATCCGCGGTGCTTTCGCGGCTGTCGCCGGTGCCGGCTTGGTTGGCGGCATCATCAAGCAGGTCGATGCCTACGGTCAGATGTCCGACCGTATGAAGGCTGCTGCCGGCAGCGGCGCTGAATATCAGTTGGTGCAGGAGCACCTTCTGCAGACCGCCAATGAAACCTACCGCCCGCTGGCGGAGGCACAAGAGCTCTACAGTCGTACTGCCGGGGTAATGCGCAACCTGGGCTACGACACCCAGAAAACCCTGGATATCACCGACAGCTTCAGCTTTCTGCTGGTAACCAACGCTGCGTCAGCGGACAAAGCCGGCTCTGCGCTGGATGCCTATTCCAAGGCGCTGCAAACTGGGAAAGTCGAGGCTGACGGCTGGGTGTCGATTCAGACCGCAATGCCGACTATCGTCGATGCGATCGCTGAGGGTACCGGCAAAAGCGCCGAGCAGATCCGCAAGCTGGGCGTAGAGGGCAAGCTTGCGCTTGACGACCTCAACAACGGCCTGCTGAAGACGGTCGGTGCAAATCGCCAGGCAGCTGCCGAGATGTCGACCAGTGTGCAGGATGCGTTGACCAATATTGGAAACGCCATCAGCACCTTCCTTGGCAACATGGAAGAGAGCACTGGGGTAGTCGGCGGGCTATCCCAGGTTCTACTGGTGCTGGGCGAAAATGTCGAGTTAGTCGCTTCAGCGATGGGTGTCGCTGGCGTGGCTGCGCTTACTAACTATGTGGCCAAGTCGGGCCTAGCGCTCAAGGCGGCATTGGCCCAGTACCGGGCAGAAGTCCAGAACGCGCAGGCTGCTCTGTGGGCGGCTGAGGCTCAACGCATCTACGCACAAGCCCAGTTGCAGCAGGCCGAGGCCACAGTTGTTGCTACCACCGGCCTGCAGCGCCTTTCGATCGTCCAGAGTGAACTGATTCCCAAACAGGCTGCGCTGAAGGCTTCGACAGACGCGCTGGCCATCGCCCAGGCAAACCTTACCCGGGCTGCCACCGGTGGCCTGCTGGCTGCGATGGGTGGCCCGATGGGCATTGCCATGCTCGCCGGTACTGCAGCGGCCAGTTTCCTGCTGCTGCGCGACAATTCCGATTCGCTGGAGAAGAAGCTCGGAGACCTAAACGACCCACTCGATAAGCTGGTTGAGCGGTTCGGCAAGCTCAATAAGGCCACACAGGCTGTGGCGTTGCGCGAGCTAAAAGGGACTCTCGAAGACACTGCCAGCGAGCTGAGCCAAGTTGCCGGCTCCATCGCTGACCGGTTCGAAAACAGCCTGCGCGACGTAGGTGCCGCAGGTGTCGACGGCTTTATTAGTGCCCTGGTGCCGCTGCCAGCAGAAGCGCAGAAAGCGCTCGACTTGGTTCGGCAGGCGGCGAATGAAGCGGCTACAGGCGCAGTTGTGGATTGGAAGGCTGTGGCTGACCAGGTGCGCGGTATTCCCGGCGTCACCGAAGCCATGGCCCAGGCCATCGAGACCGGTCAGATTAAGGCCTCTGAGCTCAGCGCGCAGTTGCAGAACCTGCGCGCAAAGCTCGGTGAACTGACCGAGGAAACCGACCGAAACACCGCTTCTACCCAGGCAAACACTGCCGCCAAGATCGGTATGAGTAGTGCCGGGCAGACATACCTCGACACCCTGCAGAAACAGCTGGGCGGCCTGCAAGATAACAATGACGCGATCAAGATAGCCAATCGCTATATCGCAGAGCACGCCGATCTCACCGACACTGACCGCAACGCGATCCTCTCAGCAGCAAGTGCTATCGAGTCGCAGAAGAAAGTCAACGACGCGGCCAACAAGGCTAAGCGAAAGGGTGAGTCTGAAAGCGAGAAAGCCGCCAAAAAACAGCTCAAGGACTTTGAGTCGACTGAGGAGGGATTCAAGCGTCAGATTCAGCTGATAAACACCACCGGCGACAGGCAAAAGGATGCCACCGAGGTCGCCAAGCTGTCGTTTGAGTTACAAGAGGGCAAACTTGGCAACCTGTCGAAGGCTCAGCAAAAACGGCTCCTGGGACTGGCTGCAGAGCTGGACGGGCTCAACAAGATTAAGAAGGCCAATGAGGATGCGCTGAAGCTAAGCGCTTTCAAGGCTGCGCAGGCCTCTGGCACACAAACAGCCATCAACGGCTATGCGCAGGAGCTGGCGGGAATTGGGATGGGCGACAAAGCCCGTGACCGGATGCGTGCCGATCTGGCCGTACGGCAGAAGTATGTCGAGGATGTAAAGGCCCTCAACGAGCAGCGAAATACTGGTCAGATTACCCCTGAGCTCTATGCCAGCCAGACAGAGGTTTTACAGGAAGAGCTGAACAAGCAGCTGTTTGCCCAGCAGCTCTACTACGAGCAGGTTGATGAGCTGCAGACCAACTGGGTGCTGGGTGCTCAGGAAGCCTGGCAGAACTATGCTGACGCGGCCACCAACTACTCCGCTATTGCAGCCGATGCTACCGCGTCTACTCTCGGCAGCGCCCGCAGTGAACTGGGAGCATTCTTCGCCGATATGGCCACCAGGTCAAAGGACGCCGGCGATGCATTGGCAGACATGGTGACGGGTTTCGGAAAGTCTGTAGTCTCAACCTTGGCTGATATGGCTGCTCAGTGGCTGATCTATCAAGCTGTCCAGTTAATGGTTAACAAGTCGACTCAGGCCGGCGCGAGTCTTGCCATGGTGGGTAATGCTCAGGCTACGGCGTTCCAGGCCAGTCTGGCAGCATTCGCGTCCACTGCTGCCATTCCGATAGTTGGGCCGGCGTTAGCCCCTGGAGCTGCTGCCGCAGCTGCCGCAGCAACAGCACCGATGGTCGCTGGTGTTGCTGCGACTTCAGCGATGGCAGGTGCAGGCTTCATGGATGGCGGCTACACAGGCCACGGTCGCAGGGATGAAGTCGCCGGCCCTGTTCACCGTGGGGAATACGTTTTCGATGCCGAGGCCACTGCCAGGATTGGTGTTGGCAATCTAGAAGCCCTTAGCGATGGGCGCATTGGGATAATCGGGCGAGGTTCGTCAGCTTCTGCTGGCGCAGAGCGCGCGCAGAGCGGTGCGCAGATCATCATCAACTCACCAATCAACGTCCAGGCCCAGCAAGGAGTAAGTGAAGAGCAGGCGAGGCGTCAGGGAGAAGGTCTGCGAGAGGGCTTCGAAGGTGTCGTGCGTGATGTGCTGTATCGGGAAACCCAGCAGGGCGGCCTTCTTTGGAGAAAGTGATGACAGAGATCTTCAGCTTTGACGTTGAGGCCGAAGCTGACGGCGAGGTCAAGCAGAACACCTGGGAGAACAACTTCGGTGATGGTTTTGTCCAGGCAGGTGGCGTCGGCATTAACACCAAGACACAGTCGTGGAGCTTGTCCCATACAGGCCTTCTAGTCGAGGGAGAGGAAGCCTTTGAGATTCGCAAGTTCCTAGACCGCCATGAGGGCTATCGCACCTGCTACTGGACGCCGCCGGGTGGTGTGCAGGGTCGGTACAGGGCCAAAGGCTACAAAATCAGAGCCCGTGGCGCTCCCAACCTGGTGACCATCAGCTGGACTTTCGATCAGCGATTTACCCCCTATTGACCCCGCGCTTGCGGGGTTTTCTCTTTCAGAGGCCCCCATGACTTTCGAATCCGATATCCAGAAGCTTGAGCCTGGCAACCAGATCCGGCTCTACGAGGTGGACGCGACCCGACTGGGCGGGAACATCATGCGCTTCCATGGCCATGCTCAGGAGGCCGATATCATCTGGCAGGGCCAGCTCTATTCGGCCATGCAGATCGAGGCCAAGGGCTTCGACATTCGCGGCGATGGCCGGCCTGCGACCCCGACCCTGCAGATGGCCAACGAGATAGCTGGCGTGCGTGGCGCGGTCACAGCGCTCTGCCTGGCGCTCAAGGACCTGGTGGGCTCCAAGGTCAGGGTCATCGAGACCTTCCGCCACTTCCTGGATGCTGCGAACTTCCCGGCCGGAAACCCCGATGCGTCCAACCAGGCCCGGGAAAACCTCTGGTACATCGAGCAGAAGACCGACGAAGACCGCCAGCAGGTGACCTTTCAGCTGTCCAGCCCGCTGGACATGGGCGGCGTCATGCTGCCGGCTCAGCAGATCACCAAGCTATGCCGCTGGGCCTGCCGCGGGCAGTACCGGGGCGAGGCCTGCGCCTATACCGGCGCTGCCATGTACACCAAGCAGGACGAGCCCACTGACAACCCGGCGCTCGACCGCTGCCCGGGGCGCTGGAAGAGCTGCAAGCTTCGCGGCAACACACGCCGCTTCGGCGGCTCCATGGGCGCAAGCCTGATCGTCAGCTCGAGGTGATCAATGCGTATCAACCAGTCACTGCAGGCCGCGATCCGCGAGCATGCCGAACGCGCGTACCCGGCCGAAGCGTGCGGGGTGCTTATCAAGACCGAACAGGGCCGGGCCTATGTGCCGTGCCGCAACCTGGCGAAAACTCCGCGGGAGAACTTCCGCCTTCACCATGAGGACTTGGCAGACGCCGAGGATCAGGGCGAGCTACTGGCGATCGTGCACAGCCATCCTGATGCTGCGCCTACGCCCAGCATGGCAGACCGGGTGAGCTGTGAACTGCATGAGGTGCCCTGGGGGATCGTCGGCTGGCCAGGTGGCGACATGCAGTGGTTCAAGCCGTCAGGCTATCAGGCCCCGCTGCTGGGTCGCGAGTTCGCCCATGGTCTGCTGGATTGCTGGGCAGCCTGCCGAGACTGGTACGCCCGCGAGGCCGGCTTGATGCTGCCCAACTTCGAGCGCGATGACCTCTGGTGGGAGCAGGAAGACGGCCCAAGCCTGTATGAGGCCAACTTTGCTGCAACCGGCTTCTACCAGGTGGATGAGCTCCAGCGCGGTGACATGTTGGTGTTTATGGTCCCATCGCCGGGGCGGCCCTGCTTTCACCCTAATCATGCGGCCATTTACCTCGGCAGCCAGCCGGAGCTGACCAGCGAGCCGGCTGCGCGTCTGGGCGGCAGTGGGCCCTTCATCTACCACCACATGGCCGGCAGGGCCTCCACGCGGGAAGTCTACGGCTGGTCAATGGCCAACCGCTGCCGGCTGATCCTGCGGCACAAGGACTTTCAACCATGAAGCGCAAGGTGAAACTGTACGGGGTGCTGCGCAAGCACTTCGGGCGTGAGTATGAATTAGATGTGAACAGCACACGCGACGCCATTCAGGCGCTGTGCAACATGGTGCCCGGCTTCGAAAAGTTTCTGTCCACGGGCGAGGAGCGAGGGCTGGTATTCACCGTGTTCTCCGGCACCCGCAACCTCTCAGCTGATGACTTGGACATGATGGGCGACGACGCCGGAGACATCCGAATCGCTCCGATCATTCAGGGCAGCAAGCAGGCCGGGCTGTTCACCACCATCATCGGCGTCGTGCTCATTGTGGCTGGCTACTTCACCTTCGGTACCACCTCCGCCTATGGCGTGGCGATGATCGCCGGCGGTGCCGCCATGGCTGCAACTGGTGTGGTGCAGATGCTGTCGCCCACACCGACAACTGGCAGCCTTGATCGCAATGAGGACGGCAACAACCCCAGCTACGGGTTTGGCGGTGCGGTCACGACGATTGCCCAGGGCAATCCCTACCCGGTGCTGTACGGCGAGCGCGAGATCGGCGGAGCCGTAGAGTCGGGGGGAATCTACCCGCAAGACCGGCTGTGAATATTGGCAACATATGACCCGCTTCGGCGGGTTTTTTTGTTTGTGGAGACTGGAATGGTCCAAGTATCGAAGCGCGCGCCGCAGCAGTCCCGCGCAGCGCGTAAGCGCCAGGTTGTGGGCAGCAAGGGCGGGGAGAAGAAGCAGAAGCAGCCCAGCATCGCTTCCAACAGCGTACCGTCCATCGCCGTTGCTCGCCTGCTGTACCTGTGGAGCTGGGGCCCCATTGTAGGGCCGGTCAATGGGCTGCGCTCCGTCAAGCTCGATGGCACCCAGGTCATGGCCGACGACGGCACCATGAACTACCCGGGCGTCAAATGGCAGTTTCGCTCAGGTGAGTTGAACCAGGAGCGGATGACTGGCATCACCGAGTCGAGCAACGAGATTGCTGTTGGCCAGTTGCTGCTGACCACTGCGCCCTACGTTCACACCATCAGCAACCCCATGCTGGATGCCGTGCGTTTGCGTTTCTCCTGGCCACAGCTGCAGCGCCAGGACCAGAGCGGAAACATTGATGGTGTCCGCATTGAGTATGCGGTCGATGTATCGACCGACAATGGACCCTTCCAGCAAGTGCTGGCGTCCGAGGTCAACCGCAAGAACGTCACCAAGTACGAACGCTCGCACCGCATCGAGCTCCCAGCCGGTTCGCGCTGGACCATCCGTGCCCGCCGTATCACCCCCGAGGCCAACAGCTCGCTGACCCAAGATGGGATGTACGTTGAGGCACTGTCGGAGGTGGTCGACAGCGACCAGGAGTACCCGCTGACCGCTGTCAGCTGCGTGGAGTACGACGCCGAGCAGTTCGGCGGCGATATCGCCAAGATCGCTGTGCTGATGCGTGGGCGCATTGTGCGCGTACCTGCGAACTACAACGCAGAGACTCGCACCTACGCCACCAGCGGTGTCGGCACAACCAATGGAGTCTGGGATGGCACCTTCAAAGAGGCCTATACCAACAACCCGGCCTGGGTATTCTATGACCTGGTGCTGCACCTTTACTACGGCCTGGGAGATCGCATTGATGCAAGCATGATCAATCGCTGGTCGCTGTATCGCATCGGGCAGTATTGCGACCAATTGGTCCCAGACGGCATGGGCGGCCAAGAACCGCGCTTCACCTGTAACCTGTACCTGCAGAAGCAGGCCGAGGCCTGGGCGGTGATCCAGGACCTGGCAGCCATCTTCCATGGCCTGGCCTTCTGGGACGGTAGCCAGATCACCGTGAACGCAGACCTGCCGCAGGACCCGGTCTACAACTACACCCTGTCACAGATCCTCGACGACGGCGCAGTCAAGTACACCGGCAGCAAGCTGCGCGAGCGGCATAGCCAGGCCATGGTGTCGTTCGATGACCCGGCGCGGGGGTATGACACCGACAAAGAGCCCGTTTTCGACGAGGACGCGATCGCTGAATATGGGGTCCGCGAGATCTCCGTAGAGGCGGTGGGGTGCACCTCGCGTGGCCAGGCCCAGCGCGCTGGCCAGTGGGCTTTGATGACCGAGCAGCTGCAACTCAGGGGGGCAACCTTCCGTGTTGGGCTCGATGGATACATTCCCAAGCCAGGCAAAGTCATCACCCTGTCTGATCCGATGCTGGCTGGCCGTGCGAACGGTGGGCGCATCACGGCCGTGAATGGCCGCGTTGTGACCGTGGACCGTGACGTAGAGGTGCCAACGGGTGCACGCCTGCTGGTCAACCTACCGAGCGGAAAGGCAGAGGCCCGGGTCATTCGGTCCGTGGCGGGTCGGCAGATCACCGTGGTAGCCGAATTCAGCGAGGCGCCGCAGCCTGAGTGTGCCTGGGTGCTGGACTTCGATGACCTCAAGGTCATGCAGTTTTACGTCCGCAACATCACCCGGCCTGAGTGGCACCAGTTCCAGCTGGAGTGCATCCAGTATGAGCCGGGCAAATTCGACGCCATCGACTTCGGTACCATCATCGATGATCGGCCCATCAGCGTGCTTCCTCCGGGCGTACAAGATGCACCCGCGCGCGTGCTGATCGGCAGCCACTCCGCTGTGGACCAGGGCATTGCGGTCACCACCATGACCATCTCTTGGGATGCGGCACCAGGTGCGGTTGCCTACGACGTTGAATGGCGCTGGGGTTCGCGTGACTGGGTGAGGATGCCGAGAACTGGTCAACTCACCGCTGATGTTCGTGGGGTCTACGCGGGTCAGTACTTGGCCCGCGTGCGCGCCATCAGCGCTATGGACGTGGCCTCTATCCCGACCACTTCAGCCCTGACGGAAGTTGCCGGCAAAACAACGCCACCGCCGGCGGTGACCTTCCTGCGCGCTGAAAGCTTGATCTTCGGGATCAAGGTCACCATCGGTTACCCGGCGGGTGCCAGCGACACGCAGCGTGCAGAACTGTGGTACGGGCCGAGCTCAGACCTAGCCGCAGCCACGAAACTGACGGATCTGGCCTACCCGCAGGCAGACCACACCCTGCAGGGCTTGCGCGCTGGCCAGACATTCTACTTCTGGGCGCGCCTGGTCGACCGTTCTGGCAACGTCGGCCCTTGGTTTCCGGTCGATGCGCCAGGGATTAAGGGGCAGGCCAGCGCCGACGCCGGTCCTATCCTCGAGCAGATTGCCAAGCAGATCGGCGAAAGCGAGCTCGGAAAGGAGCTCACCAGCAAGATCGAAAAGATCGCGCTCATTGACGGTAACGGCCCGGGGTCGGTGAACGAGCGCGTAGGGGCGGCGAAGACCGAGCTGGCCAAACAGATCAGCGATGTGAACAACGCCCTTGGCACTGTGAAGGGCAACCTCGAGCAGCAAATCACCGCCGTGAGCGCGGACGTTTCCGCTGCCAAGACCGAGCTGCAGCAGCAGATCGCCAATGTCTCGGCCTTGGCCGGCTCCCTGCCGTATCGCAAGGACAAGGCCTACAGCGTCGGCCAGAGCGCCCTGGGCAGTGATGGCAAGCTATACCAAGCCCTGAAAGCGGTACCGCTGAACACGCCACCGCCGAACGCCAGCTACTGGACCGATGTTGGCCAGGCGGTAGTGACTGCCAACGGCATGGCCGCGCGGATGTCGAAGGTTGAGACCGACGTATCGACGCTCGATGGCAAGGTTACTGCGCAGGCATCGCAGATCAGTGGACTCCAATCGAGCCTGACCACCACCAACGGCAACGTCTCGGCTGCTCAGCAGGCTGCGCAGGATGCGGCCACGCTGGCGGGCGGGAAGGGCAAGGTCATCGTTCAGTCGGCAGCGCCTGCTGTCGCGGACCGTTTGGCGCAAAACCTCTGGATCGACACCACCAGCAACGCCAACACCCCGAAGCGCTGGACGGGTTCGGCTTGGGTCGCGGTGACGGACAAGGTGGCCACCGATGCCGCCGCAGCGGCCGCTGGCGCATTGGCCTTGGCACAGACTAAGGCTGACGCTTCTGTAGTCAGCAGCCTGACCACTCGCGTCAGCGATGCCGAGGGCAAGCTCACGTCGCAAGCCACCCGCATGGACGGCATGCAGACCAGCATCGACGGCAAGGCCAGCTCGCAGGCGCTGCAGCAGGTCACAAGCCGCGTGACGGCGACCGAGGACAAGGACAAGGCCCAAGATCAGCTCATCAGCTCGCAAAGCAAAGCGCTCACCTCGCTGACTGACAGTGTAAGCAAGAAGGCTGATGCATCGGCTGTACAGTCCTTGGGTAACCGAGTTGAGGTTGCCGAAGGGGCGCTGAGCAGCCAGAGCACTGACATCACGCAGCTGAAAAACAGCGTTGGTGCCGCCCAGCCATTCGTGGCTGGACGTGCTTGGGAGTTCACCGGCTCGACCAGGGGCTGGGTGGCGACCGCTACCAACGGGACGGTAACCGCGGGCCCGCTGTTTGCTACCGTGACTGCAAACCCGAACCTGCAGTGCAATTTCACCCCAATCATTGCAGGCGCAGAGAATCCCTATCTGCGGATCAGGCTACGCCGGCGTAGTACCAGCCGGGCGGGTGCCCAGATGTACTGGGCGAACGAAGACGGCGGGTTGGCCGAGTCAAGGCGCTTTGGGTGGTTCATCAGCACCACAACCACGGATTGGCAGGACATCGAGCTTGACCTATCCGGCCATGCCGGGTGGAACGGCAAGAAAATCTACGCCATCCGCCTGGACATGATGAACTTCGGCGATACAAGCGGCGAGATCGATATCGCTTACATCGCCGTTGGTAGGCGTTCTGCCTCGGCCTCGGCAGAAGCCGTGTCCACTCTGAGCAATGCGGTTACCGAAGCAGAAGGAAAGCTATCCAGCCAGGGCCAGTCGATCGTGAGCTTGCAGGGTGGGCTCAATACGGCCAACGGTAATGTGTTAGCCGCGCAGAAGGCTGCCCAAGACGCATACAGCCTCGCTGATGCCAAAGGCAAAGTGATCGTCCAAAACTCAACACCTTCAGCCATTAACCAGCAGATCCAGAACCTTTGGATCGATACCACAGGGGGCGGAAACACACCGAAGCGTTGGAACGGCTCTGCATGGCAGGCAGTCTCGGACAAGGTAGCCACGGACGCCGCAACAGCAGCGGGCAATGCCCTGAGCCAAGTGGCGACAAAGGCTGATGCCTCTACCGTTCAGAGCCTCATGAATAAGGTAGAGCAACAGGGTACAGCCATCACCGCCGCTGGCGAGGCGATCACTGGTATCAATGCATCGCTCGGCCAGGTTGGCGGTGAGAACCTGCTGCCTAACCCTTCGTTTGAGGTAGAAGGGCAAACTGCTGGCCTTGCTGATGGCTGGCGGGTCGGCTCCTCGCTGGCTGCACCTAATCGGCTCCTGTCGTTGGTGCCGTCAACCTTGGATCCTCGCGGTAAAGCGCAGCGTGTCGATGCCAAGGGACTGTCCGGCTCTGCGTATGTGGACGTTGCGCTACCGAACGCAAGCTGGGTATCCATGGCGCCAGGGCAGGTGCTGACAGTGTCGGCGTATGTCCGGGGAACCCAGGATCTGGTCAGCGAGATCTATCTGCAATACAAGAACAGCGGTGGGGCCACGGTCGGGACGCATGGGCCGCTTCGAACCATTCTGAGCGACGCATGGAACCGACCAGTCTTCACGGGCGCTCCCGCTCCAGCTGGGACGATTGGGGCGGACCTTCTTTTACGCGTCAGAGGGCCTTTGGGTGGTACTGCCAGTGACGGCTACTACGAGATTGATCGCGCCCAGGCTGAATTATCCACCGTGGTCAGTGCCTGGAAGGACAACGCCAAGAACGCTCAAAGCGCAGCGCAAGCAAACGCCGTAGCGATCAGCAGCGTATCCGGTCGCGTATCCAACACGGAGGAGGGCCTGACATCAGTCAGTGGTCGGCTAACTCAGCTGGACAACTCGATCGGCGACGTGGGCGGGGAAAACCTGTTCTACAACCCAGCTTTCACAAAACTGGGTGCGGCTACAGGAAACAACCCTGACGGGTGGGTACCGGAAGGGACGGCAACCTATACGCCGTCAATGGTCAGTTCCTGGCTGAACGCTGCTGAAAATGCATATCGATGCAGTACCACCGGCGTTGGCAGCACGGCATCAGGTAACCCGTACACTTCGCTGGTCACAGCCAGCGAGAGAGCACCTGCAGTCGCGCCTGGTCAAACTGTCACATCGTCGATCTACGTACGGAAAACGTCAGATTCCGGCGACTTGGGAATGAGGATTTTTCACCAGTGGATCAACGCCGCCGGTACCGTAATCAACGCGCCTGCGACGGCAGTTCTCCCGATGACTGTGGACGGCGACCGCATATCGTTCACATCGGTTGCTCCGACAGGTGCTGCCAAGGTTCGGGTTTTCTACCGGGCCCACGCGGCGATTGGTGGAACAGTGGCCGGTACGTTCGAAGTGGCCAGGCCACAGATCGAGTACGGTTCACGCCCCACAGGCTGGCGCGACAATGGCCAAGTTAATAGCAGCGCGATCGGCGCCGTATCTACGGCAGTTGATGGCCTTACCTCCAGCGTTAGTCAGCAGGGCAAGGACATCACCTCTGTCTCTGGCAGAACGACCAGCTTGGAGAACAGCGTCAATAACGGCTCCACTGGCCTGGCCAGCAAGGCGTCGACCGCAGCGCTGACCAGCGTGGCCAACCGCGTCGCTGCTACGGAAAGCGGGTTGACGGCTCAGTCCAGCAGCATCACTAACTTGGAGGCGAAGATAGGCAACGCTCTGCCATTCGTGGCTGGGCAAACCTGGGAGTTTACGAACTCAGTAGAGGGTTGGAAGGCCAATACATCCGGGGCAACCCTGACTGCTGGCCCTCAATACGCAACTGTCGCCAAGTTCACGACCATCCAGGTTACCAACACGTTCCCGGTTATAGATGGTGCCGAGAACCCGCTGATCCGCATCAGACTGCGCCGTCGCAACACTGGACGGGCCAGTGCGGCTATGTACTGGGCAAACGAGGATGGTGGACTTGCCGAGGCTCGGCGATTCAACTGGCCTATCAATACCTCGAGTGCAGACTGGCAGGACATTGAGCTCGACCTCTCTGGCCATGCTGGCTGGAATGGGAAGAAGATCTGGGCCATCCGCCTGGACATGTACAACTCGACTGATGCCAGTGGCGAAGTGGACATTGCCTACATCGCAGCCGGTCGCAGGTCAGTGGCTGCGTCGGGTAGGGCGTTCGATACGCTCAGCGTCAACGTTGCTCAGCAAGGCGACAAGCTGTCAGCAGAGACTCAGCGTATTAACGGCTTGTACACGTCAGTGGGCAACGTCAACTCAGCGATTCAGGATGAAACGACTGCTCGCGCCACTGCTGACTCGGCACTTAGCACGCGGATCAACACCGCCCAGGCGAAAGCCGATGAAGCAGCAGCTGCGGTCCAGAGCGAGGTTCAAGCGCGGGCAAATGCCGATGGCGCTCTTTCCAAGCGCGTCGATACTGCCCAAGCAACGGCGGGTAACGCTAACGCTGCTGTTCAGCAGGTCGCGACTGCACAGTCGAATCTGAAGGGTGAGCTCAATGCCCAATATACCGTTCGGGTCCAGGTAAACCGGCAAGGCGGCTATTACCACTTCGGTGGATTCGGGATCGGGGTTACAGAGCAGGGCGGTGTCGCTCAATCGGCCTTCGTGGTGTATTCCGATCAGTTTTTGCTGATCAACTCCAATGGGGGCGGCCTATCTTCTCCTTGGTCTGTCGTAGGAGGACAGACGTTCATCGCTGATGCGTACATCCGTGACGCCAGTATCGGTGCTGCGAAGATTCAAGACGCTGCCATTGGTACAGCCAAGATCCAGGATGCCGCGATTTCGACCGCTAAGATCGGCGATCTGCAGGTGAGCACGCTCAAGATCGGTAACGAAGCGGTGACAATCCCGCGCTACACAGGCTATGCACCGCGCTTTGCTTGCAATGCTACTTGGCAAACCCCGTTATCGATCACGTTCTTCATGCCTCAACCAGGCATGGTTTACATCAACTACTGCTCGACGTTCCTCTCGAATGGCACCCAGTTCTACCAGTACCGCCTGGTGCTGGATGGAAACATGATCGCTGAATCCGTCGCGAACTGGTCGGACAGCTCCATCACCCTGGCCTCTGGTCAGTACGTGGGAGCAGGCCAGCACACGATCGATTTCTCGATCCTGGGGGCGGTGGGCGTGGTGCTTTCCTATCAGAACCTTATGGTGCAAGGAATCATGCGATGACTCAGTCACCCCAAGTCGGGGAGGTTGTGCTCTACAACGATCGTGGAGAAATCCGTATGCGGGGCTACATGTCCCGGCTCGAGGCGGAGCTCAACGCGAAGCGAACAGGATTCTCCTATCTGTTCGCCCGGGCCAGCGAGCTCGAGCAGTTCGTCAGCGCGGGCAAGATCGTGCCTCGACCGAAGATGGCACTGCAGCTGGTTGGGATGACCCTCAAAGGCGTGCCCGCCAATGCGGTGCTCAACATTGAGGGCGTGGAGTACACCGCCGACGGCAGCGACATCCAGTTGGGCTTCAGCCTGCCCGGCGAGTACGAGGTCGTGATCGACCTATGGCCTTACCAGAGCGAGGTATTGAGCGTTGAAAATCGAGCACAAAAGTGATCATGCCAAAGCCCGGGCCACGGATTATCCGGCCATCGAGGAGCAACTGGACATGCTTTGGCACGCGATGGACCAAGGAACAATGCCCAAGGCGGAGCCGTTCTATTCCACGATCCAACGAGTAAAGCAGCAGTACCCCAAGACCTGACGGTCAATTACCCCACGAGCCCGCCACGCGCGGGCATTTTTTTGCCTGGAGATAACCATGCCCTACGTAGCCATCAACCTGACCAATGATTACGACCCTGACAACAAGACCCGATTCAACACCCTGGAGCAGGCCAAGGAGCGTATTCAAGCCGGCCTGCTCCAGTTCCCCAGCCACCGGTTCGTTACAGCCGAGCTCCTCGAGGAGTTCACTGCCGAAGTCGTGATCACTGGTAGCGAGCCAGCCAAGCCCGATCCGGTACCGGACGAGAGCACCGAGGCCTGAGCCCCACGCTTCACCATACAGCCCGCTCGGCGTGGGCAATTTGTGCCTGTCGAGTCACTTTCCAAAGCGCCTCATGCGCGAGCAGCGGTGCCTCTCATTTCCTGCCGATTTGAAACTTCAGTTTATCGGTTGGCCACCAGTTGAAAGACGGAGGTGGCTCATAGCAGCCTGGCTGGTTAGCAGGCGAAGCATCACACCGAACGGTGTATCCCTTCGAGCCTACCTCCGTGGTGTCGTCGCTGGAGCTGTAGTGAGAGCAGCCCGCCAGCGCGGTCAATATGAGTAATGCAGCAACACGTTTCATAAGAAATTCCTTCCATAGATTGCACTATCGTATCGCTTAGCAGTGGCGGGTAGGGACGTAGATCTCAGAGACCACCAGTGATTCAAGAAAGCGAGTCGAGCAGCTTGTTGAGGATGCCTTCCTGATACTGCCGGTTGTAGCAGCCCGGTTGATTCGGAGGAGTGTCATCGCACGCAATATCATGCTTGTTGGTGGTGCTCCCGTAGGTGCTGTTGGAGAAGTGGGAGCAACCAGTAAGCAGCCAGCTGAACAGCGCTAGTGCTAAAAATCCATTTTTCATACCCAGTCTCGCGTAACGGATGATGCAGATTGGACGTTCGTGCAACAAATAAGGCACATCCGGCCCGCCCAGCGCGGGCTTTTTTTCGTCCGGAGAAAACCTATGACCACACCTCGCGGTGTCCGCAACAATAACCCAGGGAACATCGATTACAACCCGCGCAACGCCTGGCAGGGGCAGCTGGGTCTTGAGGTGGGCGTGGCCAAGCCTCGCTTTGCGCGCTTTGACCATCCAGAGAACGGCATCCGCGCTTTGGGCAAGTTGCTGCTCAACTACCGGGGCAAGGATGGGATGCCCGGTGTTGGCCGGCCTGGTATCGACACCCCGCTGGAGTTTATCAACCGCTGGGCGCCGGCGAGTGAGAACGACACCAATGCCTACGCGCAAGCCATCGCCAAGCGACTGGGCGTCGGCGTGCGCGAATCGATCGACATCTCCAGACCGCAGATCCTGCGCGAGCTGGTGGTTGGCATCATCGTGCACGAGAACGGCACCAACCCGTATCCGTCGACGCTGATCGATGAGGGCATCAAGCGGGCCTTGGCATGAGCCCCTGGGTTGGCTTGGCGGCTGCCGTGGTCTTGGTGGCTAGCCACTGGAGCGCCTACGAGCACGGCCGGAGTGTAGAGCAGGCGCAGGCTGGCCAAGTGTCGGCCAACCGCGATAGCGGCGACCGTCTTGCGGAGGTGATCGGCGAGCGCGGCGCCCGTCAGCAGGAACATCAACGCGCCCAGGCGCAGGAGGAGGCGAGAGCCCATGCATATGAACAACACAAGGCTGTTGCTGCTGACGCTGCTGGCGCCGATGCTGCTGGCCAGCGGCTGCGCGACGAAGGCGCCAAGCTCGCTGCCGCCGTCAGTTGCCCCGGCACGGATACCGCCGCTGTCGCCCGAGGCCAGGCAGCCACCCACGCCGCCATGGTGCTCTCCGACCTGCTCGCACGGGCTGATGCTCGAGCGGGAGAGCTGGCGAAGGCTTATGACCAGGCCCGAATAGCAGGACAGCTGTGCGAGGCGTCCTATAATGCCCTGACCAAATAAGGGTATCCCCGATGGACAAGGATGAATTTGCCGCTGCCGTTGAGGCAGGCGAACCGCTGATCGAGCAGTCGATGCAAGCTCTCAAACGGTACTGGGAGGCCAGGGACTATGGTGCGCCGGCCGAGGAGGTAGAGCGTCTGCGGCTGCATTCCGAGTCCTTGGCCCAAGCGGTTTCTGACTACCAGCTTCGCACCGTCTCCAAGCTGATGGGCAACAAACCACCCCCTACGCACTAACGCATCCCGCTTATCGGCAGTTGCTCGGCCCATTGCATGCCAATACCATACTGTTCATTCATACAGTATGGAGGCCCCGCTAATGAACACCGCCCTTGACTTCGAAATCAATGACATGCCCCTGCTCAGCCTGGACGATCTTATGCAGGTGCGAGCGCCCTGGACCTACCTGGTCAAGATCGAAGGCGAGAGCATGCAGGGTATTGGGATGTACTCTGGCGACCTGCTGGTCGTGGATCGAAGCGTCGAGGCCAAGCACGGCGATATCGTGATTGCGGCGGTGAACGGCGAACCGCTCTGCAAGCGCATGTGCCATGAGCACGGTGTGCTGGTCCTGCGGTCGGAGAACCCAAAGTACCCATCTCGGTACATCATGGAGGGCGATACGTTCGAGGTGTGGGGTGTGGTGCGGTTCAGCGTGCGGGACCATGATCGTCTAGCAGGTTAGGCTTCCGATTCGGATTTCGAGCCTATGTGGGTAATGAGCCGACCCCTTCCACATAGCGAATGGGATCTGCCGGTAATCCAGTTGCGGCGCTCAGCTCCAGGCGCCAGTAACCGACATCGTGCCACCGGCCTAGTTTGAAACCCACCTGAGGAAAGGTTCCGATATGGATGAAGCCCAGCCGCTCATGCAAACCTACGCTGCCTGGATTGGGCAGCGCTATGCCGGCATAGGCTGCGTTGAATCCTTGCTTGGAGAGTGCGGGAAGCAGCTCGGCATAGAGGCTACGACCCACCCCGGAGCGGTACTCTCCGTCCGCGACATAAACAGTGACATCCACCGCCCATCGGTATGCGGCCCGTGCACGATGTTGACTGGCGTACGCGAAGCCAACCAGGCGCCCATCACGCTCCGCGACAATATATGGATAGGTCTGCAGCGTCTTGATGATGCGCTGCCGCATCTCCTCGGTTGTCGGCGCTATTTCCTCAAATGAGATCGCCGTGCCGGTCACGAAAGGGGCGTAGATGGCCTGGATCGCCGCAGCGTCATCGGGCCGGGCTTGTCTGACTTCAATGCACATGTCTGCCTCAGATTGAGCGCTGATTTACTCGGACGGAAAGCTGCTCGGCGCTTTCTTTGCGTTCCGAATACCGATCCACCAGAAACTGCTGGCGATCACGTAACAACAGGGTGAATTTGACCAGTTCTTCCATGACGTCCACCACGCGATCGTAGTACGCAGACGGCTTCATGCGGCCCACATCGTCGAACTCCTGATAGGCCTTTGGGAGCGACGACTGGTTGGGGATCGTGAACATGCGCATCCAGCGGCCCAGCACCCGCAGCTGGTTGACTACGTTGAATGACTGCGAGCCGCCGCAGACCTGCATTACCGCCAGTGTCTTGCCCTGGGTGGGGCGCACGGCCCCAAGCGCGAGGGGAACCCAGTCGATTTGGGCTTTGAACACGGCGGACATTGCGCCGTGACGCTCCGGCGAGCACCAGACCTGGCCTTCCGACCACTGCACCAGGTCACGCAGCTCCTGCACCTTGGGATGCTCCACCGGCACGTCGTCAGGTAGCGGCAGACCAGAGGGGTTAAAGATGCGGGTCTCTGCGCCGAAGTGCTCAAGCAGGCGCGCTGCTTCTTCCACCAGTAGGCGGCTGAATGAGCGCTCGCGGGTCGATCCGTATAGTAAAAGGATGCGCGGCTTGTGCTCGCTGATAGAGGTTGTCGCTGTCGGTAGGTCAAACAGCGAGAGATCGAGATTAGGCAGTTGATCGGACATGCTTCCTCCTGGTTACAGAGCGCCAATGCGATCCAGCTCGCGTTTGAGTTCGTCGCGGCTAAGGGTGCCAAAAGAAAGGGCGAAGAACGCCCGGCAGCGTAACTCGATGCGAGCCAGCGTGGCGCGGAATGCTGCTTCGACCGATGCATGGTCAGCCACGACATCGGACGGATCCTCCAGCCCCCAGTGAGACTTCAGTGCAGGGCCGAAATACACCGGGCAAGCTTCACCTGCTGCCTTGTCGCACACCGTGATGACGATGCCAGGAGGACGGTCCACGAACGCGTCATTGCCCTTGCTGCTCAGCCCTTCGGTTGAGATGCCGGCATGCTGCAAAGTGGTCAGGGTACGAGGCAACACTTGGCCCTTCGGAAAACTGCCGGAACTGACGGCTTCAAATCCGGGAGGCGCCAAGTGACTGAACATTGCCTCGGAAAGGATGCTGCGGCAGCTATTGGCCGTGCACATGAACAGGACTCGCATGGGGGCTCCTCCGCTTCGTGGCGGATGTCAGAGGCTCAGGCGCAATGCCAGGGCCGAAAGAGTGACCAACAGAACCGGCAGCGTCAGCAGGATGCCGACCTTGAAGTAGTAACCCCAGGTGATGCGCACGCCTTTGCGCTCAAGCACGTGCAGCCAGAGCAGCGTGGCGAGGCTGCCGATAGGGGTGATTTTTGGGCCGAGGTCGCAACCGATGACGTTGGCGTAGATCATCGCCTCACGCACCAGCCCTTGCGCCTCGCTGGCCTGGATCGACAGGGCGCCAACCAGCACGCTGGGCATGTTGTTCATGACAGAGGATAGTAATGCGGCGATCAACCCAGTGCCGATGGCGGCAGCCCACAGCCCTTGCTGCGCAAGTCTGTCGAGTAAGTGAGTGAGCATATCGGTGAGGCCGGCGTTCTTCAGCCCGTAGACCACTAGGTACATGCCAAGAGAAAAGATCACCACCTGCCAAGGCGCTTCGCGTAGCACCCGACGGGTCGAAATGCGGTGCCCGCGAGCGGCGACGGCAAAGAGGATCGCCGCACAGGCTGCGGCTACCGCACTGATCGGGATACCAAGTGGTTCCAGGGCAAACAGGCCGATCAACAGCACCACCAGCACCCAGCCACCGACGTTGAAGGTTGCGCGGTCATGAATCGCCTCGCTTGGGACTTTCAAGGCCCCGACCGTGTATTGCTTAGGGATGTCACGGCGGAAGAACAGGAATAGCACCAGCAACGTTGCGCCCACGCTGGCGAAATTCACCGGCACCATCACCGAGGCGTACTCGCTGAAACCCAGCCTGAAGTAGTCGGCCGAGACGATGTTCACCAGGTTGGAGACTACCAGCGGCAGGCTCGCCGTATCGGCGATGAAGCCGGCGGCCATGACGAAAGCCAGCGTCGCGGCAGGAGAAAAACGCAGCGCGAGAAGCATCGACATGACGATGGGCGTGAGTATCAGCGCCGCACCATCGTTAGCGAACAGCGCCGACACGGCAGCACCGAGCAGCACGCAGAAGCCGAACAGGCGGTAGCCGCTGCCGTTTGCCCAGCGCGCCACATACAACGCGGCCCACTCGAAAAAACCTGCCTCGTCCAGCAACAGGCTGATGATGATGATGGCGATGAAGGTGGCGGTGGCGTTCCAGACAATCGCCCACACGGTTGGGATGTCGTGCAGCGAAACGGCACCCGACGCCAAGGCGATGAGGGCACCGAGTGCGGCACTCCAGCCAACCCCAAGTCCCTTCGGCTGCCAAATTACCAAGATTAGGGTGAACACAAAGACGGCAATTGCAATCAGCATGAAAGCCTCGCCCGATGTTGATCAGCAGCAGGCAGCGTCACGAACGGGGCGGCCGTCCATGTTTTGCAGCCGAAGCGAGTTTTCTGCCAACCACTGTGAGTTGGCCTGCAAGGTTACCTGCAGCATTTCATGCACCCAGTCGGGAAGATCCGGATTTAGGCGGTAGTACACCCATTGACCCTGTCGACGGTCCAACAGCATGCCACTGCTGCGCAACTGCGCTAGGTGGCGACTTATCTTGGGTTGGCTGTCATGCAAAGCGCACATCAGTTCGCAGACACAGAGTTCACCGAGGCTAGCGATCAGCAAGGTGGCGCGAGCACGGGTCTCGTCGGATAAGTTCTTGAACACATCGGGCGGGGTAATCATGGCTGCACCATAACATATGGAAATCCGAATATACGAATATACATATGTGTGATGCAAGCAGATACGGTCTGAAAGTCCGCTGTGGGTCGATAGCAGACTTTGAATCAGCGGAGCATACGCCGGGAACGACGTGCGTTATGCCGGATCGGCATCATGGCCGGATGAAAGCCATCGGACCAATTCGCGAACCAACTCATGAGTATCGGTGAGGAAGTGAGAGGAGTTTGGCCCAGCAAAATCGACACATTCCCACCCGCAAAACCCCATGGCATAGCGCATGGTGATGTTTGCTGTGGAGATCAAGTGCTTGTCCTGCGGGGGGGGGGCCAGAGGTGTATTTAGCCCCTTGCGTCACGGTTGGACCACGCATGGGCCAATCGTGACGCGGGGCGGCAGCTTCTCCAGCTCCCTCCAGTCCGAGGAGGAGCTGATCCATTTCGCGTAGGTCGAGAGCAACATCTCAACGCTATGGCCGAGCTGATTTGCAATGAACGCAGGGTTCATCCCAGGCATCAAGCACATGGTTGCGTAGGTGTGGGGGGGCGTACTGCCGGCGGTCACGGATGTTCAGCGCCTTGGGCGCTGATTTGAACTGGCGGATTGTAACACTTGTCTCGCCGATCCACAGCCCACCTTTGTTCGGCTGGAATAGCAAAGGGTATTGCTGGTGCGTCAATCTGGATGTCATGCAGCGAGGTGCAGCCGCTGACGGCGGCCGCCCCAGGCACCGTGTGGAATCTCAGGAAATCGGAAAAGCTGCCGAGCTGCAAAACAGCGGCATGCTGCATTACCTCACTTAAGCGCACATAATGCAGCACACAGGACGCACGACGGGGTGCGGCTCGAGGCACGGAAGGACGACCAATGACCGAGAAGGAGGAGCTGGAGCTTGAGAAGCTTCAGGCTGAGATTCACAAGCTCACTGCCGAGGCGCGAAAATTGATCGCCGAGGCCAACAAAATGAAGCGCGAGACGCTGTTTTACCCATTTGTCGCGGTGGGAGGGCTAGTCACCGTCATCGTTACCGCTGCTGCCTTCATTCAAAAGCTCTAGCCTGCCCACTTAGAAAACAGGCTTGCGCCGAGCGGTCTTGAGCTTTACGCCAATTCGGTCGACACTAGCGCCATAGGGTCTTGCGACAGGCGTGACCTGGCATCCCAAGCGAGGACGACCATGAGCCATGATCAAGTTATCAAGCAGATGAAAGAGAACCTAGCACAGCTGGGCAGCGAGGTCCGTGAGGGCACGCAACACCAAGCGCGCAGCATCTTTCTGTCGGCTGCTGCAGGCGCAGTGTTCGCCCTGGCGACGAGCTGGGTAGCGTTCAAGCTCTTTTCCTGATCATTTGGGGCTGCCACCGGCAGCCCCCGATAGCCTGCTCAATTTCTTGAGGCCAATCCAGGCCTGCCTGGACTTCCACGCTCTGCTTTGCGAAACCGACTAGAGCCGCTCCGATATCTCTATCAAGTTGAGGTCCGGGTCGCGCACATAAATGGATCGGATAGGTCCTGTGGCGCCGGTACGTTGAACGGGGCCCTCAATGATTGGCCACTGTTGTGCTTTCAAGTGGGCTACGACTTCCTCAAGGCTGATCGAGGCGATGAAGCAGAGGTCCAGTGCGCCCGGTACCGGCAAGTGAGCTTTGGGTTCGAATTCGTGGCCACGCACGTGCACGTTGATCTTTTGCTCACCGAAGCGCATAGCCAAGCGCCCAGCACCGAAGTTTTCCAGCTTCATGCCCATGATGCGGGTGTAGAAATCCTTGCATGTCTCGACATCGATGGTTGTCAAAACGAGGTGATCAAGATGGTCGATCATTTCTCTGCCTCTCTAGGTGAGCAGTTGGGGTCCGATGAGCTTTTCGTCCTGACCAACGAGCGAAATAGAGCGCTCCCTGACAACAGTGCTAGCCAGGCAAGCTCAGGTGCAGCAAGGGGAAGGGGCGACCCTCGCCATCCAGAGGGGAGCGGCCTGTTTGGATAAAGCCATAATGCAGATAGAACCCAACCGCTTCCGGATTCTGCTCATTCACATCAACACTGATTTGACCGCGCAAACCGCGGGCATGATCCAATAGCGCGCGGCCGATGCCTTCACCTCGCCGATCGGGTTCGATAAACAGCATTTCTACGTGGCTTTCATTAAGCCCAATGAACCCAAGCGGTCCGTCCTTGGGCTCTTCCGCGATCCATAATTCGACAGCAGGCAGGTAGACATCGCGCAGTTGAACAAGCAATGCCTCAATATCGGCTTGCTGCAAGAAATGGTGGGTAGCGCGCACAGCGCGCAGCCAAATGTCCAGCAGCTGCGGATGGTCGACATTAGTGGCCTGGCGAATGATCATGGCATCATCCTTAACAGGTAATAGTTGGAAAGGGGCGCGGTAGGCGTGATAGGAAGCCTACGCGTCATCAGTATCGTGGCCGAGCGTGCAGTGCCTTGAGCGCGGATTTGACGAGGCCGATTGTAATGCATGGCTCATCAACTTTATTAGACCTGACATGACCTGATGAAAAACTATCAATGCCTAATTATGGCCACTGTCATGCTTTCAAGCTGTACTGCGCAACCTGCACGGCCAGTGATGGAGGAGGCTCAGTACAAGGGCTTTGCGCTGTCATCCATTACCGGGGAGCAGTGCGCGATCACCGGAATGCTGGATGTCGACCTGGCTGCTGCCAATAGTGTCATGCTTGAAGAGCATGCTGCAGCATTTCAGTATGACCCCGCAAGGATGGAGATTGAGCGCCGGCAAGCGGCTATCGACATCAAGCATGAGGACGGCGTATCGGAGCCTGCCTGTAACGCGCTTGCTTATGAGGTATTGAGAACACTGGCGGTGCGTAGGATCGAAGATCAGTCAGCGCTGCAGCACAGGCGGATAGCCTTGCAGGAAATGAAGCAGGCGGGCGGTGCTGTTCCCTGACCTGCCTATAAACGGGACACGCATGCATAAGCGTTTTCAGAGATGGTTTACACCAGTACGCAAGCGATGGGCTGGGGCAGCATTGATCGTTATCGCGTTGCTCGCAATGGCAATGAACTCCGCAAGCAGGTGGCCTTGGGTGCTGGCGACTGGTGTGATCTGGCTGATCGCGACCTGGTTACCCAGAAGATGACGGATCGTCAGTCACAACTGCTGGAACTCGATGCGCTGTCACCAGAATGGCTGTCACTCGAAGGGTCGCTGTTGCTGACATGATGGCCGTCATGGTGTCGTCCCGAACAGGTAATGGGCGCTGGCTCATCGTTGTTCGTGAACGCAAAGGAGCAGGCATGGCTGATCTGGCTGGAATCGGTTGAACGGTTGAGCCCAGCCTGCCCTGACTTATTTTTGCGCTTGAACAAGCGCGTGAAGAAGGTAGGCATGACTAGCCCTTTTCGAAAAGCCTGTTGAGAAGCCCCTCTTGATGCACATTGTCGTAGCACCCAGGCTGGTTGGGTGGTGTGGCGTCGCAGGGGATGTTTCGCTGATCCCAGCGACTGCCATAGGGGCTGTTGAAGTAGTGATTGCATCCTGTAAGCAGGGTCGCCATCAGCGCGATTAGTAGACCTTTATTCATTGCAACCTCATCCACCAAGTGTCCCGGTTAGGACGGCGTTGGCAATAAGCAGGGCACAGGTGAGTCGAATCAAATGGCTCCTTTCCAGTTCAACCAATACCGCGACCATCAGCCCTGTAAGCTGCGGTATTTGCCAACCAGTCAGCCCGCGTCATCTGCCAGAGTTCAACATCCATCAAGCCGCTTACAAACCATCCTTTCTGCAAGCCCACCAAGCGCATGCCCTCAAATTCTGATACTCGACGAGATGCGTGATTGGCCACCGCCTTGGGCACCTGCATGATCGGCCGCGCCAGTGTTTCGAACCAGTAGGCGGTGACGACTGCGCACGCCTCACGCATATAACCGCGACCCCACCACTGCGGTGCCAGCCAGAAACCCCTGTTGTTTCCGGGCTGTTCGAACAGGCTAATGCTGCCCAGTCTGCAGTCAGGGTCATCACGCATGCGAATCATCCAATGCCATTCACAACCTGCCGCCATTCCCGGCAGCGCAATGTCGCGAACATAGGCCAGGGCGCCGTCGACTGGGTAAGGCCATGAAACCCGACTATCCAGATAGCGCACCACCTCCCATTGGGGGAATTGCTCTTGGATGAAGGCAACGTCCTCCAAGCACAGACGCGTGAGCACCAGCCGATCAGTAAAAAGCGTGGGATGACCATCCATGGAGTTGATACCTCTTGGTCCTTTAACGAGTAAGGCTATCGGTCTGAGTCTGACGCTCTGTGCTTATCGAAGTCAGGCTGATGCGTCCTTCAAGGCATATTAACCATTGACCCGCACAGCCAACAAAGCCCGTTCCTTGCTCAGCGGCTTGAGCAGGCCTGGCTGGTCTCCAATTTTCATGAACAGATAATGGTCTCCACGCTCGCCACGGAGGATGCGATAGACCTGGGCGGTTCTGTCCGTACTGGGCGAGGTTAATTTGTCGACCAGTAATGTGTACCTAGTGACCCCTAAGGTGCTCAAGGCATCTGCAAGTTCGGTATCGATCTTCGCTCGCCATTTCTTCATGACGTGCCGGTGCGCCATGACCGTCAGGCTAATCGCCAACAGTGGCATCACCGCGGCTGAGAAGAAGGTAACTAACGTGTTCATGATTTATGCTCGCGGCAGATGTGCAGTGTGTCCAGGCATCGCCAATGGCTCCCTGTCGGCATGGTCCTGCATTATGGCACTGACGTTTTCCGCTCGTCTGATCGATAACGCTCGATGCCATATTTTGCTAGTAGCCCAAGCGGCGGGCCGCTAATGTCCCCCGTAGTGGCCATTAGACTAAAGTATTAGGAGGCGCGATGCGGATGCGCGGCAGTGTGTTCTGGTCCTGGGCTGATCCTACGTTGCACCACCGCGCGCACGAAGAGACGTTGATCGACAGAACGTCGATCAATGTTCAGGTTCGCTTGTCGCGAAACGGCCGGGTTCAATTGTTCATCGGTGTCTATGCCCCGGGCGGCATGCCTGTCTATGAGGAGGCGTTCGACGACCGCCCAAAGGAGTCCATGTCCCGGGCATTGGCCTGGGGCGTCATGAAGGCCCGTGATGTGGCTTCGTGCAATTCCCTGGGCATCCCCAAGCGTGATCATGGAACGTGATGGCTGCGTATGCGCCTGAACTGCTGGGCGCGACCAATGCCTAACGCATGACACGTTGAGGAGCTTGAGCATGACTGATCAGCAGCATGAACCCAAGAAAGATGAGGTACCGGCTCACGCCACCGAGGAGGAAAAAGCGAGGCTCAAGGACAAGAACAAAGATGGGATACCGCCCGGCGTTGCCTGATAGTGCTCACTGGGCGTGAACTTCTGAATGCCATCGCTTATCTGACTTACGCGCCGGCTCGCCCGGCCGTGGACAGTCGTCTTTCAAGCGGATAGTTGCGTATGTTTTCAGAGGATTTCTACGGTATCTACCTCGTTGTGGAAGCGGTGGTGGCTTTCGTTATATTGGCGATCGCCGCTCACTGGAGTCAGGGTATCTGATGGAGCGAGGCGGCACGGGTCACCCCGTGCCGCTGCATCTTTGGTGATCGATCGCAGCCAATCGTCGACTCAGCCCCTGATCACCTTTAGCCGTGCTCGGCCTGCTTCGGTAATCGCGTTTTCGCCTTCGTCACTGATGCGGTACCGCCCCGAAGGCATCTTGTGAATCGAGAATCGCACCAGTCCGCTGCGGGCAAGCGCTTGCCCGGCTTCATAACTCATTGAACTTTCAAGATCGAATACCTTGATTTCACCAATTTTGAAACGTGAAAACGCGATGAGTGCTGAATCGATGACGTCTTGGCTGACGGAATGAACGTGTTCCATTTGACTTCCCAGTTCGTGAGTGGCCCGGTCCGTGGGCAATAGCAACGGACCCTGGCAGTTCGTCGAAAGCCGAACGCTACTACGCGCGATACGGAACGTGTACTGGGTTTGCATCCACGCTGGATGCAAACCCAGCGACAGTGACTGCGCTCCGGAAGTGACAGATGCCTTCACTCAAGAGGTCAACTGAACGCTCGAATAGCAGCCAGGCGGGTAGAGGCGTCATGGGGGCTTTGCTTTTAACAAACCCAACCGCAATACTTCGCTCATTCAATTGGAGGAACGTGCGTGGAAACAAGAAGTGCTGTGGCTGAAATGTTCATTGGTATTCCAACACATTTCTGGGTATTGCCCGTAGCAGGTCTGATCGCATACTACGGCGTCAAATGGTCAGCCAAGCCTACACCAAGCGCGCAGTGGATCAGAAGGGCAACCTATTTGCTGTTGATCGCCTTGGCTCTGATCCCGAATGCATTCTACACGCTCATGCCGCCTAACCCCGGCCCTGAGCAGCTCATCGATAACCACCCAATGCCCAATTATGCCGGCCGCTTGTACTTGGACCTGTTCTACGTGTTCAGCGGGTGGGCTTTGAGCAAGGTGGTCAAGCTCAGGTTTCGTTGAGGCGATCTGCAGTGCATGGGGATCGAACACAATGCGTTACTTGTTAGGCACCGTAGGGCAAAGCGAGCTCTGCATCTTGGTTGCTACCTCGCGCAGGGCTTCGGTCACCTGTGCAAGGGCTTGGATGTGCGCGTCCACGTCGATCTGATCAGGATGGGCACCCCGCGCCTGTATGAAGCGCGCATGGCCATTGAGGGCTTTGCCAAGCGCTTCTAGATGATCTGCGGTTTTGACCAAGTCCGATTTGATGCAATCGAGTGATTCCATGAACACGTTGACTCGCTGAAAGATGAGTCAACGTTAGCATGTTCGCGTCCGCTGCGCCTGGCGACGCTTGCGGCAACGGCGCAGGGCGATGGAGCGCCTGGACGCACTCTGTTTCTCCACCTGGCCGCGCGCCCCATCAGGACGGTGCCTGGTCTTCGGACTGCACCATCAGCACCGATCCTTGAGCGTCCGTGCCCAGTAGGACAGGGCCGCCATCAGCACGGGCTTCTGCAAGCGCTGTATCAGGGGTGCGAAAAATCTGCTGACGCTGATCGGGACTTACAAGGGTCACCAGCTTACCGCTCTGGTAAAACAACCGCGTTTGTTTGGACGGCTCTTTCATGGGTTCGGCATCCTTAGGTAAGGCGTTCTTGTGCCGGGATTGGCCTGATGACATTGCCAGTCTCTACCTGCCCATGCTACTGGCAGAACTGTCAGGCGACAGCGCGCGCAGCGCCGGCTACTCTATCAAGCGTTCCGGATTGAAGAAAAAAGATGCGATCAGAACCGCAGCGATAACCCCGGTGGCGTCAGCCAGGAACAACGACAGTGAGTGACTGTTGCCCACTGATGCGCCAAGTCCTGTAGCAAAATTCACCCCGTGCGGGAATGCAGCAACCATCAGTAGAACACTGGCCAGCAGACAAGCGAGCAGCTTCATGTAAAGCCTGCCGAACGCCAGCCCATAGGTCCAGAACACCAGGATGCACACCATGGCCAGACCAGTGGAGGTTGCAAACTGTGCAAGCACTTCAAGCCACCACACCATGTAGGACTCCAACGAATAGCCAAATTAGATCAGTCAATCAGTGCCACATCACCGTGGCCGTGCATGATTGCTCATCAGAAACAACACAGGCTGCATTCGTTCCGTAGGTAGTTCAATAAAGGGCAACCGCGATGTTTTCAGCATTCGACGATGGTCCATTACTCGTTCCTGCTCTGCTTGCTAAAATGCCCGCAACTGATCGAGGCCAAAGAAATGCCTAATTACCTTTATGTCGTGCCGGCGCTGTGCGTAGTACTTGTGGGCTGCGCCTCCCCAGGCAAGCCCACTGCCAGCAAACTCACATCCAAAACGCCCCAGCAGTATGCAGCCTGCGTAATGCCGCAGTGGCAGGCACTGGCACCCAATTCAACGCAGAAATCCATACCCCATGGCGTACGTATGACAGCGCCAAGTGCGGTGACGACCGATGATGTGTTGGAGGTGATCGAATCGGGCGAGGGTAGCCGTGCAACGTTCTACAAAGGCAGCTTTCTGTCGGGCGACAAGCTGAGGGTGGCGGCACGCGAATGTCTTGATTGACACCAGCGGTGGGCGGATTTGCTTACGTAGGTGATTGCAGGAAAAAGGGCGGTCCTTCGCCTACTGAAGTGTGTGGTGGTTTCGCCCGCCGTTCATTGGAGCAGTGCAGGCTTGCGTGCGGTTTTGCGGCGTACTACATTGCATACCCAGCGCTTGCCGCACCGGTAAGGCGCGCGGATGAACGTAAGGTCAGCGATCAACCTGGCCCCTTGTGCTTTCAGGGCTTGTGCGAGTTGTGCGAGCGTCTCAGCTTCGATAGTCATGATTCACCTCGTCAGTTTCTTGCAGCGTTCACAAGTGTTGACCGGTGCTGATTCGCAGTAATTCAGTTCCATTACGGTTAGTCGCTTTGTCATAAGCACCCCGTCGCAAGCTGCCTTTTGGATCCCGAGTCGCGATATGCCCAGTTTGTACACCCTCATGCCATCGCCAGTTGGCACGCTGACCCTCGTCTCTCAGGATCAAAGGCTGAGTGCGGTGCTGTGGGAGCAGGAACGAGAGAACAGGGTACGCCTTGGCCCGCTGCAGCGTGAAGACCGCTGCCCTGTTCTGATCGAAACCGCACATCAACTGAGCGAATACTTTGCCGGTAAACGTCAGCGTTTCGATCTGGCCTTGGCATTCACTGGAACGGCGTTCCAGCGTCAGGTGTGGGACGCGTTGCTGAGCATCCCCTTCGGTGAAACCCGCACGTACGGTCAGATCGCCCAGCAAATCGGCAACCCCAGTGCCGTGCGGGCGGTGGGGGCTGCCAATGGGCGCAATCCGATTTCGATCATCGCACCCTGTCATCGCGTCATAGGGGCTAGCGGCGGGCTTACCGGCTTTGCCGGTGGGCTGGCAGCCAAGCAGTTGCTACTGGCCCTCGAAGGCCGGCAAACGTTGCCATTGCACTTGCAGCTTCAGCCTAGCCAGTAGACGCCGGCGCACGACGTCGCCGTCAGGACCGTACCTACCATGAGCGAGTACTCCCAGCGCACCCGGCGCAACCGTTGCTCAACGGCGCGCAGGTATTGACCTGGGGTCGGGGCATCGGTGCGATGGCGCATACCCTCGGCGATGTCAGCCACCTGGCCATCGAGTAGCAATCCGACCACGTAGTAGCTTAGCCCGTAGCTCGCCAGGGCCATTACCAGGTAGATCACGCTGGCGCGTCCAGCGGCATGATGCTGGCAGTGCCAGCCTCGGTGTCCAGTAGCAGCATGCCTTCGCTGTGAGGGTCCAGGCAACCCAGCAGGCGGCCCTCACTGTCCCATGCCGCAGAACCACCGGCCGCCACGAAATGGTCGGCAGGTCCAACGCAGTTGGCCATCAGCACGATCAAGCCCAGTTCTCGCGCCACCTGCGGATAATGCGCGTGTCCTTCCCCTACGCCTTTTGCCGTCTTGGCCACACTGACCAGATAGATGTCTGCCCCTCGTTCTTTGGCCGATGCAGCGTGGGCCATGAACATGGATTCATAGCAGATGGCCGGCGCGATTCGGTGCTGCGCCGCCTGGATCAGCGAGGTGCTCGCCCCAGCGTAGAAGTAGGGCAGTTCATCTTCGTGCAGGCGCTGTTTAGCATAGGCTTGGCGCGGGGCGCTCGGGGTAAAGATCGGCATGCCGATCTGGATGCCGTTCGGGGTTGGCAGTGGTAATCCCGCCGCAACGATGATGCCCAGGCGGTCACTTGCCGCTTGCAGCGGGTCCAGATGTGGAGAGCATAGGGGCAGCGCAGCCTGACGGGCAATGCTGGGTTCGTAACCGGTCAAAGACAACTCGGGAAAGACAATCACGGCAGCGCCCACGTTCGCGGCCTGTTCGATGCAGGCCAGATGACGCCTGACGTTAGCAGCCACATCGCCCTTGAGTGAACCCAGTTGCGCAGCGCACAGCTTCATGACACTTCCTTCCCTGGTACGTGATCGCCGAGCATACTCCCGACCAGACGCTTGTGCCATGCTGTCCAGGCAAGGGCCTAGGGTCTTTGCCTACTTGCTAAGGGATCAGGTCATGCAGCGTTTCCAGGTTGTTGGCGCCAATGTTCTGGGTCGAGACCTGGCCGTGGGAGACATACACGGCCATTTCGACCGGTTGCAGCAAAGCCTGGACGCCGTCGGTTTCGATACGGGCAAGGATCGGCTGTTCAGCGTTGGCGACCTAGTTGATCGCGGTCCAATGAGCCGGGCAGCCCTGCACTGGCTGGAGCAGCCATGGTTCTACGCGGTCCAGGGCAACCACGAGTCACTGGCGATCAACCTGGTGCGTGGCGGCCGGCTGGACCTGGACATGTACCGTGCGGCCGGGGGTGGATGGTTCATCGATTCAGCGGCCGCTGAGCAGCTGCGCTTCGTCGAACGCTTCGAACAGATGCCAATCGCTTTGCAGGTCGAGTCGGCAAGCGGCCCTGTGGGCCTGCTGCATGCCGACAGCCCGTTCGATGACTGGTCGACCCTGGGTACCTGGCTCGAACTGGGCGACGATCCAGACGTACTTGAAACCTGCCTGTGGTCAAGGCGACGTTTGAAGCAGGGCGATACCACGCCCATAAATGGGCTGCGTGCCCTGCTGGTCGGCCATACCACCGTCCAGTCTGTCAGGCAGCTGGGCAATGTGTGGCATCTGGATACCGGGGGATGGACCAGTGGGCATTTCAGTCTGATGGACCTGCGTACGCTGACGCTCGTCAACGCCAGGCCAGCGTGATCAGCAAACCCATGCCGAGCAGCAGCAACACGAGGCCCGACAACCGTTCGAGCAAGGGCAGGGCGGCGCTGAATCGCCGCAGCACCCGCGGGTGGCCTATGCCGACGGCGACCAGCAAGTCCCAGGCAAGCACCGCGCAGAGCATCCAGACTCCGTACGACACCTTCCACACCGTGGAACTGCCCGCCACCAGGCTGGCCAGGCTTGCATAAAACAAGGCATTTTTAGGATTGAGCAGGCCTGACAGCAAGCCCATCTGCAGGTTGCGCCACCAAGTGGGCGATGTGCTGCCCGAAGTCGCGCAGACGCTGGTACTGCCGGCATGACGCACAAAGGCAATACCCAGGTAGATGAGATAAACCGCACCAGCCAGTTGCAACAGGTCGAACAGCACGCTGCCCTCGTGCAGTATGGATACTCCGGTAAATGCCAGCACGATGAATACCCCGTTGCCCAATGCAATGCCCAGGCATGCACCGCTGGCCACGCGCCAGCCGCTGGCAATGGCAGTTCGGGCAATCAGGAAGAAGTCCGGCCCTGGCGACAACAGCGCCAGGAAGTGGGCGAGGGCAATCAGGATAAACGCTTGCATGGTCGCAGGTTACTCGGCGCTTGAGGTCAGTTGCCCGAGTGTGCGGGCACATGAACCCCGCGTATTGAACAATATTGCAGGTGATGACCGCGCAGCCTTACTTCGTGGTCTGCCCCTTGAGGTATAGCCCGGGTGTGATCCCGACATGCGCCTTGAATACCCGCTGGAAATGACTTTGATCAGCGAATCCCAGGTCGTGGGCGACTTGCACCAATCGGTGACCCTGCCGGAGCAGTCGACGACTCTGGTTGATCCTGGCGTTGAGCACGTAGGCGTGCGGAGTCAGACCTGTGGCAGCGCGGAACGCGCGAATCAGTTGATAACGGCCAAGGCCGGCCTCACGGGCAAGTGACTCCACGGTCAGGCGAGTCGGGTCCTGGTCGCGCAGGTCCATGAGCAAGCCCTGCAGCGCCGGCGCTTGAAGGACGGGTGCTGCGGCCGAGGGCGAGAAAGTATCGAAATCCATGTCGCACAGAAAAGCGATCAACTCGGCCTCCTTTTGCACCGGGGTCGCCTCGGAAAACAGCACGGCATTCAGTTGGCAGAACCGGCGGTACGCCTCGGCATCCCGGCTGACACGCGCCGGTTGCTCAGGGGCGCCGCAGGGCAGGCCGGACTCAGTGCGCAGCTCGGCCAGCCAGCTCGCATCCACATGCACCATCTGGTAGCTCCAGGGCTGGTCTGCCTCGGGGTTGCAGGCATGGACCCGGTGCGCGGGGACCGCCACCAGCGTACCGGGGGTGAGCCGCTCGGTACCGCAGCCTGCACCCGTGAACAAGCTGGAGCCTGCGTCCACGGCACCGATGGAGAATGTCGGATGGCTATGGGCCTTGTAGCAGGCTCGGCTGTTACAGGCGCGGCGGCTCTCGACCTGCGGCAAGCGCGGGTCTCGCCACAGGGTGGTAGTGGAATGGGGCATCGAAGGGTCCTTGTGATGACCGACAGCTTAAACAGCCGCTGCTCGCCCGTACAGTTGTGGCACGTGGCTGTACCTTGACGCTGCGGCCCGGTACCTGCGATACAACCCGTGAATTCAGAGGAGAGAGAGATGGACACTGCCAGCCTGATGCTTTTCATACCGGCCTGCTTTGCCCTGAACATGGCACCAGGCCCCAACAACCTGTTGTCGCTTCACAACGCCAGTTGCTATGGCTTGCGTACCGCGTGCTTTGCCGGGGTAGGACGCCTGCTGGCCTTCAGCGGCATGATAGGCCTTGCGGCCATGGGCCTGGCCGTGGTCCTGCATACCAGCGAAACCCTATTCCTGACGATAAAGGTGGTGGGGGCGGTGTATCTGTTCTACCTGGCGTGGCAACTGTGGCGTGCGCCAGTGGCCGCAGCCGTCGAGGCTGGGTACCCGCCATGCAACGGTTGGCGTCTGGCGCGTCAGGAGTTCATGGTTGCAGCAGGCAATCCGAAAGCCATCTTGATATTCACGGCTTTCTTGCCACAGTTCGTATCGGTCGCCAGCCCCGTCCCTGTAGGTCAACAGTTCCTGCTACTGGGCGCTCTGTTTCTGCTGCTGGAGTGGGCAGCTATCGCGCTCTACGCCGCAATCGGCGCCTATTTGCAGCGATGGTTTTCAAGGCCGCGGCCGCGTAAGTTGTTCAATCGCACGAGTGCCGCGATGCTGGCAAGCGCTGGAGCAGGGCTGTTGGTCGTCCGGCGTTGAAGAAGGCCAGGGCGCGTATTACCCTCGCGCCCCTCTTGCGTGTCAGAACTGCCAGCGCACACCCAGGTTGACGCCGCTAGCCTCCTGTTCACGGCTGTCCAGGTGCGTCGTGTACTGAACCCCGCCGTGCACGCTCAATGATGTGTTGAGTTGCGCTGCAACACCTGCCTCGGCTTGCAGGGCGGTATAGCGGTAATCGGTCTTTACCTTGTCCGTGTTGTCGAACACCAGCGTGTCCCGCCCGCCGTCTCCATGCCACAGGTTCACTTGCGCGTAGGGCTGCAGCAGCCGGGTGCCGTTGGCCTTGAATCGCCCCTCAAGGCGTAGCCCAACGCGGCCAGTGAGCTCGACCTGCGCGTCATGGTCGATGTGCGATACACGATCGCTGGTGGTATCGAACTTGGTTTTCTGGGCGATGACCTGAGCCTGCGGCTCGATTGCCCAGTGCGATGACAAGGCTATGGGCACGCCGGCTTCCAGCGAAGCGGCCCAGGCGTCCCCATCCAGGTCCAGCTTGTCGCCTCGGTCCGAGCGCGCCCGCCCATCCAGACGGGTGTACTGCAAAACGCCATCCACATAGCCACCGTCTGCACCTACCCAGCTCCAGTACACACCTGCACTCTTGCCATCCAGGCGCAGGTCACCGACGCTGCGGTCCTCCTGTGCCAATGCAAAGCCCTTGACTCCGGCCGTCAAGCGAGACTGGCTCACGTACACCCCTGCGTGTTGACGGGCGCCGGTATCACTCACATGAGCGTACACGTCCTGACCAACCTTGAAGCCATACAGGTCGCCATCGAGGCTGGGGCTGACAGTACCGCTCCACTGTTGACGGAGCGCGCCGCCGTACCCCTGACCCCAAGCAGCAGGCAATGCGCCCTGGCCCTCCAGCAGTTGCTGGTCACCCTGACGCTGATGGAAAGTGCCCAGTGCCTGGCGCACCACGACAGCAGCCCCCCTGGGGGCGGCGGCGTAGACCGCGACCTCGGGACGATACAGTGGCAGGCTTTGGTTGCCGGCGATCGGGGCGGGCAAGTCCAGTTGCCCTGGGGCCGGAGCGGCAACCGGCGGGGTGATCGCCGGCTGCGGTGCAGCCGGTTGCTCGGGGTCCGGCTCGCCAGGCACCTCGGGCTCAACCGGCGCTGTCACCACCGGTGGCGCCACCAGCGTCGAGCGCAGGTACCAGTTGTTCTCGCTGCCGGCGGTGACGCCGCCTTTGAACAATCGGTAGTCGTAAGCGCCCGCTGAAAGGGTTTGCGTTTGCACAAAGGCTGTCGCCGTACTGGTGGCACCATCGCGTGCTTCCACCACCTGAATGCCGTTCTGGTATGTCGGCGCGCCGGCTCCACCCAGGTTGTTGACGATCAGGCCGGTCGTCCCCGTTATGGAGCCAGCGCTGACCACCAGGCGATCTGAGGGCGAATTGTCGCCGGCTAATACGCTGTTCACGCGCAAGAAGCCATTTTCGCCGACATAGTCGCCCTGGAGAGTAAGACGGCCCAGGGCATCGCCACCCTCGGTGAGGTTGAGCGTACCGGCGTTGCTCACCGATGCCCTTTGCCCTGGACCAAACGCTGTGATCACGCCCTCGCTGGAGGCTAGGACGCTGTTGTTGTCGAGCGTGAGCCTGCCGGTTCCGGTGCCGGCGTCTCCAAGCACCAGGGTGTCGTCGAGCGCCAGCTGGCTTAGATTGGTCAACGCCACCGTCTCCCAATTGAGGTAACGAGCACCGCCCACCACGCGGCTATTGTCGAATGTGAGCGCATCGTTGCCTTCGCCACCATTGATCGTGATCGTCAGCGTTTCCGGGTTGAGCCCGGAGAGCAGCGCAGTGTCGTCGCCCGGCCCGGCATCGACTCTCCCGCCGATCGTCCCGCCATCCCAGACGAAGCGATCGTTACCCGTGCTGAGCAGTACATCCCCCGCGACACTGCCGCCATGAATCAAAACGCTGTCGTCGCCGCCGCTGACACTGATATTGCCGCCAATAGTGCCGTCGAAGACTTCGATGTAATCGGTGTCGAACGCGGCGATGACGTTCCTGTCAACGCTGCCACCGCGCATGATGAAGGTATTCTTGTCCAGGCGCAGGTTGACGTTTCCGATCCGCCCGCCATCCATTTCGGCGTAGTCGCCGCTGTCGAAGGTGCCCTTGATCCAGCCGCCGGACATATAGAAGGTGTCCAGCCCGTCACCTTGGTTGACGTTGCCCTCGATCACGCCGCCGCTCATGACGAAGTCATCGATGCCGCCGCCCTGATTGACATTGCCGGCGATCGTGCCGGAGCCCATATCGATACTGTCCCGGCCTGGACCGAAGGTGACATCGCCTTCGATGGCGCCGGTGCCATTCGCCGGAAACACCAGGCGGTTGTCGCCCTCGGTATCGACGAGCGAAGGCGATGACCCGCTGTCGCAGACATACGTGTCGTTACCGGCGCCAGGGGGAAATGTGCAAGCTGCCTGAGCAGATGGCAGGGCTGCGCCCAGTAAACTCAGTGAGCCCACAATCAGTCGTACACGCATAGCGAAGCCTCCATCCCAAGCCAGCGCGCAGCATCGGTTGCGCGGGGTCAGGCACTTTTTACAGAGGCAGGCTTGAGGGCGACAACTGGCAGAACTGCTAGCTGCTGGGTACTGAGGTGGCAGTGTTGAGACTCAGTCGCGGTAGAACGTCTGTACCAGGTGATAGCCGAATTTGCTCTTCACAGGCCCATGCACCACGCGCAAGGGTTTCTTGAAGATGACCTGGTCGATCGCACCGACCATCTGCCCAGGTCGAATCTCCCCGAGATCGCCGCCACGCTTGCCCGAGGGGCAGAGGGAGAACTTCCTGGCGAGCACATCGAACGCCTCACCCTTGGCGATGCGCTGCTTGAGCTTTTCAGCTTCGTCAGCAGTCTTGACCAGGATGTGGCGGGCTTGGGCTTTCATGATCTACCTATGCATGCAGCGAGAGAAAGCAGGCATTATGCCCGACGCACCGCTAGCCGTGCGAACCGGCATGGCTTATTGCGCCAGCCATCCACCGTCCACGTTCCAGGCTGCACCGCGTACCTGGCTGCCAGCCTCGCTGCACAGAAACAGCACGAGTTCGCCGAGGTGCTCAGGGGTTACGAACGCCTGCGAAGGCTGTTTTTCCGCGAGCAAGTCCCGCTGTGCCTGCTGGGGATCGATGCCGGTTGCTGCACGTGCGTCGATCTGCTGCTGCACCAGCGGCGTCAACACCCAGCCTGGGCACAGGGCATTGCAGGTCACGCCGCTCATGGCAGTTTCCAGCCCTACGACCTTCGTCAGGCCAATCACCCCATGCTTGGCGGCGACGTACGCGGATTTGCCTGTGGAGCCGACAAGCCCATGAACCGAGGCGATGTTGATGATGCGCCCCCAGTTGCGGGCACGCATGCCTGGCAACACCAGGCGGGTGCCGTGGAAGACCGCAGACAGGTTCAAGGCAATGATCTTGTCCCAGCTATCCACCGGGAAGTGCTCGACGGATGCCACATGCTGGATGCCTGCATTGTTGACCAGGATGTCCACGGCACCGAATGCCTGTTCAGCAAAGGCCAGCAGGGCCTCGATCTGAGCGGCATCGGCAAGGTCTGCGGGGTGATGCCGCACCTGCACCCCTAACTGCTCAAGGCTGGCGATGGCCGGTGAAGGGTCACCAAAGCCGTTGAGCACGATGCTGGCCCCCGATCGCGCCAGCACATGGGCAATGCCCAGGCCAATGCCGCTAGTGGAACCTGTGATCACTGCTGTCTTGCCTTTGAGGGTCATGCAAAGCTCCCTAGCAGCGCTCCGGCGCTGACTGGAACGAAGAAAGCCATTGGGCATCGCCCGGGATGGGCTGAGCGTAGGAGCGGAGCGGCTGATCAAAGGTTCCGTGGGTACCTTCGCATGGCGCCAATGCAGCAGCTTTGAGCCACTCCCTCCTACCGGGCTTGCTTCGCAGGACTTAGTCCTGGCGGCTGGTCACTTCCAGCAGGTGGTAGCCGAACTGGGTCTTGACCGGACCCTGTACGGTGTTGACCGGGGCGCTGAAGACGACAGTATCGAATTCCTTGACCATCTGGCCTGGACCGAACGAGCCCAGGTCACCACCCTGGCGGCTGGACGGGCAGGTGGAATTGGCCTTGGCGATTTCACCGAAGTCAGCACCCGCTTCGATCTGGGCCTTGAGTTCTTTGCACTTATCTTCGCTGTTGACCAGGATGTGACGGGCGGTTGCACGTGCCATGGGGTACTGCTCCTTGGGAGGGTAAAGAGGCAAAGCCTAACGCACTTCAACCGGTTGTGTCTCGCAGGGTTCGGCCTGCCGCTCACCCAGACGTCGTGCCGCATCGTGCAACAGCGTTTCGGTGGCGCTCCAGCCAAGGCAGCCATCGGTGATGGACACGCCGTATTTCAGCGCCCCTTTGCCGAGCGCCTGACAACCCTCGAACAGGTGCCCTTCGATCATCATGCCCACGATCGAGGCGTCCCCATTCAACCGCTGTTGCAACACCTCGTTGAACACAGCCGGTTGCCGGGCCGGGTCCTTGCCACTGTTGGCATGGCTGCAATCGACCATGATGCGCGCAGGCAGACCCGCTTTGGCGAGCCCCTGGCGGGCTAGGGCGACGCTGTGGGCGTCGTAGTTCGGGCCCTGATGGCCACCGCGCAGCACCAGGTGAGTGTGCGCATTGCCCAGGGTTTCGACGATCGCAGGGTAGCCCTGGGCATCCATGCCGAAATGCCGATGGGCATGGGCAGCGCTGCGCATGGCGTCTGTCGCGATGGACACGCCACCATCGGTGCCGTTCTTGAAGCCCACCGGCAGCGCCAGCCCGCTGACCATTTCCCGATGAATCTGTGATTCGGTGGTACGGGCGCCGATGGCAGCCCAGGCCAGCACATCGTCGAAGTAGCCAGCAGCCATGGGTTGCAACAACTCGGTCGCGACCGGCAGGCCCCGTTCGATCATGCCCAGCATCAGCCCCCGCGACAGGGCCAGGCCTGCGTGCATGTCGTCGCTGCCATCGAGGTGAGGATCGTAGGCCAGGCCCTTCCAGCCCACTGTCGTGCGCGGCTTTTCCACGTAGGCACGCATCACCAGCAGCAGGCGATCATCGACCTGGCGGCTCAACGCGGCCAGGCGATCGGCGTATTCCAGCGCCGAGCGCGGATCATGCAGCGAGCACGGCCCTACGATCACCAGCAGGCGGTGGTCGCGTCCTTCGAGAATGTCGCAAATGGCTTGGCGGTGCGCCTGGACTTGATGAGCGAGCGAGGCAGAGAGCGGCATCTGCTGTTTGAGCAGGTGCGGACTGGGAAGGCGGCGGCTGACAGCGGTATTGGCAGCTTGAGGTTGGGTCGGAGGCAGGGCGAGGCTGGATGCTTGCATGGGGGGGTTCCTTGGGCGGACGGCAGGCGCTATATCCTGCGCGGTCGGCCCTATCGAGGTGTTCGACAGATCGGTGATTGGCTATTGGTTGGGGCTGTGCCACCTGTGCAGAACCGATCGGAGGCGGCAGGCTGGCCCGAGCGGACGTGACTAAATCGCCAGGTGAAGGTGCCAGCTACGTAATAGGTGTCGTATTTCATGAATCTGTCCTCTGAATCGTTTGGGTGTAGGCCTGAAAAACAAAACCCCCGGTCGGGAGGCCGACCGGGGGTTTGAGTATTCTCATGTTCGGCGGCCCCTCGAAGGTGGACGCCGTGTGGGTATCGGCGCCTAGTGGCTAAACCAATACCCGAAGTAATAGGAGGCAGGTGCATTTACAGACACGGTCACAGCCGATACTGGGCGCGAAGCGCGGCCAGTGGCAAGGACGAGTGTGTGGATGGTTGCTTGCATGTTGCTCTCCAGTGAATGAGCCCGAGCTTACTGCACATTGCGCGGGCCATTCAATGGAAAAATGCTATGAGCGCAATCGATGGGATGATTACGTTGGAGGGTCACGAGACCGCGGTCTTAGTGACTGTCTTGATCTTCAGCTTGCCCACCGGTGGCACCTGCGCCGGAGCCTGTGGCTTCGCCGGTGCTGTTGGATCCGCCTGCCGCACCGTCATGGGCACCTGCTGCGCCGGCGTTGCTGCTGTCATTGTCACGGCTGCTGCCTGGGGTATTAACGCTGCTGCCTTCACCTGCAGTCTTGCCGCCCATCTGGTCGGTTTTCGGGTGCATATCGGTGTTGGTAGTGTCAGTAGCGGCCTGACTGGTACCGGCCAGGGTGGCCAAGGCGAATGCAACGGACAGCGAAAGGCTACGGATGCGAATCATGGCGAAGCTCCTGTGCATGGAATCTGTCATTGCTTTGGCAAAGACCTGCACAGGAGGTGCCCTGAGGGCGACGGATGGTCGTTTACGGCACGCTTACCTCAACAGGCCTCGCCATGATGCGATGGCTTGGGTTCGGCCGTTTCCATCGGAGGATGCTCCTGGGCAGCATGCATCAGGTCCTCGGTAACCCGCAGTTCAGCGCCGGTAGGCGAGAAGGTGGTGGAGGCGGTGAACGGGGCAGGGTGTTCCGCGGCCGGACGCTTGCCGCGCCGCCACAGGAAAAAGCCCACCATCAACAGGTTGACCACGGCAAAGGCCCAGAAAAGCCCGGCTTCGCCAAACTCGGTCATGACGGGCGAAATCGCCATCGGCGCCATCGCCGAGCCCAGCGAGTTGATCAGCAGCAGCCCTTGGATCATGGGCACCAGGGCATCGGATGGGGCACGGTCGGCCGCATGGCTGACCGCCACCGGGTACAGGGTGAACACCCCGCCGCCCAGCAGAAACAGCATCGCCGGTAGCAGGAACGCATCCGAGGGCAGGAATACGGTGACCAGCGCCAGCGCAGCGCACACCGCAGCCAGGGCAATCAGCACGTCCTGGCGGTCCTTGCGGTCCGACCAACGCCCCACGGGGTATTGCAGCAGCATGGCCCCGAGGATGACCCAGGCCATCATATTGCCCACTTCGCCAACGTCCAGCCCGATACGTTGGAGGTACAGCGGCAGCAACGTGTAGATCCCGGCTATGGCCACGCCGGAACCAAAACATCCCACCAGCCCCGAGGGTGCCACGCCCAACAGCTGCCGCGGCTTGAGCGGCTCAACCTGGTCCAGCAGTGGCGAGACCCGTGGCAGGATCACGATCGGCAACACCGACAGCGCGGTGAGCACACCCGCCAGCATGAAGGGCGCCGTCTCGCCCAGGCGGGTAATCTCGCCAAGCCCTGCCTGGGCCAGCACCCCGGCGCCATAGAAAGCGATCATGTACAAGGCCAGCAGGCGACCGCGGATCTTGGCGTCCCCGGCCAGCAGCAACCAGCTTTCGATCACCAGAAACACACCCACGGCCGCCCAGCCATTGATCAGGCGCAGCACCGACCACCAGGTCACGTCATAGAACAGGCCTTGCAGCAGGATGGTGACGCCGATCAGCGATGCAAAGCTGGTGTAGGCGCGGATATGGCCGATGCGCAGGATGAGCCGATCATTGAAGATGGCGCCCAGGGTCAGGCCGATGAAGTAGGTGGACGAGACGATGCCGATGGTGGTGGCAGACTCGCCAGCCTCGCCGAGTCGCAGGGTGGTCAGAGAAGACATGAAGCCGTTGCCCAGGGCAATGATGAACAGCCCGAGCAGCGGCGCCAGCGCCATGGCCAGCAAACGCGCAGACATAGGTACCTCAAGTTGGATATGCGAAGGTTGGCCTTTTCGAGCGCGCACGCCGATCGACCCGGATAGGGTAGAGGCTGCACGGATGCGACCTGGGCAAGACTCAACCGCTTGGCCATGCGAGAAGACGGCCGGGCGGGGAGGGTTGAGCCTATTTCACATGAGCGTTCATGGGGTCAGGCGCGGACTCGGTCTTGGTTGCCGGTTGCCACCGTTCAAGGCGACGGGCGAAAAGGAAGCGCGATTCTACGGGCTTGCAGGGTTTTGCCAAGGGTTGACTGCCTGCGGCGCGATGCCGCAGTCTCGGAAAGACATGCCAATGTCTTTCCCAGGCAAATCTCCCGCTCCCGCTCCCGCTCCCGCTGTTGCTGTTGCTGTTGCTGTTGCTGTTGCCGTTGCTTTGGCTTTTGCTTCT
>NZ_JBICKJ010000039.1:0-1297 GCF_043104125.1 Pseudomonas sp. xss_4
CCGGACGTCCTGCCCGACAGCGCCCCCACGGCAGAGAAAGACCTCCTGCAAAGCTGGCTGGAAGGCGCAGAGCCCGGCAACGGCGATCTCGACCCCCTGCTGGCCCTCAATGCCGGCCGCATCGTCGAGGAAGCGCATCAGTACAGCCTTGTCGAAGACATCCACCACGGCATGACGCCAGCCAGCACCCAGCCGGATCTGGCCGCCTCCCGCTTCGAAGCCATCAGCGGGTTGCCCGTCGCACGGCCCGAAGCCGCCGTCAGCCCCTACCTGGTGGCAGAGCTGCCGCCCGCACCGGCCTGCACCGCCGGGCCATTGCTCGACATCCTCCAGCCTTCGGCGCCGACGACATACAGCGCCACAGCCACCCAAACCGCCATGAACCCGGCACAGGCACAACAGCCCGACGCCCTCCTCACCCATGCCATCACGATAGGGCTCGACGCTATGTTGCCGTCCGCACCGTCCAGAGCCGAACTGGAAAGATTCTGGCAGGCATTCAACCAGGCCTACGACCAGGCACAGCGCACACAAGAGATGGAAGCGCAATGAAACTCAAACCACACCTCGCACTCCTGCTCGCCGCCGCGAGCCTGCCCGGCTGCAGCTTGCTCGGCTTCGGCGAAGACGAAGAGCCCCTGGGGCCGACCACGCAAGTGGCGTTCAGCCTTTACGCCAGCCCCAGCGTCAACCCCAACCCGAACACCCCACAGGCCGAAGCGGACGCCACCGTCCACACTCCGTCCGTGGCCACGCCCATCGGCGTGGACGGAGCCGGACAGGCGCTCTACCAGATCAACCTGACGGGCAGTGACCAGCTCGACCTGATCGACAAACTCAGCATTCTGCTCAACCAGTTGCAGTCCGGTGGTTCGGGCGACGCGCCTGCACGTCTGGCAGAAGGCATTCCCTTCGACCCTTCGCTGCAGATACCCAAGGCCGATGGCACGCCCGCCACGCCGGCCCTGTCCCGTATCCCCGACCTGGAAGCGCTGGCGCGGCGCACCTATGACGTACCCCTGGTGCCAAACACCCTCGACGACCGCGCTCCTGCCTGGCTCGACGCGGCCACCGACGCCTGGCAGCACGCTGGCACCGCCCCGGCCGAAAGCGCCGCCAGCCCCGCGCCCGAGGCCGTGGCCACGCCCATCACCTTCAAGATCCTGCAGCTCAAGGACGACTCGCTGTTCCTCAACGCCGACCTCGACCTGCTCACCCAGAACCTCAAGAAAGCCCTCGGCAAAACCTACCTGGAAGACGACGACTACATCCTGCTGCCCGGCCAGTTCAAGTTTAT
>NZ_JBICKJ010000003.1:0-552 GCF_043104125.1 Pseudomonas sp. xss_4
AAATCAAAAGCCCAGCCATTTTTTTGACTATTTTATAAAGAAATGACTAATTAACTCTAATCCTTGACGCTGTAAGCGTGAGTTCTTTCTTTAATCATATATTACCAAAGCAATATGTTACAATAGTCTTATAACAAAATAACTATTATGATTAACACACTTTCGGACGCACAAAAATCAGCATTATCTGCAAATGGCAGAAAGGGCGGTGAGCAAACTCAAGCATTGAGAAGAGCATTACAGAGTTTTAAAATCGACATTCTTGTTTATATCAATGAGCAAGAGAATAAAATTTTAACGCAAACACTTGCGAAAAAGCTCTGTAAAGAACTATTCAATCAGTCAATCAATATCACTGAATTATCAAAGTCTATAAAATTCAGCGGTAATAACAAAAACAAACTTTCAAGAAATCTTGACTGTCTTGCTAAATCGTTAGCAGAAAAATATAAAGAATATGTCGATAGCCAAATGACAGAACAATTCAAAAAAATGCTTTGAAGACCTATCACCAAAGCCAATCAACGCCTTTTTTGGGCGTTTTTGCTTTCT
>NZ_JBICKJ010000040.1:0-16183 GCF_043104125.1 Pseudomonas sp. xss_4
CCTTATCTATCGTTTTTCAACGAAACGCTAAGCAGCATCGTAAAAGTAAGCAACGGTTTGTCATCCCCTTCTGACAAAGCAACTTTGATAGGGCTATCAACATCTGCACAACAACGTTTGTGGGATGCCTTAGACTGGCTTAGCCTCCAATATTCCGCAGGCGCTCAAGCAGAGCTCTTCTCTAATATTTGGCCTCACATCATGGCTTGGGCCGAAGAGTATGCGACATTTCATGAGAGTTATCACAACTCTCCAGTCTCCGGAAACCACATGACGCCACATGTGGCATTGCGTACAGAAAGTTACTGGATAGTCGCTCTGCGCGCTGACCTGCTTTGGGCTGCTTAGTGGCCATGCTGCGCAAATGCCGCGGGTGATGCGGCTCCTTGACTATGGCAATGAGGATATGGGCGTGCGTGATGGCCTGCTTGAACGCCTGGTCGCGCCCTTTGTTGCCGGTCGTGGTACGCCGCCGGATACCGCCACCCGCCATTTGCCCTACCGCAAGCTGCTCAAGGTATTCGATGCCGCCCCCAACAAGCGCCCCAGTTTCAAGGAATTGTTGCTTGCCGCCAATGCAAACTCCGTCGGCCAGGCCACCGCCCATGCTGCAGGTAGCGTACTTCAGGCTGCCGCCGCAACTACTGGGGGCTTGCACCTGATGGGGCAGCTAAGTACGCAACAACATGCCGGGGCCTTGTCGCAACTATCAAGAAAAGCCATGACCAGTATGGGAACGCGCGCCGCCGGTACCGGGGTTGCTGCCAGTACAGCTCGTTTGGCCCTCGGAGTCGCCAGGCTGGGGTCAGGCCCGATAGGCTGGACTCTAATCGCACTGGAACTCTCGTATCAGGTCATTCGGACATGGAATGAGAAAAACACCGAAGAACGCAAAGTAACGGATTGGATAGCCCGAAGTATCTGGGGAACAGGGATACACCAGAATGGGATATTCAGTAACGAAGCTCTCTCTCCCTTTACATCCGAAGAAGAAATCATTGGGTTTTATTACTTCTTTATGAAACCTCATATCGAAACGGATACGGCGGTACTGCGCACGATAGGTTCGCTGACTATTCCGGTATGGGGTGCGGTCAATCGGGCAAATCATGGCAGCCAGTTGCCAGCAGATGCCCGTACTGTCACCGTGGCATTTCCCGGCTGGCAGCCGCAAGTTAGCGCCTACACCATCACCCAGCATTATGAATTCAAGTTTACCGGCATACAAAAAACGCTAGATGACCCGGATCTTGTTAAAGTTCGCGATGGTGTCGGTTATATTAGCCACCCTACGGACACATTGGGCGGCAACATTGAAGTTAAATACTGGCCTAATGCCTTTGCCGAACCCAACCAGGTGCTTGAAATGGAGAAGACGTGAGCCAACAACCACAAGAGGCGCCGCTAAGTACAGACGAGTTGGAAACTAGAGTAGCCGCATTATGGCGTGGCGAACTGGAATGGGTGCGCCAGCACCCTAATCCTGATCTGTCCATGTTTGATGCGGAGTTTGAAAAGGAATTAAGCCGGACTGAAATACATGAGCTTCCTGCGCTTGATATTGCCATGTGGCCAAAAGACTTAAATTTCAATATTGATACCAGTGATCCAGGCAAATTCAATGATCGCTTTATCGAGATACCGGCCAAGTGCAGCAGCTCTGCAGTCCTCTTATTAATCAGCATTCATCATGTCGTCCTGATGTTTATTCTGGCATTGGCAGTATTCACTGGTGCATCGCCTGTTGAATTTGCTCCTCTATATTTGTTTGCCCTATTAATTCTGGCACCACTTACGTACTACTCCATAAAATCCAACAAACTATCCGCAGGTAGAATCCGCTATAACCGTCAGGCCCAACTGATCCATATTGATAATGGTCAAGGCCGTATTGCACATATCCCCTGGCGGCATATCAGGCCGGCAGTGGACAACCGCTACGGCCCAATGGGTGCCCTACAGCTCTACGCCCCCCATCCACATGCAGCAATAGAGAGCAATAAGCTGCGCACATCGGGAAACCCTCACCCCTCTTACTTGATGGAGCCCTACACCTGCGGTAGCGGAATTGAGGGGTTATATGACCTGCAGCGGCTTGAGGTCCTGCGCCGCTATATGGAGCATGGCATTAAGGCGGTTCAGCCGCAGCCGGGAACGATCACGCCGCAGCAGAAGGCCACTTATTCCAGGCACAGGCTGTCTCCACTGCTTCGCGTATGGCACTGGCTTTGCTTTATCCCGTTACTCGATAGGTACATGCGCCATGGCGCTGAAAACGCTGAATGGAGCGACGAAGTGCAGAATCTTTGCGGCCCAGCTCCCGATCTGCGCGGGTTGGATACCCGGCCGGTCAAATCCCGCACCGATATCTACTACCGCCCGGCCTACGACCATCCCGTCAGCTTCGGCTACCGCTTGGTGAATCGCCACGGGCACCCGTTACCGCAGCCGGCTCAGTCACTATCAAAAAGGAAATGACTCTAATGGAAATACGGTTCGAGCAGGCAGACGAAAATGCACATGACACGATCTTCAAGTTGCTGCAGGACGAAGGGCATCAAGTTGATAAAATCAGGATGGATCACAACTTCAATGTGATCGAATCGGACGGCAATAGGCTGATAGACCAGCGCGAGTCCGATATTTTTCTTCTCGTCGACAGGGCACTTGGCAAGCCTGAAAAACAGGCTTTCGACTGGCTGAACGAACATTGCCGACTACGCCCCGCCAAGCACAAGGACGTCTGGTTCTATGCACTTTGTGCCTGTGGCGTCTGGACACTGCTCCGCTCACCCTACCTTGTGGAGGATGCTTCATTTATCGAAGCGGCAGTGCTTCTCGGCATGAACTTGCTCTCCACTGCCTTGTTCGTGCTGGCCTATCTCATCGCCCGTACCAAATCCCGGCAGGATACGTCCGGGCAAGCCTTCGGTATCAGGAAGAACAAGCTGTTCTGGGCAGGAACGGTACTTGTGGCCTTGCTGTTCCTGTTCGGATTGGTGGCCCTGATCGACGCTCCCGAACTTGCCGCCGTATCTCTTCTACCGATCATCAGCCTCGGAACCGCCGCCATAGCCTTCCATAAGGCACGCTACTTTCACACACTCGAAGCGTTGCAAGGCCATGAGGTATCAGCATGATCCAGCGATTCTTCTCCCTTGCCCACAAGGCCTTTCCTATCCTTGCCTTGGCGGTGTTGTTCCCGGTACTTACAGCCTGTGAGCCGTCGCCGGATAAGGCGCTGTCACAACAAGCGAAATCTGGCGACCCGGCCGCTCAATATGAATTGGCCCTGGCCTACTCCGACCTGCAGCAATATGAAAAAGCCGTTCATTGGTGGAAGCAGGCCGCCGAGCAAGGTCATGCACCGGCCCAGGTCGACCTCGGCCTGATGCACCAGATCGGCGTGGGAACGCCGCAGAACCTCGTTGAGGCCCAGCGCTGGTACTTGGCTGCCGCAGAACAGGGCAACGCCAGCGGCCTGCATAATCTTGCCTACTTGTACCGACGCGGCAACGGTGTCGAGCGCGACGCCAGCCAGGCCGCCGCTTGGTATCTGCAGGCAGCACAGCAGGGCATTGCCCACTCGATGAGTGCGATCCATGAAGCCCACCTATCACATGGTGGGGCAACAGGTTACCGTGGCATCTCTGGCGAGCAGTTCCACGGCAGTAGGGCTTCGTAGTCGGCCACCGACGATGCATACGGCAGGCGCTCAAGTACGTGGCGCAGCCACGTATAGGGCTCCTGGCCGTTGACCTTGGCGGTCTCGACCAAGCTGTAGATCTGCGCACTGGCCGTGGCGCCCTTGGGTGTGTCACTGAATAACCAGGCCTTACGCCCGATGACAAATGGCTTGATCGCACGCTCTGCCAGGTTGTTGTCGATCGGCAAATGCCCAGCCTCGACATAGCGCTCCAACCGGCTCCAGTTGTTCGCCAGGTAATGCACGGCCTTGCCCAGGACACTTTGCGGTGTAACCTGGGAGTACGTCTTGTCCAGCCAGCTTTTCAACTGGCCGAGGATCGGCAGGCTTCTTTCCTGGCGACCGAGGAACCGCTGTTCGTCGCTGACCTCCTTGAGGTCGCGCTCGATGCCGTACAGCTTGTTGATCATCGCCAGTGCCACATCGGCGCGGCCCGTCTTACCCTTGGGCTGCACTTTCTGCGCCTCGACGAACTTGCGGCGCGCGTGAACCATGCACGCCAGCCGCTCGACGCCAGGTTGCAACGCCAGTGCGTTATAACCGGCGTAATCGTCGGTCATCACATAGCCGCGATACCCTTGCAGCAGGCGCAGTGGTACTTCCTGCGCACGGCTGGTGGTGTAGTCGAACAGCACAACTTGTCGATCAGGCGGGCCACTGGCCTGCACCCACATCCAGGATTGGCTGGTCGGGTCGCGGTCTGGCTCTTTCAAGACCTGTACGCGTGTTTCGTCGCAGTGAATCACCGGACTTTCCAGCAGCCGGTCACGCATCAGGTTCAACAACGGCTGGAAGTGCTCGCTGCACTGGATCACCCAACTCGCCAGCGTTTGCCGTGGAATCTGGATGCCATGGCGCGACAGCACACTTTCAAACCGGTGTAGTGGCAAGCCATCGATGTACTTAGTCGTCAGCAGCATGGCCAGCACGCTGGGGCTGGCCATGCTTTTTTCGATCAACTGGGCGGGCTTGTCAGCAGTGACTGGAGCGGTCTCGCAACCACGGCAGCCATAGACCTTGCGCACGTGCTTGAGCACACGGATTTGCATCGGCACGATATCGAGCTGCTCGCTGGTTTCCTCGCCGATGACATGCTTGCGGCAACCGCAGGCGCAGGTCAGTTCGTGCTCGGGCAACTCATGGATGACTTCGATACGCGGCAGATCAGCCGAAAGCGGCTTGCGCTTGCCACGGTCTTCCCCAATTTCGCCAAGTTCCTTTTTGCGGTGTTCATACCACAGCAGAAAGACCGCGCCAAAGGTATTCTCAGACGCGAGGCGCGCAGCACGGCGTTTTTGTTTACGATCAGTATGGGGATTAATACCTTTGGCCAACAAAGCGCGAGCTTCATCACGCAGCGCCCGCGCTTCACGCAAACTAACTTCGGGATAGCCACCGAGAGAGATACGTTTCTGCTTGCCCAGCCAGTAATAACGGAGATGCCAGCTTTTACCACCGACAGGAGAAACGACTAGCCCAAGGCCATCGGTATCAGGGAGAGTATAGGTTTTTCCAGTGGCTTTAGCCTGCCGGATAATTAGGTCAGAAAGTGCCATCACATAGCTCCTAAGTTGAAACTTAGGCTCTATGCTCGCCACCGCACCGGCTCTATTCCAGCAACAATACGGAACGGTTATGCACCGTATTGTATGGCCTTAATTTTGGCCTCAAAAAGGCTGGCCGTTGGTGGATTTCGGTAGCCTTCGCTGGAATGAAAAAAGGGGCCAAAGCCCCTTTTATTCAAAGACTTACAGACTTCAGTGGACGTCTGTAGATCATAATTTGGAGCGGGAAACGAGACTCGAACTCGCGACCCCGACCTTGGCAAGGTCGTGCTCTACCAACTGAGCTATTCCCGCAATTTGAAGCTTTACCGCTAATCGGCGTGAAGCGCCTTTACAGCCTTCACCACCACTGCACCGTGCGAACGCCACAGTATTCAAACTGGAGCGGGAAACGAGACTCGAACTCGCGACCCCGACCTTGGCAAGGTCGTGCTCTACCAACTGAGCTATTCCCGCAATGGCGTCCCCTAGGGGACTCGAACCCCTGTTACCGCCGTGAAAGGGCGGTGTCCTAGGCCACTAGACGAAGGGGACACACAACACTTTTCAGTGCACCAGCACCTGAACCTCACGATTCAGACTGGATTTTTATTTCCCGCCCCGCCGTTAAGCGTTGCCGGAGAATTTGGAGCGGGAAACGAGACTCGAACTCGCGACCCCGACCTTGGCAAGGTCGTGCTCTACCAACTGAGCTATTCCCGCAATATGGCGTCCCCTAGGGGACTCGAACCCCTGTTACCGCCGTGAAAGGGCGGTGTCCTAGGCCACTAGACGAAGGGGACACGCTGCTGGCATTACTGCCTGCTTTCACTTCCTGCTGCGTTCTGCTGTGTGCTTTACGCTGCAAGTGGCGCGCATTCTATGGAGGGATGGATAAGCCGTCAACCCTTTTGTAGAAATTTATTTAAATCAATGACTTCCCGCCCTGCCGTCCCCACTCGCCCCTGCGTTGTACGAAGCCCGAGCTGAATTTCTGACGTCAGCGCCGCATAAATGTGCCAGCATTCAGCCACTGGGCAAACGGCCGATAATAAACACAGGCCGTCAGGGATTATGCAACCTCGCCCTACACTCAATGATGCAATCCATTTCATGAGGCATTCACGGTGACACCACTTCTGATCACCCTGCTCGTCGTGGCGGGTATCGCACTGCTGATTCTGATTGGCTATCTCAATAACGTGGTCGAGAACGGCAAGCTCGAGCGCGCTCGATTGAAGATCGAACTGGCCGATCGCCTGCGTCGCTGTGGCGAAATCAGTGAAACCTTCCCCGGCCAGTACATGACGCCTGGGCTGAAATTGCTGCTGACCCGGCTGGAACTCAATGTGAACCAGCGCCAGCTTGCCCTGGACAAGCACAATGCCGACATCAAGGCGCGCATCGCTGAAGTAGAAGCGCTGATCGCCAAGGGCGAGCAGATACCGGTCAACAACCCACCCAACCCGATTCTGACCGAAGCCAAGGCCAAGGACGTGCGGTTTCTGCTCGAAGCCTTGCACAACCAGATCACCCGCGCCGCGCAGGAAGGCTTTTTACCTGCTCTGGAAGCCAAGCACTGGCTCAAGGAAATTCGCCACATCCTGGTATTACTGCATATCGAGTTCTTCAACAACCTCGGCCAGCAGGCCTTGCAGAACGAACAGCCCGGCCAGGCCCGCCTGGCCTTCGAACGGGGCGTGCAATACCTGCGCAAGCAGCCCGAACCGAAGGTCTATGAAGAGCAGCTGACGTACCTTGAAAAATTGCTGGCGCGGGTGAACGCCCAAGTGCTGGATCAGCTGGCGCCGACCGAAGACGAAGAAAACGAGCTGACCGAAGGCTTGAAGACCGACGACGAGGAAACCTGGAAGAAGAAGGCGATGTACGACTGAACATCTTGCCCGTACCGGCGGCTCAGGCATGCCGCCGGTACAGGCTCAGCGGCGATCAGCAGTCAGTCAGTTGCAGGAAAATCGCCGCCAGCTGCTCAAGCCCCGCCTGATCGGCTTCACTGAAACGCCCAACCGTAGGGCTGTCCAGATCCAGCACGCCCACCAGCCTGCCCTCCTTGATCAGTGGAATCACCAGCTCGCTGTTGGACGCGCTGTCGCAGGCAATGTGCCCGGCAAAGGCATGCACGTCCTCTACGCGCTGGGTTTGCCGCGTGGCTGCCGCCGTGCCACACACGCCTTTGCCGAAAGGAATGCGCACGCAAGCCACCTGGCCCTGGAACGGGCCGAGCACCAGCTGTTCATCGCGATTGATGTAGAACCCCGCCCAGTTCAGGTCCTCGATCTGGTGATAGACGAAGGCCGAGAACTGCGCGGCGTTGGCGGTGAAGTCACGTTCGTCGGCGAACAGCGCTTGCACTTGCGCCGCCAGCAGGGCGTAGCCGTCCAGGCCAGCACCACTGGCATTAAGATCGATCATCGGGTTTGCTCCAGCAATTGCAGCCCGACCCAATAGCGGGCGAACTGATAGGCACATCGGCCATTACGATTACCGCGGCCAGTAGCCCAGCGCACGGCGAGTATGTCCAGGGCTTCGTCACGGTGCCAGCGCAGCCCGGCCGGGCGCGCGAGCTGGCCGATCCAGTGCTCGACCACATCGAGGAAGTGCTCCTGGCTGAAGGGATAGAAAGACAGCCACAACCCGAAGCGGTCGGACAAGGCGATCTTGTCTTCCACGGCTTCGTTGGGATGCAACTCGCCATCGACCATCTGCCAGTTTTCGTTGTCGCTCTGTTTTTCCGGCACCAGGTGGCGGCGGTTGGACGTGGCGTACAACAGGACGTTGTCCGGGGCCTGCTCCAGCGAGCCATCGAGTACGCTCTTGAGCACTCGGTAGTCGCCCTCGCCTGCCTCGAACGACAGGTCGTCGCAGAACAGGATGAACCGCTGCGGCAATTTCTGCAGTTGCTCGACCACCCGCGGCAGGTCGGCCAAATGGTCGCGCTCGATTTCGATCAAGCGCAGCCCCGCCTTGGCGTGCTCGGCCAGCAGCGCGCGCACCAGCGAAGACTTGCCCGTGCCGCGCGAGCCCCACAGCAACGCGTGATTGGCCGGCAGGCCATTGATGAACTGATGGGTATTGCGGCCAAGCTGGTCACGCTGCTGGTCGACCCCGATCAGGTCGCTCAGGCGGATATCCAGGCTGACCTCCAGCGGCATCAGGTAGCCATTGCGGCCGTCGCGCTGCCAACGGGCAGCCAGGGTCGCGGACCAGTCGATCTCTGGACGCGGTGCCGGCAGCAGCGGTTCGAGACGGGCCAGCACCGTTTCGGCGCGGTCCAGAAAAGCAATCAAGCGGGCGTCCATCAAGACTCCTACACATTCGAATTCGGGTTGGCGGGTGGCCCGTTATCCTTGCACCGTCACATCCAGTCGCAACGGCACGTAGCACCGTGCCATGACGTACAAGGCTATTGAACAATGAAACGGCCAGCCCAGGCTGGTCAGCCTGATCAGGGCTGAATATGTGACAGACCCGCCAGCAGCCGCGATCGATCGGCTATGCTTGCGCAGCGCAAGGAATGTGGAACCGGCTCGGGACTCATGGATATCAAGTTCACCAATCGCCTGTCATACAAGCAAGCCCGGTTGACAGTCCTGGTTGGCTTCATCCTGGGAACATTGCTCAGTCTTGTCCAGATCGGCATCGATTATGCCAGCGAAGACGCCTCGATCAACCGTGAAGTGCGTGCGCTGCTGCAAATCAGCCATAACCCGGCCTCGCGCATTGCCTACAACATCGACTCGGAACTGGCACTGGAGTTGACCCGGGGGCTTCTGGAGTCGCCTGCCATCGTGCGTGCACGCTTGATCGACAACAACGAGACGGTGCTGGCCGACGTGGAGCGACCGCGACTCGAGGACCGCTACAGGCCGATCAGCGACTTTCTCTTCGGCGATCATCGCCAACTGCGCGACCCCCTGTTTCTCACCCACATGCCCGACGAGTACCTGGGCACGCTGTACCTGGACGTGGACACCTACCCCTTCGGCCGGCGTTTTCTCGACCGCGCCGGCCTCACCCTGCTCAACGGCTTTGCCCGCAGCCTGGTGCTGACAGGCCTGTTGCTGGCACTGTTCTACATGATGCTGACCAAGCCGTTGGTCACGGTGATCGGTGCGCTGAGCGGCGGTGATGCGCGCAAGCCCATGCAGGGACGACTGCAATGCCCGTCCGGTCATGAGCACGATGAAATCGGGGTGCTGGTGAAGGTGGCCAACCAGCAGTTCGTCAGCATGTCCACCGAGATCGAGCAACGCCGTACGGCCGAGAATCGGCTCACCCAGTACCTCAACGAGCTGGAGAATATCGTTGCGGCCCGCACCGACGAACTCAAGGCAAGCAACGACAACCTCAGCCTGACCAACCAGGAGCTTGAACAGGCCCGGCGGCGGGCGCTGGACATGGCCCATGCACGGGCGGCGTTCCTGGCCAACATGAGCCACGAAATTCGCACGCCTCTGAACGGGATGCTCGGCATGATCGCCCTGGCGCTGGACAACCCACTGCCGGGCGAGCAGCGCCAGCAGCTGGCCATTGCCCATGATTCCGGCAAAGTCCTGGTCGAATTGCTCAACGATATCCTCGATCTGTCGAAATTCGATGCAGGCCAGCTTGAGCTCGAACACATCCCCTTCGACATGGCGACCTTGGTCGAGGACACCGCCAGCCTGCTGTCGCAGAACGTGGCCCAAGGGGTCGAACTGACCTGCCTGATTGCCCATGACTTCCCGGCAAGCGTGTTGGGCGACCCCACGCGGGTGCGCCAGATCGTCGGCAACCTGTTGTCCAATGCCTTGAAATTCACGCGCTTCGGGCGGGTGGACGTAAGGCTTGAGCCAATGATCGGCGGCGTGCGCCTGGAAGTCCGGGATACCGGCATCGGCATCCCTGAAGATGCGCAAGCGCGTATCTTCCAGCCCTTCACCCAGGCCGGCGCAGGCATCACGCGCCAGTACGGCGGTACCGGCCTGGGCCTGGCCCTGACCCGTAACCTGTGCAAGGCCATGCACGGTCATCTGCATATCCGGTCCCAGCCCGGTTTTGGCAGCCGCTTCACCGCAGAGCTGCCCCTCAACGCCTACGCCAAGGCTGATGCGCCCGAGCCTTTGCACGCCAGCGTGGCTGCACTGACCGCAGCGGGCAGTGGCCTGCATGAGCTGATGCTTGGCCTGCTACCGGCCTTGGGCCTGGCGTATGCACGTCACGACGGCATTGAGACCGTGGCTGGCACAACCGACCTGCTGATCCTTGACGATGTGCAAGCGCTGGCCGAAGTGCGCAGGGTTTCGCAAATACCCATTCTGCTCGTCACTGCCTACGGCAATTTCCTGCCCAGCGAGCAGGCGTTGGCCATGGCTCCTCTGCATCAGCTCGCACGCCCGCTGACCCGGGGGGCACTGTACCAGACGCTGCATCGGGTATTGCAAGGACACGATGCCGAGCATCCATTGGCAACCCCGCCCACCGCTACGGCCAAAGGCCGGGCACGCATCCTTCTGGTGGAGGACAACCCCGTCAATCAACTGGTGGCCAAGGGCATGCTGGCAAAGCTGGGGTGTCAGGTCGAATTGGCCACGCAAGGTGTCGAAGCCCTGGCGCGGCTCGAGGAGCAGGCCTTCGACCTGGTGCTGATGGACTGCAACATGCCGGTGATGGATGGCTACGAGGCCACCCGTCGAATCCGTGAGCGCGGCCGTTGGCCAGGGCTGCCGGTTGTCGCACTCACCGCCAATGCAATGCCCGAGGAGCGCGAGCGATGCCGGGCGGCCGGCATGGACGATTACCTGGCCAAGCCGTTCCGGCGCGAGGATCTGCTGGCCGTGGTCGATCGCTGGGTGCCGGTCAGCGGCTGAGCAGGCGCTCGATGTCCGCCTCCAATGCCTGCGGCTTGGTGGTCGGCGCATAACGCACCACCTGGCCGCTGACTGGGTCGAGCAGGAACTTGGTGAAATTCCACTTGATCTTCTGGCTACCCAGAATGCCGGGCGCCCGCTGTTTGAGCTCGGCGAACAAGGGATGGGTACCTGGGCCGTTGACCTCCACCTTGCGAAACAGCGCAAAGCTCACGCCGAAATTGCGCTGGCAGAACTGCGCGATATCACGCGCCTCACCCGGCTCCTGCTTGCCGAACTGGTTGCAGGGAAAGCCCAGCACCATCAGCCCCCGATCACGGTACCTCTGCCACAGCTGTTCCAACCCGGCGTATTGCGGCGTGAAACCGCACTGGCTGGCGGTGTTGACCACCAGCACGGCCTTGCCTGGGAAGTCGCCCAGCTTCTTGTGCTCGCCTGTAATGGTGACACAGGGAATATCCAGCAGCGATGCGGCCATGTTCGAGCTCCGGTCAGTCACGGGGGCGCAAGTCGATGCACACCGAGTTGATGCAGTAGCGCAGCCCGGTCGGTGGCGGCCCGTCGGGAAACACGTGGCCCAGGTGAGCATCGCAGCGGGCACAGGTCACCTCGGTGCGGATCATGCCGTGGGACGTGTCGCGGATCTCGATCATCGCGCTGTCCTCGATGGGGGCGTAGAAGCTTGGCCAACCACAGCCCGAATCGAACTTGGTCTGGGCATCGAACAGCGCCAGCCCACAGCAGATGCAGTGATAGATGCCGTCGCGGCGCTCGCTGTTGTACTTGCCGCTGAACGGGCGCTCTGTGCCTTTTAGGCGGCACACCTGGTACTGCTCGGGGTCGAGCATCGACCGCCACTGTTCCAGGGTTTTCTCGATCTTTTGCATGGGGCTACCTCGGCAGGCTCAATTTCACCCTGCGCCGTCTTTTCCGGGGCGCGGGTGGCACGTATATTAGTTGGCTTCGTGTGCAAGGCGTTCAGTCTCGCACCCGCTTTGTGCCCTTACAAACCTTTCGGCCGGGCATAGCGCGTTTTCTCAATCGGGATTCCATCATGCAGTTCAGCAAATCGAACAAGCTCGCCAATGTGTGCTACGACATTCGCGGCCCTGTGCTCAAGCACGCCAAGCGCCTGGAAGAGGAAGGCCACCGCATCCTCAAGCTGAACATCGGCAACCCGGCGCCGTTCGGTTTCGAGGCGCCCGATGAAATTCTGCAGGACGTGATCCGCAACCTGCCTACCGCGCAGGGCTACAGCGATTCCAAAGGCCTGTTCAGCGCACGCAAGGCGGTGATGCAGTACTGCCAGCAAAAGGGCATCGAAGGCGTCGGCATCGAAGACATCTACCTGGGCAACGGCGTGTCCGAGTTGATCGTCATGTCGATGCAGGCCCTGCTGAACAACGGTGACGAGGTGCTCATCCCCGCCCCCGACTACCCCCTGTGGACGGCAGCCGTAAGCCTGGCCGGTGGTAAACCGGTGCACTACCTGTGCGACGAGCAAGCCGACTGGTTCCCGGACCTGGAGGACATCAAGGCCAAGATCACCCCCAACACCAAGGCACTGGTCATCATCAACCCCAACAACCCAACGGGCGCGGTCTACTCCAAGGAGCTGTTGCGGGGCATGCTGGAACTGGCTCGCCAGCACAACCTGGTGGTGTTCTCAGACGAAATCTACGACAAGATTCTTTATGACGAGGCGGTGCATATCAGCACGGCCTCCCTGGCACCGGACCTGCTGTGCCTGACCTTCAACGGCCTGTCCAAGTCCTACCGCGTGGCAGGCTTTCGCTCCGGCTGGCTGATCATTTCCGGGCCCAAGCACCATGCCCTGAGCTACATCGAAGGCATCGACATGCTGGCCAACATGCGCTTGTGCGCCAACGTACCGGCCCAGCACGCCATTCAGACAGCACTGGGTGGCTACCAGAGCATCAACGACCTGGTGCTGCCGCCAGGGCGCTTGCTGGAGCAGCGCAACCGCACCTATGAACTGCTTAACGACATCCCTGGCGTGAGCTGCGTCAAGCCCATGGGCGCGCTGTATGCGTTCCCGAGGATCGACCCGAAGGTCTGCCCGATCCTCAACGACGAGAAATTTGCCTTGGACCTGCTGCTGTCCGAGAAGCTGCTCATCGTCCAGGGCACTGCGTTCAATTGGCCTTGGCCGGACCATTTCCGTGTGGTGACACTGCCCCGCGTAGATGACCTGGAAGCAGCCATCGGACGAATCGGCAATTTCCTCAGGACCTATTCGCAGTAAGCACACGCGTCGCGGGCGCTCACAGTTGGCTGAAATCGTGGTTGAAGCTGTGAGCGCTGGCGAGCCCGCCATAGGAAAAAGAGCAGCCTTGCGCGCGCCGTAGCATGTTTCTTACATCCTGCAATGCTCTATCCCACAGCCGGCTTCCCCTCCTCTGCCATACTGCGGCTTACACAGTTTGAAATAGTCCGTCGATTGAATCCCGGCGGCAGGCCCCTTATATACCCCGCAGTAAGCGACAATTCATCCGTCAGGAGAACGTAACAACCATGATGCGCATTCTGTTGTTTGTGGCCACCAACCTTGCGGTGGTGCTGGTTGCAAGCATTACCCTGAGCCTGTTCGGTTTCAACGGGTTCATGGCGGCCAACGGGGTCGACCTCGACCTTGGCAGCCTGCTCGTGTTCTGTGCGGTGTTCGGTTTCGCCGGCTCGCTGGTTTCGCTGTTCATCTCCAAGTGGATGGCGAAGATGAGCACCGGCACCCAGATCATCAGCCAGCCGCGTACCCGTCATGAGCAGTGGCTGCTGCAAACGGTCGAGGAGTTGTCCCGCGAGGCTGGCATCAAGATGCCGGAAGTGGGTATTTTCCCGGCCTATGAAGCCAACGCCTTCGCCACCGGCTGGAACCGTAACGATGCGCTGGTAGCGGTCTCTCAGGGCCTGCTGGAGCGTTTCTCGCCCGATGAAGTGCGCGCGGTGCTGGCGCACGAGATCGGCCACGTTGCCAACGGCGACATGGTCACCCTGGCGCTGGTCCAGGGCGTGGTGAACACCTTCGTGATGTTCTTCGCCCGGATCATCGGCAACTTTGTCGACAAGGTCATCTTCAAGAACGAGGAAGGCCAGGGTATCGCCTACTACGTCGCGACCATCGTGGCCGAACTGATTCTGGGCATTCTGGCCAGCATCATCGTCATGTGGTTCTCGCGCCGCCGCGAGTATCGCGCAGACGAAGCCGGCGCTCGCCTGGCTGGCACATCGGCCATGATCGGCGCCCTGCAGCGCCTGCGTGTGGAGCAGGGCCTGCCGGTCCACATGCCCGATACGCTCAAGGCCTTTGGCATTAATGGCGGCCTCAAGCAGGGCCTGGCCGGCCTGCTGATGAGCCACCCGCCGCTGGAAGACCGCATCGACGCCCTGCGCCGCCGCGGTTGATCCGCCCCACCCTGCAAAAGGCGACCTCGGTCGCCTTTTTTGTGAGTGCTCGATAACGCGGCAAGGCTGGGTGACGGTTTCAACGGCTGACCCGATAGACCCTCTCCCACAAGCTCGAGGCTCCCGCCTGCACGAACTTCGGGCTCTGCTCGATCACCTGCACCGCCTCGAGCTCATCCACTTGCCAGCCGGCGAACCCTTGCCGCAACGCGTCGTCGCTCACCGAAAACGGCGGCCCGGCCACCAGCGCCTGGTCATAGTCCAAGGTCACCACCAACCCCTGGCTGCCGGCAGGCAACAGAACCGCTAGCGCTCGGACATACTGCTCCCGCATTGCCGAGGGCAAGGCGATCAAGGCCGCTCGGTCGTAGAGCGCAGTACAGTCACCCACGTCGCTGCGCGACAACGCAAAAAAGTCGCCGCACCACAGCTCTATCGGCCCATGGCGCCAGACTTCGAATGCACCTGTGTGTGAAACCTGTGCCTCAAGCCCCTGTTCACGGAAGAAATCTTCCACTGCCCGACGAGACAACTCGACCCCCATCACGCGGTGCCCCTGCCCGGCCAGCCACAGTACGTCCAGGCTCTTGCCACACAAGGGCACCAGTACCTTGCTGTTGGCTGCCAGATGCAAGCCAGGCCAATAGGCCTGCAGGTAGGGGTTAACCTGGGCTTGATGAAAGCCAATCTGATTGTCGGCCCACCGCTGCTGCCAGAATGCAGGTTCCATGTTTGCTCCCGATTATTCGATGGTTCATAGCCATAACTTGATTTGGATTCGATCAAGGCTTGGCCGAAGATGCGTGCATCTTAACCCTCAGGACCCTGCCATGCTGCCCAGCTTGTTCATCTCCCACGGCTCACCCATGTTGGCATTGCAACCCGGCGCTAGCGGGCCTGCACTGGCGCGCTTGGCCCAACAGCTGCCTACGCCACGTGCGATTGTCGTGGTATCGGCCCACTGGGAAAGCCGCGATCTGGCGGTAACGAGCGGCGCAAGGCCGGACACCTGGCATGACTTTGCTGGCTTTCCTGCAGCGCTGTACGCCGTGCAGTACCCAGCACCGGGCGATCCGGACCTGGCGCGACGTATCTGTGAGCGTTTGCAGGCGGCCGGGCTACCCGCTCACCCAGACGCCGAGCGGCCATTCGATCATGGCGCCTGGGTACCGTTATCGCTGATGTATCCGCAGGCACAGATCCCGCTGGTGCAGGTGTCCTTGCCCAGCCATTTGGGCCCCACGGTGCAGGTACGCATTGGCCAGGCCCTGGCCGGGCTGCGCGAAGAGGGTGTCCTGCTGATTGGCTCTGGCAGCATCACGCATAATCTTGGAGAACTGGACTGGCAGGCTGGACCAGACAAGATGGCACCGTGGGCGCTGGCCTTCAGGAACTGGATGGTAGAGAAGTTGCAGATCGACGACTCCCAGGCCCTGCTCGACTACAGGGCGCAGGCGCCGTTTGCAGTGCGCAACCATCCAAGCGATGAGCATCTGCTGCCGCTGTTCTTCGCCCTAGGCGCGGGCGGGGCTTTTGGTGTGGTGCACCAAGGCTTTGCCTTGGGTGCGCTGGGGATGGATATCTACCGATTCGATTAGGCAGCGCCTGATTGCTTGCAAAAAAAATCCCCGACCTAGGCC
>NZ_JBICKJ010000041.1:0-2268 GCF_043104125.1 Pseudomonas sp. xss_4
CCTTATCTATCGTTTTTCAACGAAACGCTAAGCAGCATCGTAAAAGTAAGCAACGGTTTGTCATCCCCTTCTGACAAAGCAACTTTGATAGGGCTATCAACATCTGCACAACAACGTTTGTGGGATGCGTTAGACTGGCTTAGCCTCCAATATTCCGCAGGCGCTCAAGCAGAGCTCTTCTCTAATATTTGGCCTCACATCATGGCTTGGGCCGAAGAGTATGCGACATTTCATGAGAGTTATCACAACTCTCCAGTCTCCGGAAACCACATGACGCCACATGTGGCATTGCGTACAGAAAGTTACTGGATAGTCGCTCTGCGGCTGACCTGCTTTGGGCTGCTTAGTGGCCATGCTGCGCAAATGCCGCGGGTGATGCGGCTCCTTGACTATGGCAATGAGGATATGGGCGTGCGTGATGGCCTGCTTGAACGCCTGGTCGCGCCCTTTGTTGCCGGTCGTGCTACGCCGCCGGATACCGCCACCCGCCATTTGCCCTACCGCAAGCTGCTCAAGGTATTCGATGCCGCCCCCGACAAGCGCCCGGCGCTGATGGCCAAGTACATGGGCGAGTGGTATCACGCCAGCCGCCGCGAGCCCTATATCGACCAGCATGGCGAGGCGGATGTCTCCTTCTACGGCTATTGGGCCTGGGAAGCAGCCGCCGTGACCTGGTTGCTGGACATCGATCACAGCAGCTACCGCGATATGCCGTTCTACCCCCGCGATCTGCTGGACTTTGCCCGCAACCTGCCGGCCCCGCCCACCACGCAGCAGCAAAATACCTGACGCCTACCCACTGATGCGTCCGCCGGGCGCGCAAGGAGTGAAAGATGAACTTCCCTGGCAAGCGCCCCGTCCGGCTGGGCGACAAGACCACCCACGGCGGTGCCGTTATCGCCACCCCCAACCGCAGCTCGGCCGGGGGCATCCCGCTGGCGGTGATCGGCGATGCGGTCAGTTGCCCCAAGTGCGGCCCGACCACGATTGCCGAGGGCGATGCCACCTGGACTATCGACGGCAAACCCGTGGCACTGAATGGCCACGCCACCGCCTGCGGTGCCAAGCTGATTGCCAGCCTGCCCGCCTGAAACCGGCCATAGACTGGGGCCGCCGCTGCACCGCCGATGTGAGTACGCATCATCAAGGAAATGGCTTGTCGTTACGGGCGGCCGTAAATCAACACGGAGCAAGAAGACACCAGCACACTGATACTTTCACGCCATCCGGGCCAGACACTGATGGTCGGCGACAACATTCAGGTAACGATTATCGAGGTAAAGGGCAACCAGGTACGCATCGGCATACAGGCACCCAAGGAGGTCGATGTTCATCGGCAAGAAATCTACGAGCGTATTCGTGCCGGTCTCCCCAAGCCCAACTCCGGCAACCATCCACAGTATTAAATCGCATTCCCTGATCAGCCTTCGCTGATCAGGAAGGAGAATTGACCATGCTGTTCCTGACCCGCCGGCGCGGCGAAGTCGTAATCATCGGCGACGCTATTCAAGTCACGGTCATGCAGTTCGATCTGCATCAGGTTCGCCTGGGCATCCAGGCGCCCGGTGACCTCGAGATTCACTGGCAGGAGAACGCCCGTGATATCCGTACCCGCGCCCAACCGCAAAGCCCGGTTATCGTAGACCGCCGGCATACTGAAACCGTGACGATTGGCGGCAGCATTCAGATAGCGATATTGCAAACCGGCCTACACCAGATCCGCCTTTGCGTTGAGGCACCCCGGGATGTTCGCGTCGATAGAGATGAAGTCCATCACCGCCCCCAGGTAAAACACGCCAGCGAGGCCGCGCCGCCGCCAGCCCCAGCCCCAGCCCCAGCCCCAGCCCCAGCCCCAGCCCCAGCCCCAGCCCCAGCCAAGCGAACCCTGCGCACGCTCTCGCTCAAACGCCACTGATCATATTTCGACCGGGCCATTTTTGGCCCGGCCTAGCCAAAAATGGCACAGTTAAAACTCTTTATTTTCAATCACTTAATATATTCCAGGCCAAAAATGGCCCGCCGCAACTGGTTTCCACCTCGATTTACCCGGCCGCACACGCGCCACCACCGCACCAGAATATCCACGCAGCCCAGTAAGTACGCAGGGTTCAAAGAAGCTTCCGGGCAAAAACACGTATTGGCATGCCCCCTGCAATGTCGTCCTCGTCCCCGCATGGGACGGCATCAACGGCCACTGCGGCCCTCTCGACGACATAAGGAATCCGTCATGTCCACACCCGCCTACATCGCCATCACGGGCAAAACCCA
>NZ_JBICKJ010000042.1:0-629 GCF_043104125.1 Pseudomonas sp. xss_4
CCTTCCTCGGCGGCGAGGCGCTCGACAAAGGCGAGGTCGGTCTCGCCGGCCTGGACGCAGTATTCGCGCGGCAGGTGCTCACGGGTGGAAACGAGCTCGACATCGGTGATGCTGTGCTGGGCGATGACCTGTTCGATGATCTGGGGAACACTCAACGCCTGAAAAATGCGCCAGTCGGCGCACAGGCCGAGGCGGGCCAGGGCGGGCTCGACGGTGGCACGGTAACGGGTGCGGCGGTGGCCGGTGTCGGCTTGTTCGAAGGTGCTAACCAGGCCATGGACATGGCGCACAACACTGCCCTGGGCAATGCTGAGGGTCAGGGGCTGGTCGAGCAGCTGGGCGAAATCGATGGCCGGGTCGAAGCTGGCCAGCTCGAGGTGCAGGCGAAAGGGTGTGGAGAGGGCCTCGTCGAGGGAGAAGGCGGCCACCTCGAAATCGCCGGCAGGTGCGGTGACGGTGAAGTGCAGGTCGGATTGGCGCGGCATGACGTGCTCCTTGCGGGCCGGAATGAGATATCCGGCTGTCCGTGGGCAAAGAGAAACCGCTGCTGGCGGTGGCCGGCAACGGCGGTTCGCTTATCAGGCGACAGGCTTGCGCCAGTCGTCGGAGGCCTCGGTGCCGGCCACGGC
>NZ_JBICKJ010000043.1:0-1056 GCF_043104125.1 Pseudomonas sp. xss_4
CCTTCCTCGGCGGCGAGGCGTTCAACGAAATCGAGGTCGGTCTCGCCGGCCTGGACGCAGTACTCGCGCGGCAGGTGCTCACGGGTGGACACGAGTTCGACATCGGTGATGCTGTGCTGGGCGATGACCTGTTCGATGATCTGGGGAACACTCAACGCCTGAAAAATGCGCCAGTCGGCGCACAGGCCGAGGCGGGCCAGGGCGGGCTCGACGGTGGCACGGTAACGGGTGCGGCGGTGGCCGGTGTCGGCTTGTTCGAAGGTGCTGACCAGGCCATGGACATGGCGCACAACACTGCCCTGGGCGATGTGGAGGGTCAGGGGCTGGTCGAGCAGTTGGGCGAAGTCGATGGCCGGGTCGAAGCTGGCCAGTTCGAGGTGCAGGCGAAAGGGGGTGGAGAGAGCCTCGTCGAGGGAGAGGGCGGCCACCTCGAAGTCACCGGCGGGTGCGGTGACGGTGAAACGCAGGTCGGATTGGCGCGGCATGGTTGGGTTCCCCTGTTCCGTTCGTTCAGTGCTTGAGGATCTCGTCGAGCGATTGCATGACCTGCTGCGTGGCGTCGTCGAGGTTCACGGCATAGAAGGCGAAGATGCCTGCCAGCACGACGACGACGGCGAGCCAGGGTGTCCACCACGGCAGTTGGCGGCCGATGAGGTAGCGGCGGGTGGTGACGTTGGCGCTGGCGTCGGTGAGCTGTTCGGGGGTGTCGCCGCGCAGTTCGCGCAGGACGCGGTGCAGTTTGCTGATGTGTCCCTGCAGCACTTCGTTGCCGTTGTGCTGCACGCCGTACTTGCCCTTGAAGCCGAGGCACAGGCACAGGTACTGGAATTCGAGCACGTCGCGGTATTTCTCCGGTTCCATCAGCATGCGCGAGAGGATGGTGAAGAACTTTTCGCCGCCCCAGGTTTCGTCGTGGTAGATGCTGAGCATGGAGCGTTCGGCCCAGATCGATTGCGAGCCCCAGGGGGTGCCCATGACGGCTTCGTCGATGAAGGCGCAGAGGATGTAGCGGTAGGCCAGGTGGGTGGCGTTGTCGTAGCCGTGCTGGCGGGCTTC
>NZ_JBICKJ010000044.1:0-58444 GCF_043104125.1 Pseudomonas sp. xss_4
CCTTCCTGATAGATGTTGCCGACCGAGTCGGAGGTGAAAGCGCCCTGGGTGATATTGCCCTGGGTTTTGCCGGTGATGGAGATATAGGCGGGTGTGGACATGACGGATTCCTTATGTCGTCGAGAGGGCCGCAGCGGCCGTTGATTCCGTCCCATGCGGGGATGATGACGACATCGCAGGGGGCATGCCAACATTTGCTTTGATTCGGAGAAATCGCTGAAACCCGCGAATTTACTGGGGGTGGCGGGTGCTTGGATGATTTTGGGAAGGCGTATTCGGCGAGATAAAACGCGGGGAATTCAGGGGTGTCGGGCCATTTTTGGCTCGGTGTTATCTAAGTTATTGAAAATAAAGGAAATTGACCGGGCCATTTTTGGCCCGATTGGGCCAAAAATGGCCCGGTCAAAATTTGATCAATGGCGCTTGAGTGAGAGCTTGCCTGGAATACGGTTTCCTGACTCGATTGAGAACGCGAAACGCATTCCTGCTTCGATGGATTTTGTCAGTCCATGCGGGAGGCGCTGAGGCAGTCTGTCATCAGCTTTGGTTAAAGCTGTCGGGTCATTCGACCAAAAAACAAGCGCTTGGAACAGCTTCGTAAGAAAATGCTTGCCAAGTTTTCTGAGGCAGTACCTAATTTAGTCTTTTAAACAGCGGGGTGTTCCAAAAACCTCTGTTGAATCAAGGAGATACGTGGAAAGCGGTTGTCCCGTTTCCCGCTCCAGTTTGAATACTGTGGCGTTCGCACGGTGCAGTGGTGGTGAAGGCTGTAAAGGCGCTTCACGCCGATTAGCGGTAAAGCTTCAAATTGCGGGAATAGCTCAGTTGGTAGAGCACGACCTTGCCAAGGTCGGGGTCGCGAGTTCGAGTCTCGTTTCCCGCTCCAATTATAGATTTACAGAGTTCCATGGAGGTCTGTAAGTCGTTGAAATCAGACGCTTCGGCGTCTTTTTTCGTTCTAGCCAAAGCCACTCCGATTCATGGGCATTCGGACTTTTTTAGTCCAGAAATTAGTCCATGAACTCCGGACTCCCACCGTGGCGGTTTGTTGCTGGAGCGGAGCGTCGAGCGTCACGTTTATCTAGCCCTGAATTTCATGTTCAGGAGCTTTTGCACGGCACTCTCAGATGCAACCGTCCGCCAGGCCAAGGCCACTGGCAAGGACTACACCCTCGGCGATAGCGATGGCCTCTCACTTGGCGTGAGCGGGGGGGGAGCAAGTCGTGGCACTTCCGCGGTCGTGTGCTCAAGAAGGGCCGGCAGAGCACACTGGAGCAGATCGAGCGTGTTTTCGACAACGACGTGCTGCCGGCGTTGGGTAAGTCTTCGATCTATTCCATCAAGCGGCACGATTCGCTTGATGTATTGGCCAGAATCGAGCGGCGTCGAGCCTACACCGTGGCCGAAAAGGTCAGGACTTGGTTCAAACAGCTGCTTTGCTTCGTCTTGGTCAAGGCGCCAGGGCTGGAGCGCGCATGCGCAACTCCAGGTCATAGGCCCCAACATCGCGAAGCAGAAACGCCACCAGTCGGGCCAGTCTGTGGTAGTTGTCACCGCTGGGCACGAACTCGCGAAACTGCTGTTGGTCCAGCCCCGCGATCACGATGGTGAACTTGCTGTTGCGTGACACGGTGCTGCCGCCCACCAGGAAGTTGTCGTTGAGCGTACAGTTGCGCGAACTCAAGCCATTTCGCTGAGCCTGTGGTATCTGCACGGCGCGTTTCTCGGACTCACGGATCGTCATGTCCTGAAGATCGAAGCAGTGCGCTCAGCACTGAGTACATCGGCGATGGGGAGTGACAGTTTCGGAGAAACTTCGAGTCGCAAGTGTCTTCGGGTTTGGGGGGGAAGGGGAGCGTTGCTCAAGATCATCGCCGTGTACCTGGTAAATCAACTCCAGAAGCTGGAAGTCCGAGTACTGATGGGCCTTTGGCAACATGCAGTCCACAAGCAGCACGGACTTTTTGTCTAATTCATCGCCCACGTCAAATCCTCAGAGAACGGGATGGTTTCTATATGAGGGGTAGATTTGTAGGGATAATTACCGGTTAGTAGGCGTTGATCAAACAGGCGCTATTCGGCAGTTGTCTCCAAAAGAAAACCATGCAATGAAGAAGGACTTCCAGTCGAGGCGCGAAGTGTAAGCAAATGTTTTTAGAAAGTTGGTTATCGCTCTGTCGCGCAGCCCACAGCATTTTCCTGTTCGAAATAAGTCTGGCGCGTGGGGTGTTCAGTCGTGCTGGTTGCTGCCGCTAATTCCGAGCGATGCGGTGGGGAAATGCAGAATTTCGAGTTAAATGTTCGGTTACGGCGGGCTCAGCGGCTAGCGACCCTGACCAAACTCGGAGAACAGTTTGTGCAGTCATTGAACTATGTCGTTCACTCAATAGAGCAACTGCGCGTGGATCGCCAGAAGGCGACGATGATAAGTCCAGCATTGGGTTCGATCTACGAAACGTTTATCGAATTGCTGTGTGAGAGCGTCAAGTTCATCCTGCCCAACGTGCGTTTTTTTCTGGAAAATGGCCCGGCCATGGCAATTCACACCATGGCCTGCCCTTTAGCGGTACTCGATGGTGAAGCTCAGTGCACCTTTGGCCTCGCCAGGGGTAACCGTCGCTTCAGTCTGGTAATACCGTGCGCGAAGATCAAGGCGCACCGTGCCAGGGGCAAGGGCCACCATATCCACGAACTCTTCCAGTTGCACTGGGGTGTTGTCGCTGCGCAGTACCTGGATGCCGAGGCCGCTGGCGGTCGAGTCTGTGGTCAGGCTGAACAATCCAATGCTGCGGTCTATCGAGACGGAGCCGTCTACGCCGTCCAGGCGCATGAAGGCGCGGGCGACGCTGCCGGCCGGATCATCCTCGCAGTCGCTGAGCGCGATAAAGAAGTCCACAGGGGCGGTGGTGCTGCCCGGGCCTGTGAAGTCGGCGATGTCGTGAGTGCCAAGTTGTACCGGGTTTGCACTGACTGCGTCGGCCTTTACTGTGCACTGGGCCTGCTGGACTTGCCCGACCAGGGTAAGCCTTACGGCATCTCCGACATCGCTGACTACACCCCTGACAACCTCTTGATTGAACGGGCTGACGCCAGCTGGAATGGGGCCGGTCTTGATCAGGGCCATGTATTTGATGGTGAGGTTCCTCATCAGCATTGAGGAGGGCTGCATGTTCTGCTGGTTTACACCCACATAAGGAATGGCGCCGACGCCCCCGTCGTCGGCAAGGAACGCGTTGGTGGCCGAACCATTGAGGAAACCGCCCAGTTCCAGGTACAAGCCTACGCCCGGAATGTTGGTTTGCAGCACTTTGCCCGTCACATCTTTACCGTCGACAGGGGGGAAGGTGCCGGGAGCGATAGGTAGTGGCGTACCCATATTGGCCGTGAGGGTTAGCGTGCCGTTGTTGTCGCATGCCAATCCAAAGCCGGGGCCCACTACGCCGGTAGTGGTGGTTGAGTAGATCTTGCTACCCACGGGTGCCTCGCGTGCCACCCACTTTACACCAGTCAGCGTATGGGTGAACTGCATGGGGCCTGTGACCGTTGGCCATTCGCAGCCCAGCGCATGGGCCTGGTTCGACATTGCCATTATCGTCGCCGCCGCAGCGATGCCGATGAAATAACGTGATAAAGAGGGCATGGTCGGTTCCTGTTGCAAGCATGCGGCTTCGTCGCACGGACTGAATCATGGGATAGGGCAGCGCAAGGTTTGCAAGTGGTAGCCTTGCTCTTGCGGCATGGTTGACGGGTCGATCTTCAGCAGGCAGCGCTGCTCGGCACGGTCGCCCCAGCTCACTTCCAGGGTTTGGGCCTCGGCACCGGTTGCAACCAGCGCCTGACCGGCCTGGCCCACTACTGCCAGGTGCTGGCCTTGCTGGTCATTAACCTGGGCGCCGAAGGGCAGTGGGCGGCCGTCGTTATGCTGTAGGGTGAGGATCAGGCGGGTAACCTGGCGCGCTTTGAAGGTTGCCAGGGCGACAGCGCCTCGGCGGGGTACGACCTGGGTGGCACCGTTTTCGATTTCCACATCAGGGCCGAGCTGATCGGTTTGCAGGGTTACTTGGTTGACCCGATAGGGGCGCATGTGCGGGGCCAGAATGTAACCATTGCTGTCGGTGCTGCCACCAGGCACGTTATCGACGCCAACACCGGGCACGTCCGGCACGTGCACCAAGGCAGTGGTCTCCCCCAGGTATTGCCCCAGCACGACGCCGCCCGCGTGTGCCAGCACCGCACCACTGGCGTTGACCGAGAGGCTACGGAAATCATCCGCTTCGGTATAGCCGGCACCCAGGTTCACTTTCTGTGTCTGGTAGCCCACCGAGACCGAGGCCGTCTTGTTCTGTTGTTGGTCGTTGGCCAGCGATGCCAGGTAGCTTAGGCGGTTGTCCTGCGAGCCGCCGTTCAAGGTGGCGCGTTCGCTGAAGTGGCCGTTGCTTTCCTGTACATCGAAACTTGCAGTGGTTGAGGTGCCCCAGCCCAGCGGAATGGTGACCCCCAGGCCAACGATGCGGTCACTGCCGCTGGTATCGCTCAGCGACTGAGAGGCATACAGATTGATGCTGACGCGACGGTATTGGGTATTGAACTGGAACTGGTATTGGCGACGCTGGCGGTTGGTGTGCCAGTAATCGTCCTGGGACAGAGTCAGGCTCAGTGAGTTGCGGTTGTTGAACGTTTGGTAGATCGAGCCCTCCACGCGGCTGCGACGGTTGCCCTGGTAGCGGCTGGAGGCGTTGCGCTGCTGCACGGCTTCGTCGAATTCGCGATAACCCTCAGTGGAGTAGCGGTAGCCGGCGAAGCGCAGGCTAGTGCCGGTCTGAAAGGCTTTACCGTAGCGTACGGAGTAACTCTGCCCCTGCACCTGGCCGCCTTGTTCGCCCAGGTCGGTACGGGCCTGGGTCACATCCAGCGATACTGCGCCAAGAGGGCCGAAGTCGCGAGCGATGCCAAGGTTGGCAGCATCGTAGTACTCGCTGCCCAGCAGCCCGCCATACAGTGTAGTGCCCCACTTGCCGCCGCGGGCCAGGGTGGCTTGCCACAAGGCCGGGTTGTCGATGCCGTCGGCGCCATCATAACGCCCGGCCACGAGGTTGTAGCGCCACACCCCTTCACGCAGCAGGTTGCTGAGCGTGGAGTAAGGCTGTATGAAGCGGCGCACCTGGCCGTCGGCCTCGGTGAGGACGATTTCAAGGTCACCGCTGCTGCCACCAATGCCCAGGTCATTGATTTCGTATGGGCCAGGGGCAACGTAAGTGGTGTAGATCGGGTAGCCGTTCTGCAGCACCTCCAGTTTGGCGCGGGTCTGGGCCACGCCACGGATCACGGGTGCGTAGCTTTGCATCACGTCGGGCAGCATACCCATGTCGGTGGCCAGTTGTACCCCTTTGATGGGCAGGCTGCGAAATACGTCGCCACTGCTGAAGGTTTCACCCAGGGTCAGTGTGCCCCATTGGCCGGGTAGGTCATGCTGGGCGTAGGTGTTGAAGTGCACCCAGTCCTGCCCTTCGCCGTCGTCGCGCCAGCTTTGACTGCTGCGCAGGCGCCAGCCGCCTAGGTTGATGCCACCGTTGAGGTTCAGGTCCTGGCTGCTGTTGGACGTGCCGGCGCGGCCGCTGAAATGCTGTGCGGAGGCCTGATAGCTGACGAATGCGGCATTGATGCCGCTGTCCCAGCGCTCTGGTGCGACGCTGCCGGCCACATCTCGGCGCAGGGCGATCTGTGGAATGGACAGTGCCAACTGCAGTTGGCCGGGGTCCAGGTCGTAGGTGGTATCGGGTACCAGCGCGGGTAGGTCCACGCAGCGCTCGTCACTGGGCAAGGGCTCGGCCAGGCCCTGTTCGCGCAGGCCCAGCTCGCGCAGCAGGTTGGCGCTCAGGCACGGCTCCAGGCCCTTGCCGTCGCTGCGTGCACGGAAGTCGATTTCGTGCTTGCCTGCCGGGGCCAGGTTGACCATGACTTCAACCTGGTAGCGGCCTGGCGCCAGCGACGCTTGATTGGCCAGCGTGCGCAGGGCGGCCACGCTGGCGTCGCTGGACTGGCCTGGGGTTTGGCGCATGAAGTTGGGATTGAACTGCAGGGGGCGTTCTTCTGCTTGGGCCAGATCAGCAAGTAAAAAAGACAGGACGTAACCTGCCATGGGTAGACCCAAGGACAAGTAAGAAAGCGTAAGTTTTTGCCGATGCTGAGTCAGTTTGAACATATTAGGCACCGCTGATGTATGCCGCACATTGACTTTGACGATTCGTCGGGGATGGTGGAAGGGCGACAAGGCTACGGCAACATAGAATAAGGTCGTGTAGGAAAAAGCTGATATAAAGTCAGAAAATCCTACACGTTGCCCTCTGTTTTCATAGGCATGAGGGCAACCCGTTTGTGGGCTGCACTTATGCGTGTTCTACGATTTGATTGTTGTGGCGTATCCCTCTAGTTGAACTTCGGATTTTTAGGAGGAACGTAGCTGTATTTTGTTCGGCTTGGCCAGTGGAGTGTCCCTTCTTTCATTGCGCCGATCGCACTTCCACTCCAATCTCGAGTGGGCGCCGGAGGTACGACTTGAGCGGGCTCGGTAAACAGATTTTCTAACTGGTAGGAGCCAATTGAATTACCAGATCCAGTCGACGCCGTGGACGCTGTAGACGCCGTGCTGCGAATCGAGTGTTGTGGCGTCATGGAAGTGGCCGCCTCAGCGAATGTTGTAGGGGCCATCTGCGTGCCTGCGTCAACGCCTATACCTGTTGCCACTGTTTGGGTTGAAATATTATTGTTGAATGGCGTTGTCACTTTGCGCCAGAGTCGTCCAGGAGCAGTGCCGAATCTACGCCCGAAGAAAACATCACCTTCTCTGGCGATCACCCGCGGTCCGCTCAGCGAAGCGGCGCTGTCAGTTTGGGTGCCAATACTGGCGGCCTTGCCCGCTCCCTTCGCCGCCAACCTGCTGTAACCTATGATCCCCAACGTACTCAGTGCACTGGCAATCCCCAGCCCGAATGCCCAGTCATTAGCCGTTTCGTTCATTGTCACCAGCCCTACCACAGAAACAACTGTGCCAGCCACGTCAATTGCCAGGCTGGCTGCGCCGAGCGAGAACGCCATGGTTAAGCCCACCGGCGGCAACAGCATGAAACTGACCACAGCGAAAACAGCACCCAGCGCTACACCAAGCCAGGAGCGCCAGTCGGCCTTGGGCTTGGGTTGTGCAACGGGGGGCACGTACGGGTACTCTGTGCTGTTACGCATGCCGTAATGGCCGCTTGGGTCGTACCAGTTGACTGGGTTGCCGCCGCAGTACACATACGGGTTGATACCGGCATTTTCTGGTGACGCCGAGTCCGGGCTGTGGAAGCGCATCAGCCCTGGGTTATAGGCGCGGTAGCCGCGCCCCAGCAGCGACCAGCCCAGGGCGCGCTCGCGGACTTCGCCGTTGAAGCCTAGCAGGCCCACCAAGGGGGCGTTGTCCGGTGAGTCGCCATAGGCGCTGTAAGTATTAGCGTGCAGTTCGTCTTTGCTGCATTCACCAATCACGCTGTTCGCCGCGTCGGTCATGAACAAGCGGTTGTCTGCTGTGCTGGCAGGGCGTTGTAGCCCCAGGGGGCGCTCGCCTGCATACAGGTACTCGGTGAGCAAGTCGGCGTCGCGTGTACTGGTTAACCGGTAGCCCTGGTAACGGCGCGTTACTTCCGCGGCTTGCTCATGGCGCACACCTATCAGGTCGTTGTGGCCGTCATAGCGGTAGCGGTAGAGGGGTAGCCCATCGCTGGAACGTTGTACTTCCTGCAAGCGACCGCGGTCGTCGTATACCAGCTTGTTGCCCTGCTCATCGTTCAGCAAGTTGCCCTCGGCATCGTGCTCGAAGGCCTGGCTGGCTGGGTAATCTGGCTGCAGCGAGTGCTCTGCCTGTTTCAGGATGAAACCGTCGTAGGTGTAGAAAGCCTCGTCCGATGTGCCATCGGCAAAATCGGTATAGCACTCGGTCAGGTTGTTCAGTTCGTCGTAGACGAAAAACTGATTCTTGATAAACCGCCCAGCCCCGTTTTGTGGCAAGGCAGTGCCTTGGCAGTTGTGCTGCTCCAAGCGGTCGAGCGTATCGTAGTCAAAGGTTTCCAGTAAGAGTTGCTTGCCGTCACGGGTAAGGGTGCGGCTACGTAGCTGGTCATCTTCCTGCCATGTCAGGGCGATGCTTTGGCTGAGGGTGGTGCCATCGTGCCGTGTGAGGGTTTGCTCGCGATTTATTTCCCTACCCAGTTCATCGTAAGTCTGCAGGCACACCAATACCTGGGTGTTGCTCAGGTCTTTGGTGGTGGTTTTCCACAGCCGTCCGAGAGCGTCATACTCGAACTGGGCAACCAGGTCGCCCTGGCAGGTCTTTTCAAGCTGGCCCAGGTCGTTGTAGGTGTGGTCCACCTGAACGCCGTCACTTTCCCGATAACCTAACTGCATTCCCTGAAACGAACTGCGGTAGTCGCAATGGTGGCCGATGGCGCCCTCGCCCACCCATTGGGTTCTCAGCAGGTAGCCTTGATCGGTGTAGGTATAGCTATGCGTGCCTTGGGCGTCGCTGGCCGAGCTGATAGACGAGGTCCTGGCATCGTAATCGAACGTAGCCCTCTTAGCAGTGTTGACGTCGATCTGGCTGGGTTGGGCAGAGCGCGCAGGGCGGTAGTGGTAGGTAAAGGTGCGCTGCGCTGTTGTGCGGGTTTCTACCAGCGAGGTGTTGCGCTTGTAGTTATAGGTTTCCTTCTGTTTGCCGGCCGTCAGGGACTTCAAGCGCTCCAGGCCATCGTAATCCCGTTGCCAGGCAAGGGTGGGTTCAAGGTCTTTACGCCGCTCGACCAGCAGCTGTTCGGCCAACGGGGCGGCACTGTGTAGCGCGAAGCGGCTGAGTACGGCCGACTGGTCGGGCCGTTCGCTACGGGTCACCCGGCCTTCGCTGTCGTAGGTGTATTTGCTGATCCGGCTGACCGGCTTGTCGTTCCGTTTGAAGGTGTGTTCTTCGAGGGTGCAGCGGCCAAGGCCGTCGTAGCTGAAATCCCGGCGGCCAACGATATTGCCTGCGTCGTCCAAGCGGTAGTGAGCTGCCGGTTTGTCGAAGCCATTGCTTTCGGTAACCTGCTGCTGCTGACGCACACCAGGGTTGCCCGGTGTTTCGACCCATTGGGTGACGATGTCGCCAGCTTCGCCGAACGGGGAGAATTCGCTGTGCTGGGTAACGCCGTGGGGCAAGGTGGTCTTGCACAGCTTGCCCCATGCATCGTATTCGAAGGTGGTTTGCAGCGTCAGGGTCTTGTCGTCGAAGTAGTCGAAGGAGGTTTCGTCTTTCAACTGGCCCAATTCATCGTAGTTGCGCTGTGCTACCCGCTCACGCTTGCGTGGTTTCTCATCGCCCGCTGCGGTGTCTGGGTCTTGTGCAACTTCCGCTTCGCGTTCTTCGGTCACCATGCGGCTGCAGCCATCGAAGGTGAGCACGGTGATCACGCCGGTACTGCTGGTGACCGACTGCGTGGCCAGCCCGGCAGCGCCTTCTTCGGGATGGTTCACTAGCCCGTACTCATAGCGCTGCTTGGACTCCTCCATACCCTGGCCCGGCGCTAGGGTTTCCTCCACCACGCGGGCCAGGGCGTCGTAGCGGCGGCGAATGCTGTTGCCGGTGTCATCTTCTTCGTAAACGTTCTGACCATGTAGGCTAGATACAGCCATGCTGGTGGTCTTTTGCACCAGATCGAAGCCGAGCACGGTTTCATCGGTCCAGTACTCCAGGCCATAGACGTCGTCGACGACCTTGCGGTACCCCCATTCGATACGTGAACTGCGGCTTTCAATGGCCCGGCGCACCGTGTCGGTACTGTCGTCACCATAGCGGGTGGTTACCTGGTAGTCGGGGCGGCCGTGCAGGAAGGCATTGTCAGGCAGGTTCAGGTAGCCCCGTTCCACCTTCAGCAGCAGCTGTTCGCGCTCATCGGGCTGGCTGGGATTGAACACTTGCAGCACTTGTTCTTCACAAGGCGCAAGCCACTGGCTCGCCTGGCCAAGGCTGGCTAGCGCCGGGAAGGCTTTGTAGGTTAGCCGCGTACGTTGCACGGGGGCGTCGTTGGGCATATTGGGCACGGGGTAAACCGTCTTGCATTTCAAATTGCGCACAAAGCCCTGCGGGTCAGGCGGACAGGCCCAGGTGTCTCCGTCTTTTTCGCCTTCCTTGTCATAGTACTCGTAGGTGGTGCGTACACCGGTGGGGGCTTGCTCCTCGGTGACGTTGCCGTAATCGTCGAAGTGGGTGATCGCGGTTTCCAGGTGCAACTTGCTGGCGTCATCACGCAGCTTCCAGCGTTTGGTGATGGTCTTGGGCAATTGGAAGTAGCGCGGCTGATCGTCGAAGCCGATGCCGGGGCGTTCATGGAAAACAGTTTCGGTTTCTTCGATATGGCCATCCTGTTCGAGCGTTTGCTTGGTCATCAGGTGGTAGCGGTTGAACGTCTGTGTCTGCTTGCGTGCGACCTTGCCTGCTTTCCAGTAATGGGCGGTGACGCTGTAGCGGTAGGAGGATTGTGCGCGGTACAGGTTGTCTTCGCCGTCGTCACGCCAGCTGATACCGCTGTTGCTGCCGACAAAGCTGTGTGCCACTTCGATGCTGTTTTCCTCGTCGAAGTGCTCGTAGGTGTAGGTCGTCCTCATCGGTGGCTGATCGGCGCGGGGCTTGACTTCATGGCTGGTCACCCGTGGCCAAGCCCTTTGAGGGTTTGTCCCGGGCAGCAGATGGCCAGGGTCGTCATTCTCCCCGTAGCGGATTTCCTCCACGGTGCCCGAGGGTGCGGATACTTTGGCAAGGCAGGTTAGACCACGGGCGGTGGTGTAGCCGAAGCGCCAGTTGCCGCCCACTTCAGGAGGCAGCTTTACCTCAACCAGTACTCGGTTTTTAAGTTCCAGCATGTAGCGCATGAACGGAAGGCCTTCAGCACCGGCCCCAGGGTGAGTATCAATGGTTACCCTGCCATCGGTGTACTTCAACGCCAGCAGCTGTGCGCCATAGTCATCAACGATTTTTTCCAGCCGGCGGTTTTCTGGGACGTAGCTGAGGGTTATCCCGTGGCCGGAGGGCGCCCTGACTTTGCTGGGCAGCGCAATAGGGTTGAGCACATCGTGCAGGGTCAGTATTTCCACAAGGCCAGACTTGTGCTCCACCCGGTACGAGCCATTTTCGCCGTCGTCGTAAAAGTGAAAGCTATGAATTTTCTTTTCACGCATAGCCGGTTGCGGACCACTGCCGGTGACCTTGTAGCTTTCCCCCGTGTGCATGGTAAGCATCTGGGTGGCGGGGTCGTATTGGGTCAATGCTAACTGCCAGCCGATGCCAAAACCCGAGTCTTGTGTGTTGAACGGGCTGTACGACAGGCGCAAGGGCAGGTTGGGGCCGGTCAGGTCATTGCCTGCCGGCATTCTCAAGTCGATCGCCAGGTTGTATTGGCCCGTGCGCTGGTCGACCTGGTTTTGTACAAAGCTCTGGAAGTTGGTGGCGTTGCTGTGAGCACCCGCAGAACTGGCCATGTTCAATTACCCCTCTCGGCAAAGGTGACTACGATACAGGCGAGCTCTCCTTGCTTGATTGGGTCACCTTTGCCGGTCACCCTGAAGCCACGGCTTGGCGCATTGCTATCGATGCCGTTGTTGGTCAGGTAGCCCGGTTTCTCGGGGCTACCAGCGTAGGTCCATAATTTGTCGATGCCTATTTTTTCCAGCGAAGCGTTGGCTCGGCTAGTATCGAGTTCAACCCAGGCGCTGTTGACCTTTTCACAACGCTCGTTATTAGTGAGCAGAAGCGTCGATTTGATCGGTACGTTCCGAATGCGGATGGCATGCGGCGCTATGACGCTACCGTCTACTTCCGCGCACTCTTTTTTGGGGAGCAGTTTCTGGGGTAAGCCGCCAGGTATTGCCGTCAGTTCCAGCCCGCAAGCAGGCTCGGTGTTGTTATCCACTGTCTGGTACAGGGCGAGCATAGGCGTTGGGTCGGCCTGGGGTGAATCTGCGGCGCCAGCACCCAAGGCGGCTGTGCCATACACAAGCACGGGTGCGGCCAACATCAACTGTTTCATGGTCGATGGGATGGCTAGGCGCCAGCAGTTTAATGGTCTCATATTTAGGCTCCCTGTTCGTTCAGGTGACTTGAACAGTTAGAAGAAACGTATTTACGTCGTTGGGTGAATAAGGCGGTGTGTTCGGAGCTTATTGAACTTGTTGGGGTGTGACACCTATTAGAATTAACAGGTGCGCTAAAGGTGCCTGCGTGGGCATCGAGGGGGCATGCAAGTTTTTGAAGGGTTGTCACCTGGTAGATTTATCAGGTGCAAGCGTGCCTTGAGCGGGCGTGCTAACTGTTATTTCTGCCAGTAGCCAGCGATGGGCATTAGTCTGAAAACTAGGGGCATCTCAACCCGCCTGGAGCCTATCCATGGTGCCTCAACGCCCAGTGAAAAATAGGGGACAACAGTCCCCGCGTAACCCCGCACCTGAAATCCCCGCGCAAAATGCGTTGGGTGAAATTGATCTCAATGAATTAAATGGCCAGCCGTTAAAGTTTCTGATCAAGGATGCGGACTTAAAGTTCGGTCAGTATATCTTCCCCGTCTGGCGAGGCCTCGCCGCAGACGGCACGCCTTTTGATGACCTGGGTGCGCAATGTGAAGTGCCTGTGGACTACGACACTACAAAAACGATGGTGGCCGAGATTTCTAATCGTTTTGTTGAACCCTTTGATGGGGGGTGGGCATTTTTATCATACAAGGTTGATGACCGGGCAGAGAGCACCCCGGATTCACACCGCATCTTTTGTTACTTGGGTTTGCGCGACCGTGGCGATGTTGCCGAAGCCCTGGCGGTTGCGCAGGCGCGAGAGTCGCATGACCGTGTGATTGTCGCAGCAGACCTTGAAACAGAAGGTGTGCGTTTGCTGGCGCCAAGTTACCGGGCCATGCAGGCCGGCGACCGCATCGAACTGGTGGTGCGCAAGTTCAATGCGGCAGGCGACGAGGTAACGCCTCCGGCGAGCGAGTTGTTTGAGGTGACCGAAGCCAATGTGGGCGAACCTTTGCAATGGCAGGTGGCCAAGTCGCATTTCATTCGCGTGCAGGAGGGCAGGGTAGCGTTTCAGTACACCGTCACGCTGGTCGGTAACGGCGAAGAAGTTGTTTCCCCTGTGCAGGAAATGGCAGTAGCCAGGGCTTCGAGCCCCGTTGACCTGTTGCCAGAGGCTAAGCTCGATGGTTTTACGGGGGCGCCGCTTGACCCTGGCAAGTTTCCCGACGGGGTAACTGTGCGTGTGCCGGTAAACCCCGATGTGCAAGCGGGGGACTACTTGCTTCTGCACTGGAAAACACCTCTCAAGACCGAGCCTGAGGTGCAGTTCGCGCGTATGGATGCCAGCAGCCTGGAAAGCGATGAAACCGTGTTCCGAGTTGACGCGGCGTTGCTTGTGCCGGGTGATCACCAAGTGTTCTACCAAATTGCGCGTGCGGGCCATGCGCTGACGTCGCAACGCCTGGATGTCGCGTTCGAAACGGCACGCAACCTTGCTGCGCCAGGCATCGAGCGCGCTAGCGAAGATGGCAGTGGCAAGCAAGTGCTATTGGCGGACAGCGCGATTTTAGGGGCTTACGTCACGGTGCCTGATGTGCCTTTGCGCCCCGGCGAACACCTTGAGGTTCACTGGGACGGTTATGAGCATAACGGCAAGCAGATTACCACCACGCCGGTGGAGGAAGGCGGCCGACGCTTCAAGATTGACCCCAGCGTGGTGGCTGCGAACATGCACCAGCCCGGCGCGGATAACAGCAGGCGTTTTAAAGTGTTCTACCACATCGTCGATGACGAGGGGGGGCGCTCGGCGGCGTCCCAAGCTGTGGACTTGCGTGTTCAGCCGCTGACTTTCGATAACAATATCAAGTGCCTGCAAGCCCAGACCAACGGCGAACTTTGGCGGTCCAAGCTTGTTGCGAACGGTGCAATGCTCGAAGTGTCCGGCGCGTTACTTTGGCCGTTCGCTGCGCCAGACCAACTGTTCACACTGGCCATTCAAGACGGCGTCATATTACGGGATCGAGTGCCGGTGACACCTGTCGAATTCGCTAACAAGCGGATACAGCAATGGTTGAGTGTTGCGGTTTATAACGGCTTGGACGAAGGCAAACAATACACCATCAGCGGAAATGTCAGCTTCGACAAGGGCGACAGTTGGCATAAACTTCTGCCGCTGTTAATCATTCCTAGAAAGTCAAAGTAGACGAAGCCGGCGTCGGCCTAAATCCGTCTGACGGTCGGGTTGGCGTCGCACCAATCAATGCATGGGCATGGAGACTAAAGCGATGAAAATTGAAAGTGCTGGAGTGGCTCAAGCGGTAGAAAATCAATCACTTGAAGCATTTTATAAAGCAATGGATGCGGGCCCTAAAACATGGGGTTGGGATGCGCTGTTAGTGTTTTCCAGGAGCGCTACAAACGCGCTGCTCTCGCAGGAGTACATTGATCGGGCGCATATTCCGGAATTGTTCTTTCCCCCTTTACCCGATGGCAATGTCGACTCCGGCAATGGTATCAAGCATGTCTTGCTCGGGCTGCGTCTCGACAAGGCGAGGCTGTCGTTCGAAAATGCGAACTTGAAGGACCCGAAAGCTAAGTTGCAAATGCGTCTGGTCGGGGGGAAGCATCTTGAAGTGATCGAAACATTTCTGGATGGCAAGCCGGTCAGGAGCGTGCAAGCCCTGATCCTCTACAACGCCGCTACGCACGCTGTGCTGGATATGAACATTACGTTAGACGCCGCTGCCGGTACCGTTGATGAAAGCGGTAAAGTTTTACTTGATATCAATAAAGGTTATGACCATCTGTTCAGTGGTGGCGGCACTGGGCCTGAGCGCGTTCGCTTGGGCTTGTATTTCAAAGAGCTGTTTGAAACCTGGGCGAAGGAAAATAAAGAAATGCTGCAGTTCCCGCTCAGCGAACTGGCCGTTGACGATACTTCGCTGCTCAATCCCGGCGTCTTTATGTTAGGGACTCATGCAGAACCCGGTGCGAAAGTGTTGGGTAGTGCGAATCAGGGGGACGGTGCAGTGGTGGTGTTCGTTGCCATGCGCGGAAATGATTCAGGTGCTTATCCTCCAGAGGATAAAGATTTGTTGTACATGCTGCCTGATTCGACTGACCCGTATACCAGTAATTTAGTGTTGTCGCACAAGCTGGTTGCGCAGCACGTCGTGAAGCTGGGCTTTGACCAGTTTGACTGGATGGAAGGAAAGTTTGACCTGGTGGCGTTGAAAGACGACCGCTACCGAGTGGATGAAAACCGCTACAAATTGGTGGCCAACGCCATGAGCGGTGGAGCCTATGCCGAGTTCAATTATTCTGATACCAACCATGGTGGGACAACGCAGCCGTGGCGCTGGAGGTTGAACATGGACGGCGCCACCCTCAACCTGTTTGACAAGGGCAGCGAAGTCGTTTTCGATAAAAGGATGCTGAAGATAAACTGGTCCTCCGCTATGCCAGTGGGTACTTTGGTGTATTGGCTTCAGACCGGCAATTCCTCCGGCGACACCATTCCTCTGCAGGTCTCTGCGAAGGTAGAGATTCGTGCAGATTGTAAGTTTGATGTTTCGCGAGAGGACAATAAAACCACGCTTAAGTTTTCGGTGAGCAACTTTGAATCGAGTGTAGAGATTTCTATTGAAGATGGCTTCCGGTCTGGGGATGTTGGCAAAGATGCCAGAGCAAAATCCGAAAATCTAAAAGCGCCACTGGAGGCTGCATTGATTAAGGCTGCCAAGGAAAAACTTGAGAGCCTTAAGAACATGACGTTCGAAATTGATGCGTTGCGTCTTAACCAATTGCTATTCCGAGGCGATAATGTCGTTGACCCGCGTGACGTGGCGGTGCCGAACGACTTGACCCTGCTCGGTAACTTGGCGCCCAAGCGCACCGCGATGTCCATCACGCCTCTGGAACCGATCGTGGCAAGCGGTGGGTTTATTGATTTCAGCGCCTCGTCTACAAGCGGTATCACCTGGACAGTGGAAAATCTCCCTGGCGAAACTGGAGAAACTGGGAAGTTCGCTACACCGTCGGTGGGGCGATATACGGCGCCATCCGATGACGCCTTGGTTACAGAAGGCCAGCGCCGAGTGATTGTGAAGGCCACCAGTGGGGAGCAGGTCAGCCGCGCGCTGGTCAGCATCGTACCTAGCCATGTCTCGGTGAACCCTTGGGTGGCGGTGGTAAGCCTGGGCAAAAACTATTCATTGTCGGCAGGCACTCCCGATAATGCCGAGCTGAAGTGGAATCAGCCAACACTGGGTAAAGTCGATGAGGATACCGACCCGCTTAACCCAGGGGGTCATAAGTACACCGCGCCAACCACATTGCCTAAGCGTGAACCAACCCAGCCGAACCATTACAGAGTGCTGCGCCTGGTCGAGGTCACCGTTGAGCCGGCTGCAGGTGGCACGCCCGCGACCATCGACATGCTGGTCGTTGGGGCCAAGAGCCCCAACTACTGGATAGAGCCGGCAGTCAATGCCGATGGCTCCGTGGCGCTGCCTTTCTATAGGCTTAGTATGGACATGGAAAAGGTCAAGGTACCTGAGCCAATCGAGTGGCACGTGCTGCGCGGTAGTGGGACCATTGACAGCAACACCCAAACCTATAAGCCCGCACCCGGTTCTGACGACCAGTACGTCATCATATCGGCCTTCTACGTCAACGACTCTCCCGATACCCACGACTATGTGATTTTGCCACTGCCATTCGTACCGGTGCGCAATTACGCCGAGATTCTCAGCCCAACCATCAAGGAGGTTTGAGATGAATACTAAGGCTACTTCGCATGAAAAACAGGAAACATCGGCACGCCTAGGCTGGGGTGGCATGCTTGCCTTGGACCGCAGCCTCCTTGACCTTGTGCTACGTGAGCAGTATCTCGATGCGCTTGCTAACTTTGGTGCGATGGACCCTATCCATCTGGAGGCCTACCTTGACGAGGGCGAGCGCATCAGCGTTTCGGTGCAAGGGATGGTGCTGGGCGCGCCCCAGGTCGGCTTCCAGAATGCAACAGGGTTCAGCTCGGACTTGACGCTGCGGATGAACATCATTGCCGGGGAGTACATGCGAATTCTGCATCTTCCTGGCAGGCCTAAGCGCGTTGTGGAAAGCTTCACCATCACCGAAGGCATGGGCTATCGTGTCGAAGCACCGCTGGCCCTGGAGTGTAGCCGGCCAAAGACGAGCCGGTTCGCCTCGCTGGAGTTAAACCTTGCCCGTGCGGTCGAGTTTTCCACCAATTTGGGGCCAACCGAGTATGCCGGGGTCATGATTGGCCGGCGCTTGCAGGAATCGATCAGCTATATGCGGGCTTACCAGCTCACCTATTCCCTGGGCCGTTTCGTCATGGACGACTACCATCCGCTGAGCCCGGATCAGTTCATGGTGCGCACCATGCTCGCACCTTGGGGAAAAAGTGAAGGTAGCCCCCGGTACGGGGACGGGGCAGCGCTGGTCTTCATGAAACTGGGGATCGACCTGCGCGCAGGGGGGCAGCCAACCCCGGGTACCGAAATCCCATATCCGATCGCAGAGAGTGCTACCAATTTGCCGGGTACCCTGATCCTTGTTCCGGATATCGCAGAGCTCGGGGCTGGTGGGGTCAAGGATGTGCTCAGTACCTTCAGCCTGCCCAACGGTTACGAGTTCGTTACTGGTACACCGCAACCAGGCATCGACCTTGTGGTGCCCGGACAGTGGACAAAAACGCAGAACGCCGCAACGGTAGAGCCTGCTTTGGCGAGCGTGGTATCCGGGCGCACCATCGCCTTCACTGTTGATGGCGCGCCTGGCCCAGTGCAGTGGTCGGCCACCAACCTGAAACGCCCAGCGGCGGTCGGCACATTCAATGGTGCCATCTATAGTCCGCGTCCTGCAGGCAGTTTCGTCGAGGACCAGCAGATGGTGCTGGTGACTGCCACTTCGGCTGAAGGCGGTGACGCAATGCGCAGTCATGCCTTGGTCATGGAAACCGCCCGAGCGGTGCAGGTCGTACCGCGCGTTGCCACCTGGGTGCAAGGTGAAGATGCGATCGAGCTGCGCGCCTCTAGTGTCGATGCCGGTAGCCTGCAATGGAGCCTAGTGGAGGCAGTACTGCTGTCGGAGGGGGAGCAGCGAGTTCAGACGCTTGCCAACCCGATAGGGAAACTTGAAGACAAGGGGGGCGGTCGGGCCATTTTCACGCCCGACCCGCCTGGCAGCGACCGCGATTTGTTCAAGGTACAGCGAATCCGTTGCACCAACCGGCAGAACGGGGACAGTGCTGAAGCTTCGGTGGTGGTGATCAGGTGGCATGCGGGCCTGAACGTGGTGCCGTTCCACGTGGTGCAGGGGCTTTCGGTTCAATCCATACCCTTCACGGTAATGCCTGACGAGCCTGAGCTAGACCTTGGCCGCGATATAACGTGGACTGTGAATGGCGAAGGCGTGTTTGTTGGCAACGTTTACACGCCTCCGGAAGATCCCCGATCACCCATTGCGGTGGTGACTGCGTTCGATGGCGTTGAGCGCACCGGCTACGCCATCGTCGAGTTCAGCGAAAGTCGGCAGGAAACCGCTGGCCTGTTGTCATGGGAAAGCCTTAGCACCTTTGAACTTAAAGCCATCAGCGCGCCGCAATGCTTCGCCAATGGCTGGCAGCAGATAGAAGTTGAGGTGACCGTTGCTGCGAGTAACGATCACAACGATCAACCGGTCGAGATCTCCGACGCCGATTTGGCAACGTTGAAGTTCTTGAATGTGGACAGCAACAACGAGCTACCTTTCCTGGCGCCGGATGAAGAAGCCTTGGCCGTTGGCAAGGCGGATGAAGACGAGGAGGACTGGGCGGTAAACAGAGAGGCGAACAACATCGACCGGCAAGCAACAGCGCCCGCTGGGGGGAGCGCGCCCTTGGCGGCCAGAACCCGCCGATTCTACCTGCACTCCCGTAAGGCGGGGGTGATCAAGGTGATTGCGTCGATACAGAACACCTTGACGGGCAAGACGGTCACGTCTGCAGCCACCGGCGAGAAAGGTAAGCTCGAGTTGCGCGGGCTGGTCACCCCATCCTTCACGCAGGAACTGTATTCCTTCAAGCGCACGCGTGTGGCGGGGGATGCGTCACCGTCCGAGGGCGATGAATTCGCTTATGTCGATACCAGTACCGACAACTGGTTGCTGGAGCACGTCCTCAGAGAGGGCCGAGTAATCAAGTTCGCTCGCCTGTTCATCAAGGATACCGACCCAAAATCGGCTGTACGGTGGTCTTGGGAGCCCGGGACGTCGCCGGGGCCAGTTCTGGACGATGATTTCGTCAGCTTCACTGGGTTCTCCTTCCAGTCGGTTGATGGCCGAGTGAAGGACGATTTGCTGTTCGACGGACTTCTTTACCGCATGGCCAAGCATCGAACGTATGCACTGCCGACGAAGGTGCAAGGCACCAAGCCCGGTGCCGGGCAACTGATGATCGTCCTGCAGCGGGATACGGGGTTTGTTTTCTCGAGAAAAAGCGAGGAGTCGGGTTATCGCCAGGCGCTTGAAAAAAACTTGGAGTTCACGCTGCTGGATGTGGAAGGTAACGAACATCCCCTGACATTTTCTTTTGCTGTCACGGCTGACGAAGAGAGGCAGGGCATCACCCACCGCGATGTTCTGAAACTTTCAATTCGTTGAGCAACGGCTCACCTGGGTGCACGGGTGTGCCGAGGTGAGCCCACCATTCTTTTTCGGATGATAAACAAGATGGCTATTGAAACTGTACTTCACTCCAATGCACTGAATGCGTCCAGCTTTGTGCAAAATAATGTCGACCCACGTACTGGCCAGTATGCGGTAAGTATCAACTTGCCAGCCCTTGTTGGTAATTATCAGGTCGGTCCAGAGCTGCCCATTCGCCTGGTGTTCAATCCATTCAGCGACAACAATGTCGGCTTCGGCCGGGGGTGGTATGTCGACCTTACTCAATACGTGCCGGCTACGCGCATGTTGCGGCTTCACACCGGAGAAAGTTTCAAGGTGACCGGGTCTGGTGCAGAGCCGGGCATCAAGGAAAGAAAACTCGAAAGCTTTCGTTTTTTCGATGACAGTGAAGGGGGCAAGAAACAATACCGTGTGGTGCACAAGTCCTATATGGAAGAAGTGCTGAGCGAGTACGGTACCGGGGATAATCTTGTTGCACTGCCGTCTGAGGTTCGCGCCGCTTCGGGCCATCGTATTCTGTTGAGCTACACCGCCAACCAAAGGCTGGAGCGCATTGTCGACGGCACGGGTCAGGCGTTGCTGGAAATCAGCTATGGCAGCACGGTAACACTCAAGCTGCACCCTGGGGCCAATGGCGGCAAGCCGGTCGCCGAATACAAGCTCAGCCTGGTCAATGAGCAGTTGCGTCAGGTCGACTTGCCGGCCGAAGTGGGTGGCAACTGGCGGTTCGAATACACCACGTCTTTTGGTCTGACCTGCCTGGCCAAGGTTTCGACACCCTACGGTAGTGTGGAAGATATCCGCTACGGTGAGGGCGGTGATACAGGCCATCTGCTGCCAGGCGGTGGAACCCGTGCGGCGTTACCGCGTGTGACCTCGCATACGGTCAACCCTGGCGGCGGCCAGCCGTCGATGAAAACCAGCTACACCTACACCGTCCTGCAAGACAGCATTGAGGCGCCGAACAACTTCGTCGGTAACGGCAGCGGTGTCAGCTGGCGTGACGATGGTGAGGACAACCTCTACCGTGCCCGCTCCACCTACCTGTATGGCAGCACGGCGTCTCAATGGGGTAAAGGTGCGGATGGCAAGGACCAGGTATTGCGCACCACTCATCGCACGTACAACCGTTTTCACTTGCAGGTGGGTGAGGTCGTGGTGCAAGGCAAGAACCAACTTGTCAACAGCACGACGTATCACGGCAATGTAACGACTGAGTTCGACAATCAGCCGCGTAACTTCCAGTTACCGCTGGAGCAAACCCGGGCGTGGTCACTGCTAGGGGATGCTTCCAGGTTTCGCCAAGAGCCTGCCACCAGGACCGTATATGACCTGCATGGCAATTTGGTCGAGCAGATCCTGCCCTCCGGGCAGCGCACCGTGATCGCGTATTACCCTGCCGAAGACGACCCGGACGGCTTCGTACGCAACCAAAAAAGCGTGACGGAACATCCCGCAGCGGATGGCGACGAACCTGCGCCGGTACTGCGAAAAAGCTTCCAGTACAAGGCGCTCGCTCGGGTAGCTTATCCGGGTGCCTCGATCAAACGATCGGCGTCCGATTGGCTGGTCCTTACGCAGGAAAGCCTGTGTGAGGTCGTTGGCGAGGTAGAGCAGGCAGCGTTGAAAGTGACCACCGTGAGCCCGGTCGATGACCCTGCCGACTTGCTGCGCCATGGGCGTTCATCGCTGGAAACCCTGGTCATGGGGGGTAAAAGTACCACGACCGGTTTTACGTACAGCTTGGACGATCTCAATGGGCACCCTGTGCTGGTGACCGAGCAGCAGGTGACCGGCTTTGATCATGGGAGTATTGACCAAGAAACTGGCGAGCCGCGCCATGTTCGCAAGGTGATCACGCTGAAGCATTCGATGCTCATTGGCGAGCCGTTGCTCAATCGCGATGACAACGATGTTGAAATCGAGTACGCCTACGATGCGTTACGCCGTGTGGTTCGTGAGACGGTGTCACCCAATGACGATGCGTATAGGGCATCTCGCATCTACACGTACGGGCTTGTGAGCGCACCGGGTGGTCAGGCCGTGCAAACCCGAATAGACGTCAAGGGAGTTGCCATCAACTCATACATTGATGGCCTGGGGCGAGTGGTCCGCGAAGAGCGGCACGATGCTGACGTCGACGCAGAAGATGTCCGCCTGCGTCAAGTCTTTCGCCCACGCAGCTCGTTTACCTACGATGAACTTGGCCAGTTGACCGAGGCAATTGAATACGACTGGAAAGGCGAACAGCAAATGCCGTTGGCGACCCAGTATGCCTACGACGATTGGGGCGTACAGCGTTGCGAGACAGGGCCGGACGGGGTCAAGCGGTTCCAGGAGCATGACCCGATCGGGTCCAACCCTGACGGGACCGACCCCAAGGGCAACCTGGCCACCCAAACCGAGTGGAGCGAGTCTGCAGATGGCAAGCTGAGCGTGGGCAAGACCATCACTTGGTTGAACCTGTTCGAGCAGCCTGCCCAAGTGCAGCGCTTTGACCTGGCGGATAAAATGTACGCCACGCATGAGTACTTCTATGACGGCTTGGGGCGCAATGTACGGGAGATCGATGCGCGTAAAGCCGTTACCCGCTCCGGCTATGACGCTTTCGGCCGCCTGGTCGACCAGACACTGGCGGACAGGTCGGTGGTGCATCGCGACTATGCCGTGCACAGCAGTGAAGACTTGCCGATCAGTATCAGTGTCAACGGTGTCGTGCTGGGGGAGCAGGTTTTCGACGGTCTGAACCGTATGATCACCTCTGTTACCGGCGGACGGGCGCGGCACATGCACTATGAGCCTGGCCAGATCAAACCGAGCAAGGTGCGGACAGCCGCTGGCAATGTCATCGAGTATCAATACCTTCCTCAACTGGGTGAGGAGCCTCAACTACGGCGCATTCCGGGTAAGCAGGCCGACTATACATTCGACCCGCTCAACGCCCGGCTTACCCACTGCAAGGAGGAGGAAGAGGAATTGAGCCGCGTCTATTTCAGTACCGGCGAAATCAAGCAGGAAACCCGCGTCATCGGCGACGAAACCTGGACCATGGAGTACGGCACCAGCCTGTTGGGGCGCCAGTTGTTCTATAAGGATGTTCTCGGCCAGACGCAGACCTACGATTATTACCCCAGCGGCCTGTTGGAGCGTACTGCGCTGGGGAGCACAAGCAGTTGGTTCTTCTATGACGGGCTGAGCAATTCACAATGCATACTCACCCTGGATGGCACTCAAGGACTAGCCACCGAGCTGGAGTACGATCACCAAGGGCGCGAATGCCTGCGTCGGTTTGTGTTCCTCAGTAGCGTGCCTGAAGCGCCGATCAAAGACTTTACGTTCGCCAATGAACGTGTGCAGGCGCTGGTTGCAGAGGCCGGGCTTTTGGTGCAGGCAGTACAGGAGCTGGCGCAGGAATACAGCGTGCTCGACCAGATCACGTCAAAACGCTTGAGTGATAATGGCACTGTCTTGCGTGAGGAAACATTCAAGTACGACCTGCGTGGTCGGCTGGAGGAATACAGTTGCGATGGGCTGGTTTCCCATAGCCCGACCGACCCGGCTGGGAAGACTATTCGTCAGCAGTATTTCGAATTTGATGCGCTCGACAACATCACCTGGGTGCTGACCGAATTCGAGGAAGAGGACGGCAGCAAGGGCAGTAACGAGGCTACCTATCTATTCGACAATGAAGACCCTGCGCAATTGAGTGGCGTGCGGAATACCCATTCCGACTATGCAGACTTCACATTGCAATACGACAAGGACGGCAATATGAGCCTCGATGACAAGGGCAAGACGCTGACGTACGACGCCCTGGGCCGCCTGAGCAGCTATGACGGCAGTGGTTACAGTTACGATCCTTTGGACAGGTTGTCAGGCCAGGCGGTATGAAGGCAGATGAAGTGAAGATCGGGCCGAGGAGCTAGTGCCCCTCGGTTAAGCGGATACTCAAGCAAATTGGGGCCATTTTGCACCCCTTCGCGTCAAACCGCCGCGCAGGGGTGCAAAATGGCCCCAGTAACGCTTACGGTATGTCCACCCTGAACTGCACATCACTGTTGGCAAAGCCGGCGGTTACCTGCCTATCGATCGCTTTGTAGGCAGCAGAAAACAGCATGTCGGTGGGTTTGGTGTCATACAGGGGGTACTGTTTGGAGGCTATTCCGTTGTCTACTGGTGTGCCTGTGTTGTCCTTGATGATCAAGGCCAAACCCGTAGCACCACCTGGTTCCAGAGCATACAGTGTACCGCTGGCGCCAGCGCCGCCGTAGTTCCCGGTAAAGGTCACGCGGGCATTGGCCCCTGGCAGCAGTATACAGCCACCGCCCGGTGTAAGGCGCAAGCCGAAGGCGCGGTTGGCGGCCTCGTCATCTGCTTGCTTGAATTGGGCTGTGTGCACTGTGCCCATGTAGATTCTGGAAGCAGGTAGACCTGTCGAAGGGTCGATGATTTCAATCGCACAGGTCCCGCTGCTCACCTGGCCGAAGAAGTTGATCGAGCCGCTGTTCGCAAACGCCTGTTGACTGGCCATGGCGAGCGCAAAGGCAATGACTAGAGGCTTCATGGAAATCTCCTTGATTTCTTGAGTCACAATGGCAAACGAGCCCATAGGGCTCGCTTGCAGGTGTCGGGTGGGAGTGCTCAGGGGCTGCTGGACAGCGCCTTCTGCATCACCGGAGTAGCGACCCCGTAGTCATTGATGGTGGTAAAGGTCAACTGCAAGCCACTGAGCGATTTGATCCGGGCAAGGTCATAGACCTGCTGGCCAAACGGTGGCGCCATGGCCATGGCCTGTATAGCCTCTGTCGCACCTGCAGCGCTGACTTCCAGGCGGCCGAATGTGTAATGGAAGGGTGTCGGGTTATCGACCACCAACTGGACACGTCCAGGGCCTTGACGTACGGACCATTTTAGCTCGCCGATGCGGTCGGCGGGCCGGTCAGTCAATTGGCTGGGGCGATAGAAGAGCTTGAGGCGCGTACGCAGTGCGATATTGAGGACGTTCACATCATCAGGGCTGACCTCGGGGATTTCCTGAATATTGAGGTAGAACAGTGTTTCCCTGTCATTAGGCAGCGCGTTGGGCAGGTGGTTGATCTGCACCATCTGCTCCTTGCTCGGGTCCAGACGGAACAAACCGGGAGAGGTCGCCAGCGGGACGGGTGTGTCGGTATCGTCCTTGGCGGTGTTGACCCAGCTTTGCACCGCGTAGGGGCGAGGGCTGGGGTTGGCTATCACCACCGAGGTGCTGCGTTTGTCGCTGTCGAACACGACTCGCGTGGTGTTGACGGTCAGCGCTGCCTGAGCAGTCTGCAGGGCGGCTGCCAAGTAAATACCCAATGCGAGGCGGCGCGGGTGAATCTTCATCTGACGATACCTTCTGAATAATATGAGGAAGCCTCAGGCGGTATCAGCTCGCCTGAGGCGCGTTCTCATGGAATATCGACCAGAAATTGCACATCGGTGTTAGCCGTACCGGCCGTCACGGCGGTACCTATGGATTTGTAGGCCGCAGAGAAGATCATGGTGGTAGGGTTCGTGTCATCCAGTGGGTAATCCTTGGAGGCCAGGCCGTTATCCACGGGGGTGCCGGCATTGTCCTTGATGATCAAGGCCAGGTTGTTGGCTCCGCCTGGTTCCAACGCATACAACGTACCACCTGTACCGGCGCCGCCATAGGCGGCAGTGAAGGTGACAGTGGCATTGCTACCAGGGGCAACAACGCAACCAGCGCCTGGGGTGATACGCATGCCGAAGGCGCGAGATGCCGCTTCATCGCCAACGGCGGTGAACTGCGAAACACTGACGTTGCCCATGTTGACGCGGGCTACCGGCAGGCCTGTCGACGGGTCGATGATTTCGATCGGGCACGTCCCGGCATGCACCTGGCCGTAGAAGTTGATCGAGCCAGTGTTGGCTAATGCGGCGTTGCTGGCCAGGCCAAGTGTTAAAGCCAGGAGAGTTTTTTTCATTAGGAGCTCCAGGTTAGCGTGTGTCAGGTGGATATTGGGTAAGGCTGCACAAGCATCGCTAAATGCGACGGTGCACAGCGTGCGAGTTTGCTTGTGGTTCGTATGTAGGAAAAATCTGAAGTCCGATTGGCTTGCGCTGATCTTCTCTCCCGGTTCTACGGCAGTTGTTCGATGGAAGGTGGTGCTGTTTCCATGGTCTGTTTCATAGAGCGTGAAAGGGCCGTGCGGTTGCGTCAACTGATAGAAATACCAGTTGCCAAACCGTTAAGGCCATGCACGCCGGGCAGCACAGTCGCACTGTGAGACTAAACTTTGTCTGGCACTGGTAAAAATGCCAGTTGATTCGATTCTTGTGGGGTGGGGTAATTGGCGCTCATACCAGGCAGGGGACTCTGAGGTGAAAAAAACCAAAAATAATGAAGCGACCGGGATCGGCTCTTCGTCTATGGCGCCGGAGGCGGTGTGCACAATGTTCACGAATGTATTGTGGATTAATACGCTGTGGCTAACAGACGCTAATAATGATTTTCTGATTGAGTCGTTTGTTAAGACTAGGCCGCCTGCTTTAATGGGGCGCGAGGGGGCAGAGGCGTTGCTGAGGAAGTTTTCCAAAATCGAAATTCTGTCATACGGTGACGTCAGTAACAAGTTGATTCTTCATTCATCCCAAGAATTCCTCATATTTACGAAGAGACTCTCCAACTTGGGCGCCGAACAGATCCTGCGCTTGACGGAGATCAACGGCCCCTGGGTGAGATTCTCGGTCACGTTACCAATGCGAGAGTGCTACCTGCGGTACCAGGCGCAAGGTCAAAGTATGCTGAGTTTCGAATGGACGGGTGGGGCCGACTATGGCTCCTACGACACGAATGACTCAACTGTCGAGACTGCGGCGCCTCCCGAGTATATTGAATATTATGACCAGAGAAAGAAAATTGACATTGCGATCATGCCGCGCCCTGAAAGTGCGAAGCTGCAAGATCTTTATATCTATATGATTCCAGACGAAAACCGGCGCGTCCGGCATTTCGGTTTTCTGGAGCGGCCCATTGCCTATGAAAGTTTGGTAAGCGGGGTGCAGCAACCCATCGCGCCCGCAGCAGATGCAGCCTTGTTTGGCTATTTTCCAAAAGAAAATTTTCCAGAGGTGGGGGCAGGTAGAGCACCTGTGGACAGCGCATTCATTAGCGATTTGGTGACCCCACCGGGGTCGACTGAATTGGTTGGTGTAATGGATGCCGGGGGGTCGTTATTCGGCTACAGGAGGGTCTACAAGAAGTCGTTGAAGCCCGCTGAGTCGGCTACCCCAGCCGCGACGTACAAAATTTCACCGTACTCACAAGTTTTCCATGCAGGGGATGCAAAGGAGCGGCTTGGTTTCGTCAGTCTACAAATGCCTGGTGTCAATTGGAGTGTGACGGGTGATGCAGGCGGTACCCTTGTCAAAGAGGGTAATGATCACTTCTACGTACCTGCCCTCAAGCCACCCGGTGTCGTCTTCAGTGCACCGGGAGAAACCTTGATCCCAGCCGCTACCAGGGCTAGTTTTCCCCGGGTGCCAGCACGTACAGATGTGCTGACGGCGGCGGGAGATGGGATGAGAGAGTCGGTATCTTTCGTCACGACATTCGTGTATCCGACGCATTTCATCCGATTTACCCTTGCAGGCAATGCGTTGCAACTCAACTGCTGGTATTTCAACCTCGACATGGAAGAAACCGCAGTGCCGGCCGAGGATGTTGAGTGGCACATCCTTGCAGGCAACGGTGTGGTATCGGCGCAAGGTGTGTTTACGCCTGCGTCGACAGCGCCGAGCGGTGTCACGGTGGTGATGGCTCTGGATACGCGCAATGTTGTTGAGTGGCGCTTCGCGGTGACAATCATTCCGTTGCCATTGCTGTCTGTGTACGACGCGTTGCGGCTACAGCAAGCGTGACCAGGGCTGCCCGAGGCGCATCGCCCCAAACGGATGGAGTCAGTGGGGAGGGCCGGGCTGCAGGCTCAGCACCTGTTTTTCCTGGTTCCAGTCGAACGGTTCATCGTTCTGCTCGGCTTCGTAACGGCGCTCTTCAAGACGTTGATACAGGTCCAGTTCGTCATCGGGCATGAAATGCAAGCAGTCGCCGCCAAAGAACCACAGTAGATCTCTGGGTACAAGATGAGCGATCTGCGGGTAACGCTGGATCACCTGGCAGATCAGGTCTTGCCCCAGGTATTGACTTTTCAGCGGGTTTTGCGGCAGCAGGGTCAGTAGTTCGTCGAAGCGTTCGAGGAACAGGGCGTGGCTTTCCTCGGGTACCTGCTCGGCTTCGCCCAAGGCCACCAGGATAGTACGCAGGTGGTTAAGCAGTTGCAGGTTGTAATCCAGGTGGGAATTGGCCATGGGGCGGTCCTCGGGGTGATTGAAACGAAGGCGGAGTATACGCCGGTTGGGGATGGGGAGGCAGAGCGCCCCCATCAATCAACGCACCTTGCCAGGTACTGGCAGCAATTGCTCCTTGTCGAAGGCATCCACATCGATCACTGCCCGGCGTGCCTGTTCCGCTGCGTGCAGCCGTTGCCCTTCGTCAGGCTGCAGCACACCGCTTTCGATGGCCGCATCAATCACCGACTGCCCAGGTGCCGGCCGTACCTTGCCGTCCTTGATCCCCAGGTGCAGCGCCTTGTGCAGTGGCACTGCCTCATCAAGCAAGTCGCAAGCCCGTTGCAGTGCTGCCACTGGGTCACCGTCCGCCTGTGGCCGGAAGCAGCCCGCGAGCAGCTCTTCCAGCGCTGGGTCACCCTTGCTACGCCCAATCAGCGCCGCGACCTCGGCATCCAGTTCATCGCTCGGCCCGGTATGACGACGGCCGAAGGGGAACACCAGGACCCTTAGTGCACAGCCGACAAAGCGGTTGGGGAAGTTGTCGAGTAACCTATCCAGGGCCTTTTCCGCCTGCCCCATGCTTTCTTCCATGGCCCAGCGTAGCAATGGCTGCATCTGCTCGGGCGAGCCCAAGTCGTGATAACGCTTGAGCGCCGCACTGGACAAGTACAGATAACTCAGCACATCGCCTAGCCGGGCACTCAGGCGCTCGCGGCGCTTGAGGGTGCCGCCCAGCAGCATCATCGACAGGTCCGCCAGCAATGCAAAGGCTGAGGCCTGGCGGTTCAGGGCGCGGAAGTAGCCTTGGCTGAGGGTATCGCCTGGTACGCTTTCCAGGCGGCCCAGTCCCAGATTGAACACCAGTGTGCTAGCCGCATTGCCGGCGGCGAACATGATGTGCTTCATCAACAGGTCATCGAACTCTCCTAGCGCCTGGTCGCGGTCCTCACGGTGGGCCAGAGCCATTTCCTTGAGTACGAACGGGTGGCAGCGAATGGCGCCCTGACCGAAGATCATCAGGTTGCGTGAGAGGATGTTGGCGCCCTCGACCGTGATGAAGATGGGTGCCCCTTGCCAGTTACGCCCCAGGTAGTTGTTCGGGCCCATGATGATGCCCTTACCGCCGTGCACATCCATGGCGTGCTGGATGCATTCGCGGCCGCGCTCGGTCAGGTGGTACTTGAGGATCGCCGACAGCACCGAGGGCTTCTCGCCCAGGTCTACCGCTTTGGCCGTCAGCAGGCGCGCGCTGTCCATCAGCCAGGCGTTGCCGCCGATGCGTGCCAGCGATTCCTGGATACCTTCGAATGCGGCCAGCGGCACGTTGAATTGCTCGCGGATGTTGGCGTACTGGCCGGTGACCAGGCTGGTGTACTTGGCGGCGCCGGTGCCCACGGCGGGCAGGGAGATGGAACGGCCTACCGACAGGCAGTTCATCAACATCATCCAGCCTTTGCCGAGCATGGCCTGGCCACCGATAAGGAAGCTCAGTGGCACGAACACGTCCTTGCCACTATTGGGGCCATTCATGAAGGCGGCGCCCAGCGGCAGGTGGCGTTTGCCGATGTCCACGCCGGGGGTGTCGGTAGGGATCAGCGCCAGGCTGATGCCCAGTTCTTCCTCCTCGCCCAACAGGTGGTCCGGGTCGTAGGCCTTGAATGCAAGGCCCAGCAGCGTGGCAACCGGGCCTAGGGTGATATAGCGCTTTTCCCAGTTCAGGCGCAGGCCGATGACTTCCTCGCCATGCCACTGGCCCTTGCACACCACGCCGGTGTCGGGCATGGCGCCGGCGTCTGAGCCGGCCAGAGGGCCGGTGAGTGCGAAGCAAGGAATGTCGTCGCCACGGGCCAGGCGTGGCAGGTAGTGGTCGCGTTGCTCATCGGTGCCGTAGTGCAACAGCAATTCGGCCGGGCCGAGCGAGTTGGGAACCATCACCGTGGAAGCCAGATCGCCGCTGCGGGTGGCCAGCTTCATCGCCACCTGGGAGTGTGCGTAAGCGGAAAAACCCTTGCCACCGTACTGCTTGGGGATGATCAGGGCAAAGAAGCCATTCTGTTTGATATGCGCCCAGGCCGCGGGTGGTAGGTCCATGTCCTGGCCGATCTGCCAGTCGCTGACCATGGCGCACAGTTGTTCGGTAGGGCCGTCAATGAAGGCCTGCTCTTCGTCGGTCAGCTTGGGTGCCGGGTAGGCCAGCAAGGTGCGCCAGTCGGGGCGGCCGCTGAACAGTTCGCCGTCCCACCATACGGTACCGGCGTCGATGGCTTCACGCTCGGTTTGCGACATGGGCGGCAGGGTGCGCTGGAACCAGTTGAAAACCGGGCCGGTGAACACCTTGCGGCGCCAGTCGGGCAGCGCCAACAAGGCGCCTTTGAGTGCCAGCACGAGCCAGATCAGTGCTAGCAGCCAGCCAGGAGCGCTGCTGAAAATGCCCATCAGCAGCACATAGGCGGCCATGATGCCGAGAATCTGCAAGGGTGCCAGGCGCCTGTGCGTGAGGTACGCCGCGCCTATCACCAGCACTACCAACCACAACAGCAACATAATCGGTCCTCCTTGGAACCAGGGGGCTTGAGCCGTTCCGGACAGCTTAGACGCAACGCCGGGAACGGCAGGGTCAGAACAGTGACAGGGTGTGGCAGTGGGAGTTTCAGTCCGGTGATTGCCTGTACTAGCCCTTTCGCGGGCAAGCCCGCTCCTACAGGGTGCACCGTCCCTAGATAAGCCGCGATTCTTGTAGTAGCGGGCACGCCCGCGAAAGGGCCGGTACAGGCAACAAAACTCTGGAGTAGACTGTGCAACATCCGCATTCATAAGGACGTTGCCATGCTGAAGATCTGGGGCCGCAAGAATTCGAGCAATGTGCGCAAAGCGCTGTGGATCGCCCAGGAACTGGGCCTGGACTTCGAATCGATCGACGCCGGCGGCGCCTTCGGCGTGGTCAACGAGCCGCACTACCGCGCCCGCAATCCCAATGGCCTGGTACCCATGCTTGAAGACGGTGACCTGACCCTGTGGGAGTCCAACACCATCGTCCGCTACCTGTGCGCCGAATATGGCACCGAGCAAGGTTGGTACCTGGAAGACCCGCGCCAACGCGCTTTGGCCGACAAATGGATGGACTGGGCCACCTCATCCTTCGCAGCGCCGTTCCGCCCGCTGTTCTGGGGCCTGGTGCGCACACCCGAAGACCAGCGCGACTGGGTGGCGATCAACGCTGCGCACAAGCAGTGCGCCCAGTTGCTGGCCATTGCCGACGAAACCCTGGCCACACAGCCCTATCTTTCCGGTGACCAGATCGGCATGGGCGACATCCCACTGGGTAGCTTCGTCTATGCCTGGTTCGAAATGCCCATCGAGCGCCCGGCTATGTACCACCTGGAAGCCTGGTACGAACGCCTCAAGGCCCGCCCGGCCTACCAGGCTGCAGTAATGACTGCGCTGACCTGATCGAACACTACGGCTGTTTCGATAGTCACTATCAATACACATGACTGTACTTGTGCGGCCGCGCCTTGCACCATTGGCCGCACTCACTGCGCCAGTGACCTTGTCTGGCGTGTCCTGCACCTTATTTTTCGGTAAGTGACCCGCTATGAGTTCTGCCCTGTCCATTCGACAGCTGACCAAAACCTACGGCAACGGCTTTCAGGCCCTCAAAGGCATCGACCTTGATGTCGCCGAAGGGGACTTCTTCGCCTTGCTCGGCCCCAACGGCGCCGGCAAATCCACCACCATCGGCATCCTCTCCACCTTGGTGAATAAAACCAGCGGCACGGTCAATGTGTTCGGCCACGACCTCGACCGCGAGCCCTCGGCGCTGAAGCGTTGCCTGGGCGTGGTGCCACAGGAGTTCAATTTCAACCAGTTCGAGAAGTGCTTCGACATCGTCGTGACCCAGGCTGGTTACTACGGCATCCCGCCAAAGATCGCCAAGGCGCGTGCCGAGCAGTACTTGACCCAACTGGGCCTGTGGGACAAGCGCGACGTGCCATCGCGTTCGCTGTCCGGCGGCATGAAGCGCCGGCTGATGATTGCCCGTGCGCTGATCCACGAGCCGCGTTTGCTGATTCTCGACGAGCCCACCGCCGGCGTGGACATCGAGCTGCGCCGTTCGATGTGGAGCTTCCTCACCGAGCTGAACCAGAAAGGCATCACCATCATCCTCACCACCCATTACCTGGAAGAGGCTGAGCAGCTGTGCCGTAATATCGGCATCATCGACCACGGCACCATCGTCGAGAACACCAGCATGCGCCAACTGCTGGGCAAGCTGCATGTCGAAACCTTTGTCCTCGACATCAAGCAGGGCCTGGCCACGGCGCCGGTGTTGCAGGGTTACCCGTGCCGGCTGCTGACCCCGCACACCCTGGAAGTACAGGTTGAGAAAGACATCGGCATCACCGCCCTGTTCGGCCAGTTGGCCCTGCAGAATATCGACGTGCAAAGCCTGCGCAACAAGACCAACCGACTCGAGGAGCTGTTCGTGGCCCTGGTGGAAAAAAACCTTTCGAAGGTGGCCGTATGAGCGTGGAGCTGCGTACCAACTGGGTCGCCCTGAACACCATCGTCTATCGCGAAGTGCGGCGCTTCTTGCGCATCTGGCCGCAGACCCTGTTGCCACCGGCAATCACCATGGTTCTGTATTTCGTCATTTTCGGCAACCTGATTGGCCGGCAGATTGGCGACATGGGCGGGTTCACCTACATGCAGTACATCGTGCCGGGGCTGATCATGATGTCGGTGATAACCAACTCCTATGGCAATGTGGTATCGAGCTTCTTCGGTAGCAAGTTCCAGCGCTCGATCGAAGAGCTGATGGTCTCGCCGGTATCGCCGCACACCATCCTGGTGGGTTATGTCCTAGGCGGCGTGCTGCGTGGCTTGGCGGTAGGGGTGATCGTCACCATCCTGTCGATGTTCTTCACCGACCTGCAAGTGCATCACCTGGGTGTGACTGTGGCAGTGGTACTGTTGACGGCGACCATCTTCTCCTTGCTGGGGTTCGTCAACGCGGTGTTCGCTCGCAATTTCGACGACATTTCGATCATCCCGACGTTCGTACTGACTCCGCTGACCTACCTGGGCGGCGTGTTCTACTCGATCACCCTGCTGCCACCGTTCTGGCATACCGTATCGCTGGCCAACCCTGTGCTGCACATGGTCAATTCCTTCCGCTACGGCATTTTAGGGGTGTCGGACATCAGCATCGGCACGGCGATCACGTTCATGTTGGTGGCCACTGCCGTGCTCTACCTGTTGTGCGTGCGGCTGCTGGTCAGCGGCCGGGGGATGCGTGCCTGAAACCTTGCACCGGCATTGGCGACGACGCCACTGCCGGCCTACCCACCAGCGCCAGTACATCAGGGTACTGAAATAGCCGAGCATACCCAGCAGTACGGCGCACACGATTGAACCGAGCAGGAAGGGTTGCCAGACCGTCGACAGTTGGTCAGTGATCCACTGGAAGGTCAACGTGTCAGGCAGTGCGCGTGGTGGTACCTGCATTAGCCAGGCACCGACCATGTAGGTAACGAAGAACACCGGCGGCATGGTCAGCGGGTTGGTCAGCCACACCAGGCTGACGGCGATCGGCAGATTGCCTCGCAGCGGGATGGCCAATGCAGCGGCAAGCAGCATCTGTGCGGGCATCGGGATCAATGCGGCGAACAGGCCGACGCCCATGGCTCGCGCTACCGAATGACGGTTCAGGTGCCACAGGTTAGGGTCATGCAGCAACTTGCCGAAAAAGCGTAAGGACTTGTGTTCCCGAATACTGCTCGGGTCCGGCATGAAGCGTTTGAATAGTCGGCGCGGCATGGGGGCTCCCGGGGCGTTGACCGGGGCAGTATGCCCTGATTCCCGTTCAGCCTCGTTCAGAGTTTGTGACAATTGTTGAGCAAGCAGTGCCGGCAAGTGGGCTATGCCTCAGAGGTTGATTCAGCTTCTGGAGCTCTACCTCATGCGCACAGGGATGTTGGCGCTCGCGCTCGGTCTGCTCAGTCTCTGCGTGGTACCTCAATTGCCATCGGTCGGATGGCTGCTAATGCTTGCAGCGGGCGCCGTCGTCAGTCTGTTCACCCGGGGTTGGTTATTGGGTTTGTTCCTGCTGGGCTTCTGCTGGGCCTGTTGGTCTGCCAAGCAGGCCGTGGACGATCGTCTGGCGCCAGGGCTCGATGGTCGCACCTTGTGGCTGGAAGGGCGGGTGGCCGGACTGCCGGCGCGCACTGCGCAAGGCGTGCGTTTCGAGCTTGAAGGCGCGCATTCCCGGCGTGCCGATTTGCCGCAACGCCTGCAATTGAGCTGGTTTGACGGACCACCGCTGCGTGCCGGCGAGCAGTGGCGCCTGGCCGTCACCCTGCAGCGGCCGACCGGCCTTCTAAACCCCCACGGGCCCGACCGGGAGGCGCAGCTGCTGGCACGTCGGATCGGCGCCAGCGGAGCGGTGAAAGCCGGGCAGTTACTGACGCCCGCGGCAGTCGGGTGGCGCGATGGCCTGCGCGAGCGTCTGCTGGCGGTCGAAGCCCATGGTCGGCAAGCCGCGTTGGTGGCGTTGGTGCTTGGTGATGGGACCGGCCTGGCGCGCGAAGACTGGCAGGCGCTTCAGGCCACCGGCACCGTGCACCTGCTGGTGATTTCAGGCCAGCACATTGGCCTGGTGGCGGGTCTGCTCTATGCCGTGGTCGCGTGGTTAGCCCGCTGGGGGCTATGGCCGCCCCGGCTGCCGTGGCTGCCTTGGGCCTGTGTGCTGGCCATGAGTGCAGCGCTGGCCTACGGCTGGCTGGCCGGGGCAGGGGTGCCAGTACAGCGCGCCTGTCTGATGCTGGCCGTGGTGCTGCTGTGGCGCCTGCGCTTTCGTCACCTTGGCGCGTTCCACCCCTTGTTACTTGCCTTGGTTGCCGTTTTGCTGTTCGAGCCGTTGGCGGCGCTGCTTCCAGGCTTCTGGCTGTCATTCGGCGCCGTGGCCACGCTCATCTACAGCTTCAGTGCTCGGCTAGGGGCCTGGCGACCCTGGCAGGCATGGACGCGAGCGCAGTGGGTCATCGCCGTCGGGTTGCTCCCGGTGCTGCTGGCCGTGGGCTTGCCGGTGAGCCTGAGTGCCCCGTTGGCCAACCTGGTGGCGGTGCCGTGGGTGAGCCTGGCGGTATTGCCGCTGGCGCTGTTGGGCACTTTGTTGCTGCCGCTGGGCGACGCAGGTGAGGCATTGCTGTGGCTGGCAGGCGGCCTGCTGGATGTCTTGTTTCGCGCGCTAGCACTGGTCGCCCAGCAGCGCCCGGCATGGGTGCCTCCGGCACCGCCGTTGTGGGCCTGGCTGCTGGTATGCCTGGGTGCACTGCTGCTGTTGCTGCCACGGGGTGTGCCGCTGCGTGGGTTGGGCGCGGTGATGCTTTTGGCGCTCTGGGTGCCTCGGGAGCCGGTCTCGCACGGCCAGGTCGAGGTCTGGCAGCTGGACGTGGGGCAAGGCTTGGCGGTGTTGCTACGCACCCGGCAGCACAGTCTGCTGTATGACGCCGGGCCGGCCAGGGGCGAAAGCGATCTGGGTGAGCGGGTCGTGTTGCCCACCTTGCGCAAGTTGGGGGTCGACAGCCTGGATGTGCTGCTGGTCAGTCACGCCCATGCCGATCACGCCGGCGGTGCAGGTGCGATCCAGCGCGGGCTGCCGGTCAGACGGGCGATTGGCGGTGAGCCGCTGGAAGAGGTTCAGTTACAGCCTTGCGTCAGTGGCGAGTCCTGGGAGTGGGACGGGGTTCGCTTTTCCCTGTGGCGCTGGGCGGATGCGCGCACCAGCAATGACCGCTCCTGCGTGTTGCTGGTCGAGGCGTCGGGGGAGCGGTTGCTGCTGGCCGGTGACATGGAGGCGGGGGCCGAACGTGCGTGGCTGGCTGCCATGGATTCACCACGCATCGACTGGCTGCAGTCGCCGCACCACGGTAGCCGCAGTTCGTCGACCGAAGCTTTCATCCGCGCTGCGGCCCCGCGTGGGGTACTGATTTCCCGCGGGCGCAACAACAGCTTCGGGCATCCCCATGCACAGGTGGTCGAACGCTATCGCAGGCATGGCATGACCCTGCACGACACGGCAGTGGAGGGGGCGTTGCGTCTGGTGCTCGGTGCGCAAGCCGGGGTCGAGGGTATGCGCAGCCAGCGCCGCTTCTGGCGTGACGTCAGGGGTGGTTAATGCTGATGAGCGCCTGCCGCGCCTATGGTAAAGTGGCGACCTTTTCCAGAGGGCTTCTACTGTGTGGGAATTGGTCAAGTCCGGCGGTTGGATGATGCTGCCGATCATTCTGAGTTCCATCGCCGCCATGGCTATCGTCGTCGAACGCCTGTGGACCCTGCGCGCCAGTCGCGTCAGCCCGCCCCACCTGCTGGGCCAGGTGTGGATGTGGATCAAGGACAAGCAACTGACCAGTGACAAGCTCAAGGCCCTGCGTGCCGACTCGCCCTTGGGCGAAATCCTCGCGGCGGGGCTGGCCAACTCGCGTCATGGTCGCGAAATCATGAAAGAGTGCATCGAGGAAGCCGCCTCACGCGTTATCCACGAGCTCGAGCGCTACATCGGCACGCTGGGCACCATCGCCGCCATGGCGCCGCTGCTGGGCCTGCTGGGCACCGTGCTGGGCATGATCGACATCTTCAGCGCGTTCATGGGGTCGCAGATGACCGCCAACGCCGCGGTGCTGGCGGGTGGCATTTCTAAGGCGCTGGTAACCACGGCGGCCGGGCTGATGGTGGGTATCCCGGCGGTGTTCTTCCACCGCTTTCTGCTGCGCCGTATCGACGAGCTGGTGGTCGGTATGGAGCAGGAGGCAATCAAGCTGGTGGAAGTGATTCAGGGTGACCGTGAGGTGGAAGTGGCTGGAGGCAAGGCGTGAAGTTTCGGCGCAATCGCCAGCGCGAGAATATCGACATCAACCTGGCGTCGTTGATCGACGTGGTGTTCGTGCTGTTGCTGTTCTTCGTGGTCACCACCACGTTCACCCGCGAAACCCAGCTACGCGTCGAGTTGCCCGAAGCGGCCAGCGCCGAGCGGGCACCGGGCGATGAGGGCAAGCTGGTAGAAATCACCATCAGTGCCGATGGGGTGTACTCGGTCAACAACCATCTGCTGCCCAAGAGCGATCTGGCCACCCTCAGCGAGGCCATCGAGCGTGAATCAGGTGGCGACAACAAGCTGCCCCTGGCCATCAGTGCCGATGGCAAGACCCCGCACCAGGCTGTGGTCACCGCAATGGATGCTGCCGGCAAGCTCGGCTTCAGCCAATTGCGCATGACCACCGTCGAGGCGGCCCAGAGCACACCTTGATGACACTAGCCGATCGCCTGCTTGCTGCCTGGTACACCGGCCATCCGGCACTGGCATTGCTGCGTCCGCTGGAAGCGCTGTACCGCTGGGTGGTCAAACGCAAGCGCAGGCGTTTTCTCAACGACGAGCGCGCTAGCTATCGCGCTCCGGTGCCCGTCATCGTGGTGGGAAACATCACTGTCGGCGGTACCGGCAAGACTCCTATGATTCTCTGGCTGATCGAGCACTGCCGCCAGCGGGGGTTGAGGGTGGGAGTGGTCAGCCGTGGCTATGGCGCCAAGCCGCCGCAGTTCCCTTGGCGGGTGACGGCCGATCAGGCGGCCGAACAGGCAGGCGACGAGCCGCTGTTGATCGTGCAACGTACCGGTGTGCCGCTGATGATCGATCCGGACCGCGCACGTGCGGTGCAGGCCCTGCTGGTCAGCGAACCCCTGGACTTGATTCTGTGTGACGACGGCATGCAGCACTACCGCCTGGCGCGAGACCTGGAATTGGTATTGATCGACGCAGCCCGCGGCCTGGGCAATCGCCGATGCCTACCGGCCGGCCCCTTGCGCGAGCCTGTCGAGCGTCTGAATGCGGCCGACGCAGTATTGTTCAATGGTGCAGCACTAGACAGTGCCGAGGGCTTTGGTTTTCGCCTGCAACCCAGCGCATTGGTCAACCTGCGCACGGGCGAGCGCCGTGCACTCGACCATTTTCCCGCAGGCCAGCGCCTGCATGCGGTGGCCGGCATTGGTAACCCTCAGCGTTTTTTCAATACCTTGCAGGGCCTAGGCTGGCAGCCGCTGCCGCATCCCTTTGCAGACCACGCGCAATTCAATGCCCGAAACCTTGCCTTCACACCGTCACTGCCGCTCATCATGACCGAGAAGGATGCGGTGAAGTGCCGCTCTTTTGCCGCCGAGAACTGGTGGTACCTGGCTGTAGAAGCACAACCCACGCCGGCATTTGGCACTTGGTTCGACCTGCAGTTGCAACGTTTGCTACCCAAGCCCTGATCCCGTTTTCAATTTCGGCCTTCTGGCCTAGAGGAAGCCTTCAATGGACACCAAACTGCTCGATATCCTGGCCTGCCCGATCACCAAGGGCCCGCTCAAGCTCAGCGCCGACAAGACCGAGCTGATCAGCAAGGGCGCCGGCCTTGCCTATCCCATTCGCGACGGTATCCCGGTGATGCTGGAAAGCGAGGCACGTACCCTGACCGATGATGAGCGCCTGGACAAATGAACCTGGACTTCACCGTCGTCATTCCAGCCCGTCTGCGCTCCACACGCCTGCCAGGCAAGCCCCTGCTGCCCATCGCCGGTAAACCAATGGTGCAACACGTATGGGAACAGGCGCGCAGGAGTGCCGCCAGTCGCGTTGTCATTGCAACCGACGATGCCAGTATCTTTGAGGCTTGCCAGGCATTTGGCGCTGAGGTGCTGATGACCCGCGTGGACCATGAGTCCGGCACCGACCGTCTGGCCGAAGTGGCCGTGCAGCTTGGCCTGCCCAGCGAGGCCATCGTGGTCAATGTGCAAGGTGACGAGCCGCTGATCCCGCCGGTGATCATCGACCAAGTGGCCGCCAACCTGGCGGCTAATCCGCACGCCGGTATCGCGACTTTGGCCGAGCCCATCCATGAGCCGCAAGCGGTGTTCAACCCCAACGCAGTTAAGGTAGTGAGCGACAAGAACGGCCTGGCCCTGAGCTTTAGCCGTGCGCCGCTGCCGTGGGCGCGCGATGCGTTTGCCAAAGGTCAGGAGCTGCCGCCCGGTGTGCCTTACCGCCGCCATATTGGCATGTACGCCTACCGGGTTGGTTTCCTCCATGATTTCGTCGGTTGGGGCCCATGCTGGCTGGAGCAGACCGAAGCGCTGGAGCAGCTGCGTGCGTTGTGGCACGGCGTGCGGATCCATGTGGAGGATGCCATCGAGGCACCCGCCGTGGGCGTGGACACCCCTGAAGACCTGGAGCGCGTACGGCGCTTGCTGGAGGCCTGATGCGCGTTCTGTTCGTGTGCCTGGGCAACATCTGCCGCTCGCCGACTGCCGAAGGCGTGCTGCGTCATCAACTGCAGGCCGCTGGGCTTGCCGATCAGGTGCAGGTGGCCTCGGCCGGTACGGGCCACTGGCACGTTGGCAAGGCGCCCGACGAGCGCACCCTCAAGGCCGCACTGGCACGTGGCTACGACCTGTCGGAACAGCGCGCCCAGCAGGTCAAGGTGGGGCACTTTGCCGAGTTCGACCTGGTACTGGCAATGGATCAGAGCAACCTGCGCGATTTGCGTGCTCTGCGCCCGCATGCGGCGATAGGCGAGCTCGACCTGTTTTTGCGCCGCTACGGTTCTGCGCTCGATGAAGTTCCAGACCCGTACTATGGCGGTGCCGATGGTTTCGAGCAGGTGCTCGACCTGATCGAAGCCGCCTGCCAAGCGCTGGTCGTGGAAATCAAGGGGCGGTTATGACGGGGCAATGGCAAGAGCAGGTCTCGCTCAAGCCGTACAACACGTTTGGCATCGACGTGAAAGCGCGCTACTTCAGCCAAGCCAAAGACGACCTGCAGGTGCGTCAGGCGCTGGACGCTGCGCAGCAGCAGGGTATACCCGTGCTGGTGATCGGCGGGGGAAGCAACCTGCTGCTAACCCGCGATGTCGATGCCCTGGTGCTGCACGTCTCAAGCCAGGGCCGCCACGTGGTCAGTGACGATGGTGAGCGCGTTTTGGTCGAGGCCGAGGCGGGTGAGGCCTGGCACCCGTTCGTGCAGTGGACGCTCGCGCAGGGCTTTTGCGGGCTGGAGAACCTCAGCCTGATTCCCGGCACAGTGGGTGCTGCCCCCATGCAGAACGTGGGCGCTTATGGCGTAGAGATCAAGGATGTCTTCGCCGGCCTGACCGCGTTGGACCGCAAGACGGGTGACGTCTGTGACTTCGCCTTGGCCGACTGCGCGTTCGGCTACCGTGACAGCGTGTTCAAGCGTAACCCTGGTCGCTGGCTGATCCTGCGTGTGCGCTTCGCCTTGAGTCGCACCTTGCAGGCGCGCTTGGACTACGGCCCGGTGCGTCAGCGCCTGGCCGAGCAGGGCACTACCGCGCTCACTGCGCAGGCCATCAGCGATGCCATCTGCAGCATTCGTCGTGAAAAATTGCCTGATCCGGCCGAGCTGGGTAATGCCGGGAGCTTTTTCAAGAACCCTGTGGTTGCGGCGCAGGTGTTTGAGCGTATCCGTACGCAACATCCAGGTGTCATTGCTTACCCGCAGGCCGATGGCCAGGTGAAGCTGGCAGCAGGCTGGCTGATCGAACAGGCGGGCTGGAAGGGCTATCGAGAAGGCGATGCCGGGGTGCATCGCCTGCAATCGCTGGTGCTGGTCAACTATGGCCAGGCGAGCGGGGCGCAAATGCATGCCCTGGCGCGGCGGATCCAGGTCGACATCCTTGAGCGGTTCGGGGTTGAGCTGGAGATGGAGCCCAATCTTTATTGATACTGCCTACGGCAACTTCCTAGGCGCCGTGTCCGCCGACCACGGTAAACGCCCGACCAAGAAAAAGCCCCGCCAGTTCGCACTGGCGGGGCTTTTTCATTCAGCCTTGGCTATCAACCCTGGTAGGTTTTTGGCTCGTCGGCGGTCTCTGGTGTTGGCTCGTCGGTAGCAGCGCCAGCCTGAGCGGCTTTGGCGGCAGCTTCGGCTTCACGCTTGCGGCGACGCACTTCACGTGGATCGTTTGGTGCGCGGCCGTTGGACAGCATGACGGTGGCAGGCTCTGCCGCGGCAGCTGGGGCTGGCTCAGGCTCAGGCGCAACCGTTTCAGGCGCGGCCAAAACCTCTGGCTGGGCCTCTACCGCCGGGGCAGGCTGTTCGGCAACCGGGGCGACCTCGATCACAGAGGGTGCCTGCTCGATTTCGCCGGCTTCGATGGCCGGGGCTTCTGCAGGCACTTCGGTGATCAGCGCTTCGGGTGCCTGAACGTCTGCCGGGGCTTCAACGACTGAGGTTTCGGTGGTCGCGGCTGGCTCAGCAACGGGCGCCTGTTCGATTACCGGCTGCGGGGCGACTTCGACCACTGGCACGGCCGAGGCCTCGACAAATGGCGCTGGCTCGCTGATCGGTTGCTCGACCACTGGGGCCACGGCGACCGCTTCTGCTGGAACTACAGTTTCAGCTTGCTTGGCCGGTTGAGCGATTTCGCTGCTGTCGGTTGGGGCAACAGCGGCGACTTCGGCGGTAGCGCGCTCGGCCTGCTGATTGGCCTGGGCTTCGGCGTCGGTGCTGATGTTGCTGGTTGCAACCGCAGCGGTCACCGCAATACCTGCGGCCAGCTCTGCGCCCAGCTCGGTGGCCTGGCGCTGTTGAGGCTGCTCTTCGCTGCCTTCTTCTTCGCCGTCGATCAGCTCACCGTTGGCGTTGCGCTGGCGCTCGCGACGGTTGCTGCGGCGACGCTGGCCACGCGACCGGCGGCGCGGACGCTCGCCATCGTTGCCGTCCTGCTCGTCCTGTAGCTGCTCTTCGTTCGGCAGTTGCTCTTCGGCCATTTCGGCAGCGTGTTCGGCAGCTTCCTCGGCCGCGCGTGGCTGACGTTCTTCACGAGGTTGGCGCGGGGCGCGTTCTTCCCGGGCGGCACGCTCTTCGCGAGGCGCTCGGTCTTCACGTGGTGCACGTTCTTCGCGAGGCGCGCGTTCTTCACGCGGAGCACGTTCTTCGCGAGGTGCGCGGTCTTCACGCGGAGCACGTTCCTCGCGAGGTGCGCGGTCTTCACGCGGAGCACGCTCTTCGCGAGGTGCGCGGTCTTCACGTGGAGCCCGTTCTTCGCGAGGCGCACGCTCTTCACGTGGGGTACGTTCTTCGCGAGCTACACGTTCTTCACGGGGCTGACGCTCCTCGCGTTCTACTGGCGGCGTGGCGTCCAGCGGCTCGCGCAGTTCACGCACGCGCTCTTCGCCACGGTTGCCGCGACGGTCCTCGCGAGACTGGCGTGGTGCACGCTCTTCGCGCGGGGCACGTTCTTCTCGTGGGGCACGTTCTTCACGCGCAGCACGCTCCTCGCGTGGCTGGCGATCCTCGCGCGGGGTACGTTCGGCACGTTCTTCACGCGGCTTGCGCTCTTCATCGCGGCGACCGTTGCGGTTACGGCTCTGCTGCCGTCCGTTACGGCGTTCCTCGTTACGCGGGCTGCGTTCGGTAGTCGGCTTTTCCGCAGCAGGGGCGACAGGGGCGGCAGCAGGTTCTTCCTTGCCAGCGAACAGGCTCACCAGCGACTTCACCAGGCCCTTGAACAGGCTTGCCTCCGGGGCGCTTGGGGCAGGGGCGGCGGCTGGCGCAGGCTGTGGCTCCTCGCTGGCTGGCACGGGTGCATTCGCACGGGCCGGTGCGGTTTTCACGGCGGCTTCCTGGCGAACCAGGGTGCGGGTGGCGGTTGGCTGTGGCGCTTCTTCGGTCTCGCTGGCAGCGATTTCGTAGCTGGACTGGTTGTTCAACACCTCGGGATTGTCGTCGCGCAGGCGCTGGACTTCGAAGTGTGGGGTTTCCAGGTGATCGTTTGGCAGGATGATGATGCGCGCACGGGTGCGCAGCTCGATCTTGGTGATGGAGTTGCGCTTCTCGTTGAGCAGGAAGGCGGCCACCGGGATCGGCACCTGGGCGCGGACTTCGGCAGTGCGATCCTTCAGCGCCTCTTCTTCGATCAGGCGCAGGATAGCCAGCGACAGCGATTCCACGTCACGGATGATGCCGGTGCCCGAGCAGCGCGGGCAGACGATGCCGCTGCTTTCGCCCAGCGACGGACGCAGGCGTTGACGGGACATTTCCAGCAGGCCGAAGCGCGAGATGCGGCCAACCTGCACGCGAGCGCGGTCGGCCTCAAGGCATTCACGCACACGCTCTTCCACGGCGCGCTGGTTCTTGGCAGGGGTCATGTCGATGAAGTCGATGACGATCAGGCCGCCGATGTCGCGCAGACGCAGCTGACGGGCGATTTCCTCAGCCGCTTCCAGGTTGGTCTGCAGGGCGGTTTCCTCGATGTCGCTGCCCTTGGTGGCGCGCGCCGAGTTGATGTCGATGGACACCAGCGCTTCGGTCGGATCGATCACGATCGAACCGCCCGATGGCAGCTCGACCACGCGCTGGAAAGCGGTCTCGATCTGGCTTTCGATCTGGAAGCGGTTGAACAGCGGGACGCTGTCTTCGTATAGCTTGACCTTGCTGGCGTATTGCGGCATGACCTGGCGAATGAAGGTCAGGGCTTCTTCCTGGGCATCAATGCTGTCGATCAGCACTTCGCCGATGTCCTGGCGCAGGTAGTCGCGGATGGCGCGGATGATGACGTTGCTTTCCTGGTAGATCAGGAACGGCGCGGCGCGGTCCAGCGAAGCTTCCTTGATGGCGGTCCACAGCTGCAGCAGGTAGTCCAGGTCCCACTGCATCTCTTCGCTGCTGCGGCCAAGGCCCGCGGTGCGAACGATCAGGCCCATGTCGCCTGGTACGGTCAGGCCATTGAGCGCTTCGCGCAACTCGTTGCGCTCTTCACCTTCGATGCGACGGGAAATGCCACCGGCGCGCGGGTTGTTGGGCATCAGCACCAGGTAGCGGCCGGCCAGGCTGATGAAGGTGGTGAGGGCCGCGCCTTTGTTGCCGCGCTCTTCCTTCTCGACCTGGACGATGACTTCCTGGCCTTCGCTGAGCACTTCCTTGATGTTGACGCGGCCTTCAGGGGCCTTCTTGAAGTATTCGCGGGAGATTTCTTTCAACGGCAGGAAGCCGTGACGTTCGGAGCCGAAGTCGACGAAGGCGGCTTCGAGGCTGGGTTCGATGCGAGTGATCTTGCCTTTGTAGATGTTGGCCTTTTTCTGCTCACGTGCACCGGATTCGATATCCAGGTCGTAGAGGCGTTGGCCGTCCACCAGGGCTACGCGCAACTCTTCGGGTTGAGTGGCGTTAATCAGCATTCTTTTCATGTTGTACCGTCGGTTTCCGGGCTGCCGGAAACGGCGTTCGGCACACACGACGTCTCATGGTCGGTGCCAAGGTGCGCAAAGGGTGATTAACCACCCCCGTGTCGAGCAACGTTCGGCACCAGCCGGTTGCCCAGCCTGCCGTTGTCGCGACGACGCGTCCTGTTTTGCTGCGGTGCCAACAAGGCCCCGGAGGCTTCGAATTGTTATCCGAATCAACCAAGCGGGCCTGGTGCACTCAGTCAGGAGGAGGAATCAACCTTCAGCCGTGGACGCCCAGGGGCATCTGTTCAGGACCTTATCCGCTCGCCAGCCGTACGATGGGGCTGGTGGCCGGACGCGGTGCTACACGGTCCGAGGGCTGTGCATCTCCACCCTGCACGTATCCCTGATAATTCGGGTGCTGCCGCGCGCTGAATCCGCAACGGGTTGCATTTTTCGCCAGCGCGATTCTGCGCTGGCGCCATTCATGTCCAAGGCAGGTATTTCCGAGGCATTCGCCATGGGTTGCGTGGAAGCGACGGGCGGGCAGAGGTACTGCGAAAAGAAGCGTGTAAGCAGGTTGGACACCGCACTTGTCGTTTATTTTCAGTCTTCTCTACACGGCGCTGGTGGCGATTCCAGGCAATTCGGTAAACTGGCGAACCCCCGTAGGACGGCCTCGCGTCCTGGAGAATTGCGAAGGTCAGTGACTGGCGCACAGCCTGATTCCACTGGCCTGCCGCTTATGGCGGCGTTCGCGACTATAGCAGCAATGATTAAGTGCTTCAATTCCATAAAAATTGTATGATTGCGCCATGACAACCAATACCTCTCCGACTTCCGGCGTTCAGCTGATTGAAGTCGCGCCGGAACTTGCCGGCCAGCGTATCGACAACTTTCTCATCACAGCCCTCAAGGGTGTGCCCAAGACCTTGGTCTATCGCATCCTGCGCAAGGGCGAGGTGCGGGTGAACAAGGGTCGGGTCAAGCCCGAGTACAAGATCCAGGCGGGCGATATCGTGCGGGTGCCGCCCGTGCGACTGCCTGAGCGCGACGAGCCGGCCCCGGTGGCCCAGGGGCTGCTACAGCGGCTCGAAGCTGCCATCGTTCACGAAGACAAGGCGTTGATCGTGATGAACAAGCCTGCCGGGATCGCCGTGCATGGCGGTAGCGGGCTGAGCTTCGGCGTGATCGAGGCGCTGCGTCAGTTGCGCCCCGATGCCAAGGAGCTGGAGCTGGTGCATCGCCTGGACCGGGACACCTCGGGCCTGCTGATGATTGCCAAGAAGCGCAGCATGCTGCGCCACCTGCATGCTGCACTGCGCGGGGATGGCGTGGACAAGCGCTACATGGCCCTGGTTCGCGGTCACTGGCCAACCGCGAAGAAGCAAGTCAATGCACCGCTGCTCAAGAGCAACCTGCGCTCAGGCGAGCGTATGGTCGAAGTCAATGACGAAGGTAAGGAAGCGCTGACCCTGTTCCGTGTGCTGCGCCGCTTCGGCGACTTCGCCACCCTCGTGGAGGCGCGCCCGATCACGGGCCGTACTCACCAGATTCGTGTGCATGCCCTGCATGCCGGGCACATGATCGCGGGGGACAGCAAGTATGGCGACGAGGATTTCAGTCGCGAAATCCGCGACCTGGGCGGCAAGCGGCTTTTCCTGCACGCCTACGCACTGACGGTGCCGCTTCCGGACGGTGGGGAGCTCAAGCTGGAGGCGCCCGTGGATGAAATGTGGGCCAAGACCGTGGAGCGTTTGAGTGCGCCGTGACTACACGCTGCTGATCTTCGACTGGGACGGTACCCTGGCCGACTCCGTCGGGCGCATCGTCGAGGCCATGCAGGTCGCTGCCAAGCGTGCCGGCCAAGCGCCCATTCAGGAACAGGCCATCAAGGGGATCATCGGGCTGTCGCTGGCTGAGGCGATCCACACCCTTTATCCGCACCTGACGCATGAGCAGGTGGAGCGGTTTCGTCAGCATTATGCCGATGTCTACACGGCACTCGATCAGCAGCCTTCGCCGCTGTTCGACGGCGTCGCCGAATCGCTGGCCGCCTTTCGCGCCGAGGGCTATCGAATGGCGGTGGCTACCGGCAAGGCGCGCCGCGGCCTCGACAGAGTGCTCAAGGCCAATGGCCTTGAGCGGTTTTTCGATATCACGCGTGCGGCGGATGAGACGCGCGGCAAGCCGCACCCCTTGATGCTCGAACAAATACTTGACCACTGCGGTGTCGAACCGGGTCGTGCGCTGATGGTCGGAGATTCTGCGTTCGATCTGCAGATGGCCAGCAACGCGGGGATGCACTGCGTGGCCGTGGGTTATGGCGCGATGTCACTCCAGGCGCTGGCCGAGTTCGGGCCACAGGTTTGCATCGATCACTTTGGCCAGCTGCGTCAGTGGCTGTCCGGTTTCACAGGTTCATTTTCGAGGTAGGTGAGCATGGCAGGCGAATGGAAGGCCCCCGAGGCCGAGCCCGAGGAGCGCGAGGAGCGCAAAAGTTGGAAGCTGCTGGAAAAGACCTTGCTGGCGGGTATCCAGGAGCAGCGCCGGTCGCGACGCTGGGGTATCTTTTTCAAGCTGCTGACGTTCATCTACCTCTTTGGCATCCTGGCGCTGTTCCTGCCCTGGACCGACATGGACAAGGCTGCCTCGCGCAGTGCCAGTCATACGGCCCTTGTGGAAGTGCGCGGGGTCATCGCCGACCAGGAGGCTGCCAGTGCCGACAACATCGTCAAAGGCCTGCGCGATGCCTTCAAGGATGGCAAGACCAAAGCCGTGGTCCTGCGCATCAACAGCCCGGGCGGCAGCCCTGTTCAGGCGGGCTATGTGTATGACGAGATTCGCCGCCTGCGTGCCGAGCACCCCAGCGTCAAGCTGTACGCCGTCATCACCGACCTGGGTGCGTCAGGAGCCTATTACATCGCCAGTGCGGCCGATGAGATCTATGCCGACAAGGCCAGTCTGGTCGGGTCGATCGGCGTGACGGCTGCGGGCTACGGTTTCGTAGGTGCCATGGACAAGCTCGGCGTGGAGCGCCGGCTCTATACGTCCGGTGAGCACAAGGCATTTCTCGATCCGTTCTCGCCGCAGAAGCCTGAAGAAACTCAATTCTGGCAGGGTGTGCTGGACACCACCCACAACCAGTTCATCGCCATGGTCAAGCAAGGGCGGGGCGAGCGACTCAAGGACAAGGATCACCCGGAGCTGTTCAGCGGCCTGGTCTGGTCCGGCGAGCAGGCCAAGGCGCTTGGTCTGATCGATGGCCTGGGCAGCGCCAGCTATGTGGCGCGTGAGGTGGTGGGCGAAAAGGATCTGGTTGATTTCACCGTGCAGGAATCGCCCTTTGACCGTTTCTCCAAGCGCATGGGTGCCAGCGTGGCAGAGCGCCTGGCCATGTGGATGGGTTTCCAGGGCCCGCAACTGCGCTAAGGCCAGTCGCCTTTGTGGGGGCGGTGCACGCCCCCTGGTCTGGCTACGGGACGCGCACCCCTTCCAAGGCCAGCATGTCGACGAGCCGTATCAGTGGGAGCCCCACCAGGCTGGTCGCATCGCGCCCCTCGGTGCTTTCGAACAGGCTCACGCCAAGCCCTTCGGCCTTGAAGCTTCCGGCGCAGTCGAGGGGCATTTCCGCTGCCACGTAGCGCTCGATGCGTTCACGGTCCAGCACCCGCAGCTTCACGGTAAACGGCACGCAGTCCACCTGGCACTGCCCGGTGGCGCTGTTGAGCAGCGCCACTGCGGTAAGAAACGTCACCTGTTGGCCGCTGCAGGCGAGCAATTGTTCGCAGGCTCGCTCGACCGTGTGGGGTTTGCCCAGAATGTGCTCGCCTAGCACTGCGACCTGGTCCGAGCCGATGATTAAGTGGTTAGGGTGGCTGCCTGCAAGGGCTTGGGCTTTTTGCATGGCCAGGCGCCGGACCAGGTCGATTGCAGGCTCTGCTGGCTGGCGCGTTTCGTCTATGTCAGGGCTTGCCCAGGTAAACGGAAGCTGCAAGCGCGCGAGTAGCTCGCGACGATAAAGGGAACTGGAAGCCAGTAACAGTGCAAGCATGGTAAGCTCCTGATTCGGTTGAACCCATCCTACCACGCACGATGCCACCAAATTCCTTTGACAGGGACGGGGGGCATCCCTAGAATGCTGCGCCTATGTTGAATGACCCGATTCCACCTCACGTTGACCCGCGCAAATTGGCTGATCGTGGCGTAACCCTTGGCGGTTCGCTACCACTCGCTGATTTGGAAAGACTCTGCGACCCGCTTTCCGACGATGTCGGTATGGTGCAGGCGAAGTTCGATTTTGAACGAGACGAACAGCACACTGTGGTTATCCACAGCGAGCTGGATGTCGAGGTCAAGATGGTTTGCCAGCGTTGTCTTGAGCTGGTCACCCTGCCGATCCACAGCGAGTGTACCTACGCCGTGGTGAAGGAGGGTGCGAATACCCAGTCGTTGCCGAAAGGCTATGACGTGCTGGAACTGGGCGAAGATCCTTTGGATCTGCAGGCGCTGATCGAGGAAGAGCTGTTGCTCGCCTTGCCCATCGTGCCTGCTCATCATCCGGAAGAATGCCAGCAGCCGGCGGGCGCAGACGAGCCCGACTCGAGCAAGGACGAGGTATCGCGGTCCAACCCGTTCAGTGTTTTGGCGCAGTTAAAGCGTGACCCAAACGTTTAGGAGTTAATCAATTATGGCTGTTCAGCAGAACAAAAAATCCCGCTCTGCCCGTGACATGCGTCGTTCGCACGATGCCCTGTCGGAAAACGCGCTGTCGGTAGAGAAGTCCACCGGCGAAGTGCACCTGCGCCACCACGTTTCGCCAGAAGGCGTATACCGTGGTCGCAAAGTGATCGATAAGGGCGCTGACGAGTAATCCTTGTCCGCTCAGATCATCGCGATCGACGCAATGGGCGGGGACTTCGGTCCCCGCAGCATTGTCCAGGCTAGCATCGCCTGCCTGTCGGCTACCCCCTCGCTTCACCTGACCCTCGTCGGTCAATCCTCCCTCTTGGAAGAACTTGTCAGCGGCTTTTCAGCTGCCGATCGCGCGCGCCTGCAGATTCTCGGTGCCGCAGAAGTGATCGGTATGGACGAGCGGCCTTCACAGGCATTGCGCGGCAAACCCGATTCATCCATGCGTGTTGCCTTGGAATTGGTGCGTGACGGCAAGGCCCAGGCCTGTGTCAGCGCCGGTAATACCGGGGCCCTGATGGCGCTGTCTCGCGCCGTGCTCAAGACCCTGCCAGGCATTGATCGTCCAGCCATGGTGGCTGCCATCCCGACACGCACCGGCTACTGCCAGTTGCTTGACCTTGGCGCCAATGTCGACTGCACGGCCGAGCAGCTTTACCAGTTTGCGGTCATGGGGTCGGTGGCGGCGCAGGCGCTGGGCGTGCAGCGCCCCCGAGTGGCACTGCTGAACGTAGGTACCGAAGACATAAAGGGTAACCAGCAAGTCAGGCTGGCGGCGAACCTGTTGCAAGGGGCTCGCGGCCTCAATTACGTCGGCTTCATCGAAGGTGACGGCTTGTACAGAGGGGCCGCGGACGTGGTGGTCTGCGACGGCTTCGTTGGCAATATCCTGCTCAAGTCCAGCGAAGGGTTGGCCACCATGGTTGCGCAGCGTATCGAGCAGACCTTCAGGCGCGGCCTGTTGTCGCGCCTGGCGGGCGCTGTGGCCATGCCGCTGCTTAAACGCGTGCAGGCCGATCTGGCCCCGGCGCGTCACAACGGTGCCAGCTTTCTGGGGTTGCAGGGCATCGTCGTCAAAAGCCACGGCGCGGCAGGCGTTGAGGGGTTTCAGAGTGCGATCCAGCGCGCCCTGATCGAAATTCAGGAGAATTTGCCCGGGCGCCTTCATGGTCGCCTGGAGGATTTACTCAAGTAATGTGATGCGAGCCCGCGCTTAGCGGTCTTGCCGACGAAATGCTTAAATGTGACCGCAGGGTTTCGGTCTTCATCCAAATGTTCAGATTCCGCGCCTGGCATGCGCCAGGCGCCTCTATCCGACGACAAGATCATAAGGGCTTGTTCAATGTCTGCATCTCTCGCATTCGTCTTTCCAGGTCAAGGTTCCCAGTCGCTGGGCATGCTCGCAGAACTCGGCGCCGAGAAGCCGGTGATCATCGAGACCTTCAAGGAAGCTTCCGAGGCGCTGGGTTACGACCTCTGGAAACTGGTTCAGGAAGGTCCGCAAGAGCAACTCGATCAGACTGATAAGACCCAGCCAGCCATTCTGACAGCCTCCATTGCGCTGTGGCGCCTGTGGCTCGAGGAGGGCGGCGCCAAGCCTGCATTCGTCTCGGGTCATAGCCTGGGCGAGTACAGTGCCTTGGTCGCAGCGGGCAGCATCAGCCTCAAGGACGCCGTTCGCCTGGTCGAGCGCCGCGGCCAACTGATGCAGGAAGCCGTGCCTGCCGGGCACGGTGCCATGGCCGCAATCCTGGGGCTGGACGACGCCGTCGTGGTGCAGATCTGCACCGAAGCGGCTGAAGACGAGGTCGTCAGCGCGGTCAATTTCAATTCGCCGGGCCAAGTGGTGATTGCCGGTAACAAAGCCGCAGTGGACCGGGCCATGGAGCTGTGCAAGGCAAAGGGCGCCAAGCGCGCCTTGCCGCTGGCAGTCAGCGTACCGTCGCACTGCGCGCTGATGAAGCCTGCGGCCGAACGATTTGCCGCCGCGATCAATGCCATCGATTGGCAGGCGCCACAGATTCCGGTTGTGCAGAACGTGACAGCCGCCATCGCACCCGATCTGGATGCGCTCAAGCGTGATCTGCTGGCTCAGCTGTACCAGCCCGTGCGCTGGGTCGAGTGCGTCCAGGCGCTGGCTGCCACCGGTGCGGTCAACCTGGTCGAGTGCGGTCCGGGCAAGGTCCTGGCTGGCCTCAACAAACGCTGCGCCGATGGCGTAACCACCTACAACCTCAACACCCCTGACGCCGTTGCCGCCACGCGTGCGGCACTGGCCTGATTTGGAGAAGCTTGCATGAGCCTGCAAGGTAAAGTTGCACTGGTCACTGGCGCCAGCCGTGGCATTGGCCAGGCCATCGCCCTGGAACTGGGTCGCCAAGGCGCCACCGTCATCGGTACTGCGACCTCGGCCTCCGGTGCCGAGCGTATCGCCGCGACCCTGAAGGAGCATGGCATTGCCGGTACCGGCATGGAGCTGAACGTGACCAGCGCCGAATCGGTTGATTCGGTACTGTCGGCCATTGGCGAGCAGTTCGGTGCGCCGACCATTCTGGTGAACAATGCGGGTATCACGCGTGACAACCTGATGCTGCGCATGAAGGACGACGAGTGGTTCGATGTCATCGATACCAACCTTAATAGTCTCTACCGTCTGTCCAAGGGCGTGTTGCGCGGCATGACCAAGGCGCGCTGGGGTCGTATCATCAGCATCGGCTCGGTGGTCGGCGCCATGGGTAACGCTGGCCAGGCCAACTATGCGGCGGCCAAGGCCGGTCTCGAAGGCTTCAGTCGCGCCCTGGCGCGTGAAGTGGGCTCGCGCGGTATCACCGTCAACTCGGTCACGCCGGGCTTCATCGATACCGACATGACCCGCGAGCTGCCAGAAGCGCAGCGCGAAGCCCTGCAGACCCAGATTCCGCTGGGCCGCCTGGGTCAGGCAGATGAAATCGCCAAGGTGGTTTCGTTCCTGGCCTCTGACGGTGCAGCGTACGTGACGGGCGCAACCGTGCCCGTCAACGGCGGGATGTACATGTAATATCGCCGGTCAATGTGACGGATTTCGTAAAAAAAGAGTCATACTGCGAGCCTAAAATCCGTTATAAAGCTGCAATCAGATTCCAGGCGGCTGGTCGTGGGACTAGGCTGAAGGCGCGTTGAGCTTGAAAAGCGAACGTTCTTCTATAAAATTAGCCACCGGCCAGCTGCCTGACATATATCCATTAGGAGTGAAAACTAGGTATGAGCACCATCGAAGAACGCGTCAAGAAAATCGTCGCCGAGCAACTGGGCGTCAAGGAAGAAGAAGTGACCAACGAGAAGTCCTTCGTCGATGACCTGGGTGCCGATTCGCTTGACACCGTTGAGCTGGTGATGGCTCTGGAAGAGGAATTCGAGACCGAGATTCCTGACGAAGAAGCCGAGAAGATCACTACCGTTCAAGCTGCCATCGAATACGTCAACAGCCACCAGGCCTAAGACGCTGTAGTCGACGCTTCTTGTCGGGAAAAACCGCACTGCCTTGACTGGCGTGCGGTTTTTTCTTTGCAAGCTTCGGCTGTCGCCGTGTCGGCTGCCAAGCCCCGCATCAAGAGCTTGTTGCCATTTCATTCCGTCCAACTGGATGCAATGGCAAGAAACTCTGTCATTAGAAAAGGAGAGTACTGTGTCGCGTAGACGCGTCGTGGTCACCGGTATGGGCATGCTGTCGCCACTGGGTACGGATGTACCGAGCACGTGGCAGGGCATTCTGGCTGGCCGCAGTGGCATCGGTCCGATCGAGCATACGGATCTTTCTGCCTACTCCACCCGTTTTGGTGGCTCGGTGAAGGGCTTCGAGGTTGAACAATACTTGTCGGCCAAAGAGGCTCGCAAGCTGGACCTGTTCATTCAGTACGGCTTGGCAGCCGGTTTTCAGGCAGTGCGCAACGCTGGCCTGGAAGTGACCGACGCCAACCGTGAGCGCATCGGCGTGGCCATGGGCTCGGGCATCGGTGGCCTGACCAATATCGAGCAGACCAGCCGTACATTGCACGACGCAGGCCCTCGGCGTATCTCGCCGTTCTTCGTCCCTGGCTCGATCATCAACATGATCTCCGGCTTCCTGTCGATCCATCTGGGTCTGCAAGGGCCGAACTACGCCATCGCCACAGCCTGTACCACCGGTACCCATTGCATCGGCATGGCTGCGCGCAATATTGCGCACGGTGAGGCCGATGTCATGATCGCCGGCGGCGCTGAAATGGCCGCCTGTGGGCTGGGCATGGGCGGGTTTGGCGCATCGCGCGCGCTTTCTACCCGCAACGATGAGCCTGCGCGGGCCAGTCGTCCCTGGGACAAAGGCCGTGACGGCTTCGTCCTGTCCGACGGGGCCGGTGCATTGGTGCTCGAAGAGCTCGAGCACGCCAAGGCGCGGGGTGCAACGATCTACGCCGAGCTCGTAGGGTTTGGCATGAGCGGCGATGCCTATCACATGACGTCGCCGCCCGAATCGGGTGAAGGTGCAGCCCGTTGCATGGTCAATGCCCTGCGCGATGCCGGCGTGCAGCCTCAGGAAGTCAGCTACATCAACGCCCACGGCACCTCGACACCGGCTGGAGACCTGGCCGAAGTGGCAGCCATCAAGCGCGTGTTCGGCGAGCATGCCTATAAGCTGGCCGTCAGCTCCACCAAGTCGATGACCGGGCACCTGCTGGGGGCTGCCGGTGCGGTGGAGGCGATCTTTAGCGTATTGGCGATCAACAGCCAGATGGCGCCGCCGACCATAAACCTGGATGAGCCAGACGAAGGCTGTGACCTGGACTTCGTGCCGCACCAGGCCCGCAGCATGCCAATCGATGTCGTGCTGTCCAATTCGTTCGGCTTTGGTGGCACCAACGGCTCCCTGGTGTTCCGCCGGTTCGCCGAGTGATGCAAAGCTGGGTCGATGGCACGCCTGCGGCTGCGATCAACCTGCACAATCGCGGGTTGGCCTACGGGGATGGTCTGTTCGAGACGTTCGCTGTACGCCATGGGCGGCCCTTGCTGCTGGATGAGCACATGGCGCGTCTTGCACTGGGCTGTCAGCGCCTGTCCATCGCCACTGACGTGGCCCTGGTGGCCGATGAGGTAAGGCGCTATGCCGCTCAGCTGGGTGAGGGCGTGGCCAAGCTGATCCTGACCCGCGGCGACAGCCAGCGCGGATATGCACCCGCGGCCGGTGTCGCGGCGCGGCGTATCCTGCAAGCCAGCCCGTTGCCCAGCTACCCAGCCGAACACGCCGACGTGGGCGTGCGCCTGTTCATGTGCCAGACCCGGCTTGGGGAACAACCCTTGCTGGCAGGGCTCAAACACCTCAACCGCCTCGAGCAGGTGCTGGCACGTTCCGAATGGCAGGACGGCGAACATGCCGAAGGCCTGATGCGTGACGGGCAGGGCAGGCTGATCGAAGGTGTCTACAGCAACCTGTTTCTGGTTAAGCAAGGCACGCTTCTTACTGCCAGGCTTGATCGTTGCGGGGTGGCAGGCGTGATGCGCGCCGCACTGCTGGCGCGGGCGAAGATGATGAACATCCCGGTGCAAGTGCGTGACCTGGCGTTCGATGAGCTCGCACAAGCTGATGAAGTATTCGTTTGCAATAGTGTCTACGGCATCTGGCCCGTCCGCGCCGCAGGCGCGCTAAACTGGCGGCCTGGCCCGCTCACCCGTACGTTGCAGGCCATTGCCCGTACGTTACTGGAAACCTGAATTCGTGAGACGTAAATTCCTGCTGCTGCTGGAAATGTGCCTGATCGTCATGGGCCTGGCCCTTGGCTGGTCGGCCTGGAAGGTCCATTCGGTGCTGGATCAGCCTGTGCATGTGGCACAGGAACGCCTGCTGGATGTGCCCAATGGCGCTACGCCCAATCGCATGTTCTACCGCATGCAACAAGAGGGGCTGTTGGGCGACGCGCTATGGCTCAGGTTGTACTGGCGCTTCAACATGGCCGGCGTGCCACTGCACACGGGCGAGTATCGCCTGACGCCCGGCATGACCGTGAAACAGCTTTTCGACGCCTGGCAGCGGGCCGACGTGGTGCAATACAACCTGACCCTGGTCGAAGGCTGGACGTTTCGCCAAGTGCGCGCGGCCGTGGCCAAGCACGAAAAGATCAAGCAGACCCTTGATGGCCTCTCTGATGCCGAAGTCATGGAAAAGCTGGGGCACGCTGGCGTTTTCCCGGAAGGCCGTTTCTTTCCGGACACCTATCGCTTCGTGCGCGGCATGAGCGATGTGGAACTGTTGCAGCAAGCCTACATGCGCCTGGAAGAGGTCCTGGCGCGTGAGTGGGCCGAGCGCGCCCGCGACCTGCCGTACCGCGACCCCTACCAGGCACTGATCATGGCCTCGCTGGTGGAAAAGGAAACCGGTATTCCACAGGAGCGCGGGCAAATCGCTGGCGTATTCGTCCGCCGCCTGCGCCTGGGCATGATGCTGCAGACCGATCCGACGGTCATCTATGGCATGGGCGAGCGCTACAACGGCCGCATTACACGCGCTGATTTGCGCCAGCCAACGCCTTACAACACCTACACCATGACGGGGCTGCCGCCAACGCCTATTGCGATGGTCGGGCGTGAGGCCATCCATGCGGCATTGAACCCGGCAGATGGCACCAGCCTTTACTTCGTTGCGCGCGGTGATGGTAGTCACGTTTTTTCCGATGACCTGGACGACCACAATTCTGCTGTGCGCGAGTTTCAGCTCAAGCGTCGGGCCGATTACCGTTCAAGCCCTGGCACCGCTCAGCCGACACCCTCGAACGATGCAGCGCCGTCCGGTTCATCTCAAGTGCCTGAGGCGGGAGCATCGGATGATCCATCTGCTCCAGCCGCTGCGCCTGAACAGGGCAAGGTCGAGAGCGATCGGGCAACCGAACCGTCGGCGCTCGACGCCCCCCAATAAGGACTGTTTGTGAGCGGCTTGTTTATTACATTGGAAGGCCCCGAAGGCGCGGGCAAAAGTACTAACCGGGAATACCTGGCTGCCCGGCTGCGCGAGCAAGGGCTGGACGTGGTGCTGACCCGCGAGCCAGGCGGCACGCCCTTGGCTGAAAAGATTCGTGAGCTGTTGTTGTCGCCGAGCGATGAAGTCATGCACGCCGATACTGAGCTTTTGTTGGTGTTCGCTGCACGCGCTCAACACCTTGCACAAGTGATCCGCCCGGCGTTGGCGGGTGGGGCGGTGGTGCTGTGTGACCGGTTCACAGACGCTACTTACGCCTATCAAGGGGGCGGGCGCAGCTTGCCCGTCGAGCGTATCGCGACGCTTGAGCAGTTCGTGCAGGACGACCTTCGTCCTGACCTGACCCTGGTATTCGATCTGCCCGTCGAAGTAGGCCTGGCCCGCGCTGCAGCGCGAGGGCGGCTGGACCGGTTCGAGCAGGAAGGGCAGGCGTTTTTCGAAGCGGTCCGCCGCGCCTACCTGGATCGCGCAGCCGCGGCGCCACAACGCTACACGCTGCTGGATGCATCGCAGCCGCTGGCGGACGTCCAGCAAGCGTTGGACAGGCTGCTGCCAGGTATCGTGGAGCGCTGCCGTGGCTGACGCCTACCCTTGGCAGCAGACACTGTGGGAGCAACTGGCTGGCCGCGCCCAGCATGCCCATGCCTATCTGCTGCACGGCCCGAAGGGGATAGGCAAGCGTGATCTGGCCGAGCGCCTGATGGCGCGGCTGCTGTGCCAGCGCCCTAATGGCACCCTGGCTTGCGGCCAGTGCAAGTCCTGCCACCTGCTCAAGGCCGGTAGTCACCCCGACAACTTCATGCTTGAACCTGAAGAGCTGGACAAGCCGATCAAGGTGGACCAGGTCCGCGAACTGGTTGCCTTCGTCGCTCAGACCGCGCAGTTGGGTGGGCGCAAGGTGGTCATGATCGAGCCTGTCGAATCCATGAACGTCAACGCGTCCAATGCACTTCTCAAAAGCCTTGAGGAGCCTTCCGGCGACACGGTGCTGCTGCTGGTGACCCATCAACCCAGCCGCTTGCTGCCTACCATCAAGAGCCGGTGCCAGCAGGTTACCTGTCCACTGCCGACCAAGGCCCAGAGCCATGCCTGGTTGGCCAGCGCCTTGCCGGAGACCGATCAGGCCCGGCGCGACGATCTGTTGACCTTGTCTGCCGGTTCGCCGCTGTTGGCCCTGAGTCTTCATCAGCAAGGCGTGCATGAACAGCGCGCCCTGGTGACCGAAGGCGTAAAGAAGCTGCTCAAGCAGCAGCAATCGCCCAGCCAGTTGGCCGACGCATGGACAGCCGTGCCGTTGTTGATAGTGTTCGATTGGTTTTTCGACTGGGCCCAGTTGATCCTGCGCTACCAGTTGACCGAGGACGACGATGAGCTCGGCATGGCCGACATGCGCAAGGTGGTGCAATACCTTGCGCAAAAGAGCCGTCCGGCCAAAGTCCTCGAGGTCCAGGCCTGGATCCTTGAGCAGCGTCAGAAAGTGCTGGGCAAGGCAAACCTGAATCGTGCTTTGCTGATCGAATCGTTGCTGGCCCATTGGCTACAATTGCCCACTGGGCGCTGACTTTAATTCTTATCCGTGTGTGTACCCATGCTTGTAGATTCCCATTGCCATCTTGACCGCCTTGACCTCAGCGCCCATGGGGGTTCGCTCGATGCTGCCTTGCAGGCGGCGCGTGCTCGTGGTGTCGGGCACTTCCTGTGCATCGGTGTCAGTGCCGAAAATGCAGGCGCAGTCAAAGCCTTGACCGAGCAATACAGCGATGTGGATTGCTCGGTAGGCGTTCACCCGCTGGACCTGGCGCCGGGTGCAGCGCCTGCTTTGGACTGGCTGTTGACCGAATTGGCTCATCCCCATGTGGTGGCGATCGGTGAAACCGGCCTGGATTACCATTACGAGCCGGAAGCTGCCGAGTTGCAGCAGGCCTCATTTCGCTTGCACCTGGAAGCTTCGCGGCAGACGGGAAAACCGGTGATCGTGCATACCCGAGCGGCCCGTGCCGATACCTTGGCACTATTGCGTGAGGCGAACTTGTCCCAGGCGGGCGTTCTGCACTGCTTTACCGAAGACTGGGAAATGGCCAAGGCGGCTTTGGATCTTGGGTATTACATTTCGCTTTCGGGGATCGTCACATTCCGTAATGCCGAGGCGTTGCGGGACGTGGCGCGGCAAGTGCCGGCGGATCGGCTCTTGGTGGAAACCGACTCGCCCTATCTGGCGCCTATTCCTTATCGGGGTAAACCCAACCTGCCCCAATATGTGCGGGAAGTGGCTGAATATGTGGCCTCACTGCGGTGTGTCAGTTATGAACAGTTGGCTGAGCAGACCACCACAAATTTCAAGCGGTTATTTCCGTTGGCAAGGGTTCGCTAGGGCGCGTACCCTAAGTTAACGTTGCAGTTGCAGTTGCAGTTGCAGTTGCAGTTGAAGTTGCTTTGGCTTTTGCTTCTAAGCGC
>NZ_JBICKJ010000045.1:0-47635 GCF_043104125.1 Pseudomonas sp. xss_4
CGAGAAATCGATTGCCTTTGGATGCACCGACTTGCAGGCAAACGCGATCTTTGTAGGAGCGGCCCTTGTGCCGCGATGGGCCGCAGAGCGGCCCCCGGCACCATGAGCTGCGAAGCTGCAATCCTGAAGCCATTGCCAAGCCGGCGCATCGTAACGCCACCCCTGCTCGCCTAGAAACCATACTGATGCAGTAACCGTTCATAACTGCCATCGGCCTTCATGGCGGCGATGGCCGCGTCGAAGCGAGCGACGATCAATTGGTGATCCGGGTGCTTCAAGCTGACCAGAATGTGCAGCGGGTTTTCGCCCAGTGCAGGCTCCACCAGCTCCACCTTGTCACGCACATTGTCCGGCTCGCGCTGCAGGTGATAGCGGGCCACGTACTCGTCCTCCACGGCCAGGCTCACACGCCCTGCCGCCAGCATGCGCACGGCGGACGAAAATGTACTCACCGCTACCTTGTGCAAGCGGGTATTGCCGTCGAACGCGCTCGAGTAGGCGTAATCACGCACCACGGCGATGCTGTAGGGATACAGGTCCGAGATGTGCTCATAATGCAGGCCCGCACCCTTACGCTGCAGCAGGCGGATACGGTTGTTCAGGTAGGCGCTGGAAAAAAGTCCGATGCGCGCGCGCGATTCGTTGTGCCAGGCGTTGATCAGTATGTCGTAACGACCGTCCCCGACGCCTGCCAGGGCCCGAGCCCAGGGTGCCTCCTCGAAGCTGCTGCTGTACCCCGCCCGCGTCAGCGCCGTGGTCACGATGCTGATGGCCAGACCGCCGCCAGGCATACTGGCGTCGGTGAAGGGCGGCCAATGATCCGATACCAGGCGCAGCTTGCCGGAGGCGGCGGCCGGAGGCGCCATGACAGTGGCCAGTAACCCGAGAACACAAAGCATCAGCCGCATGCCCAAGCCCTTGCGCGGTGAAGAAACGTACACTGCGGGTGAGCTTACACAAAGGCTCTGGTCGGGGCAGCGGCCAATAGTGTCATCTAGCCTCTATTCTGGCCGAACCTACGGTTTTTATTGCAGTGGACTTAACGGGTACAGGTCAGGGATAACCCAGTACCTTGCGTATTTGATTCAGGTGACGCTCGATCCACTGCCGGTCGATGGCCCCCCAGTCCTTTATGCGGTAATGGCCTGCGTGATTGCGCGCGCCTTCTTGCTGCTCGAAGGTGCAGACGATGTCCAGATCGGCCAGCGCTGCAAGGGTGTCCTGGGCCGTGCGCCGGGGCATGCCCGTAGCCTCCATCAGCGCAGGCACGCTGGTAGCGGCCTGGCTGTCGATCAGCCAGGCGACATAAAGACGGCGGTAGAAACTGCTCTTGGTCTTGCTTACTTCCATGCTGCGGGTCCTCAAGCGTTACCCGGCAACTCCCGATAGGTCAGGTAGACGCGCAGGTCGAATTCCAGTTGATGGTAGTCCGGCTCCATGTGCTGACAGAGCTGGTAGAACGCCTTGTTGTGGTCACGCTCGCGCAAGTGGGCCAACTCATGCACCACGATCATGCGCAGAAACTGCGGCGCAGCCTCCTTGAACAGCGAGGCGATGCGGATTTCCTTCTTGGCCTTGAGTTTGCCGCCCTGCACGCGAGAGACGGCAGTGTTCAGGCCCAGCGCCCGGTGGGTCAGGTCCAGCCGGCTGTCGAACAGCACCTTGTCCAGTGGCGGTGCACTGCGCAGAAAACGCTGGCGCAGTTCCTGGGCGTAGCCGTACAAGGCCTTGTCGCTTTGTACCTCGTGGCGCTCGGGGTAGCGCTTGTGCAGGTATTCGCCAAGGCGGTCGCTGTCGATCATCTGCCGCACCTGTTGTTGCAGGTGCGGTGGGTAAGCTTGCAGGTAGCGTAGGACGGTCATGGCAGTACAGTCGGCGTAACGAACGCCAATTCTAACCCGCTGGCGGGGCAGGCCAGGGGAAAATTGCCGGGAAGTTGCCGGCATCGGCAGCTGTCATAGGGTGCGCTACCAAGAAGCCCTGAACGTATTGGCAGCCTGCGGCTTTGAGCCATTGAGCCTGGGCCTGGGTTTCCACGCCCTCGGCAATCACGGTGATCCCGTAATCGGCACACAGCCCGATGACGCTGCGTGCCAGCGCCGCATCGGCCGACGCCTCCGGCAGGCGCGCCACCAGGTGGCGATCGAGTTTCAGGGTATCGATGGGCAAATCGCGCAGCATACGCAGTGAGCAGTCACCGGCGCCGAAATCGTCCAGCGCCACACGTACACCCAGCGCGCGCAACCGGTCGACCTGCTTGACCGCCGCATCGATGTTGTACATGAGCGAGGTTTCGGCCACTTCCACTTCCAGGTGCGCTGGCTGCAGGCTATAGCGCTGGATGACCCGTTGCAGCTCCTCGACCAGGCTTGGCGAGACGAACTGGGCCCGGCTCAGGCTTATGCCCAACACAATGTCGGTCGCAAAGCATTGGTACCAGGCCTGGCGCTGGGCAGCACTCTGTCCGTAGATCCAGCCGGCCAGGCGGTTGATCAGCCGCGCTTCCTCGAGCAGGGGAATGAACAGGCCTGGCGGCACATCGCCAACGCTGGGGTGCTGCCAGCGTAGCAGGGCTTCGAAGCCGCGCAGGCGACCATCGGCGAAGGCCACTTGCGGCTGATACACCAAGGTAAAATCCTGCTGCTCGATGGCCGTACGCACGCCGTCTTCGAGCATCAGGCGGGAACGGGCGCGGCCATTGAGCTCCTGGTCGTAGAAGCGATACTGCTGGCGCCCTGCCTGCTTGGCAGCGTACATGGCCGCGTCGGCTGCGCGCAGCAAGCCTTCGACGTTGCCACCGCAGTCGGGGTAGGTAGCGATGCCGATGCTCACGCCCAGGCATACGTCCAGCCCATCGATCTGGTGGCTGATGGCAATGCGCTCGAGCAGCCGCTCGGCGTAGCGCCCGGCTTGCTCGGCATAGGGCAAGCCGTCGAACAGCGCGGTGAATTCGTCTCCGCCCATGCGTGCCAGCAGGGCTTCACTGCCCAGGCAATCCTTGAGCTGCTCGGCCACCCAGCACAATACCCGGTCACCTGCATCGTGGCCGAGGGAATCGTTGATACGCTTGAAGCCATCCAGGTCCATGTACATCAAGGCCTGCGCCCGGTCGGAGCGCTCATTGCGCAGCAATGCCCCTTCGGCCGCCTGGTAGAACCCACGGCGGTTAAGCAGGCCGGTAAGTGGGTCGGTAATGGCCTGGTATTCGAGCTGTTGGTGCAGGTTGTGCACCGCCGACATGTCCAGCACGGTCACCACCATCGCCTGCTGCTCGGCAGGCAGGGGCGCACAGGACAGGGCCACCGGCAGCAGCTCGCCGCTCGGGCGACGCAATTGGGCGTCGTGCAGGCGGTAGATGCGCCTGGCCAGGTAGCTTTGGTAAAACGCCGAATCCTGCCACGTACTCGGCGTGCTCAGCTGCAACAGCCCCAGCAGGTCGACGTTCTGCAACAGTTCGATAGGCGTTGCCAGCAGGGAACAGACAGCCGGGTTGGCGAAGCGGATGATGCCGCCTGCATCCACCACCACAATACCCTCGGCCGCATTGTCCAGAATGGATGCATTGAAGGCGCGGGCTTCGTCGAGTTCACGGGTCAGCGCCTGCAAACGCCGCCGATTGCGCTGCTGGTCGAGCAGGGCCTGAACCTTGGGCTTGAGAATCTGAGGGTCGAACGGCTTGAACATGTAGTCCACGGCGCCGTTGGCATAGCCTTTCAACACGGCGGCCTGGGACTGCTCGTTGGCTGTCAGGAAAATGATGGGCGTAAGCCGGGTTCGCTGGCTGCCACGCATCAGACGAGCGACTTCGAAGCCGTCCATCTCGGGCATATGCACATCGAGTAAAACCAGGTCGACATCGTTTTCCAACAACGCGCTCAGGGCTTCTCGGCCCGAACTTGCCGTCAGCACCTGCCAATCCTGGCGCGACAACAAGGCTTGCATACTGATGAGGTTCTCCGGGTAATCGTCGACTACCAGAAGCACCGAGCTGCCATCCTGTGGCATGAGTTGAAGGTGAGCGCCATCCATGCTGCATCTCTGTTATATGACCGACTACAAACTGGCCGTTGGATCCAGTTTTACCCCAGGCATGAGCTGATAGCACGCATCACACGCCAAAACCATCAGTCACTGACTGAAGGTAGCCGACCGATAGCGGTTTCGCTGACATTCTGTGATACGCAACGGCAGATCGGTTTCGCAGCCACTGCCAGAAACGAAAAACCCGCATCGCTGCGGGTTTATTCGAGGCCGGGTGGCTTAGTTGACCTTTGCAGCCAACTCGCCTTTAGCGTAGCGCTGGAACATGCCTTCCAGGGAGATCGGCTTGATCTTCGAGGCATGGCCGGCAGTGCCGAATGCTTCGTAACGGGCGATGCACACGTCGCGCATGGCTTTTACGGTTTCAGCGAAGAACTTGCGCGGGTCGAACTCGCTTGGGTTCATGGCCATGTGACGACGGATGGCACCGGTGGACGCCAGACGCAGGTCGGTGTCGATGTTGACCTTGCGCACGCCGTACTTGATGCCTTCGACGATTTCCTCGACCGGCACACCGTAGGTTTCCTTGATGTCGCCGCCGTACTGGTTGATGATCGCCAGCCACTCCTGCGGTACCGAGGAAGAGCCGTGCATCACCAGGTGGGTGTCGGGGATGCGCTTGTGGATTTCCTTGATGCGGTCGATGGCCAGCACGTCACCGGTAGGCGGCTTGGTGAACTTGTACGCACCATGGCTGGTGCCGATGGCGATGGCCAGGGCATCGACCTGGGTCTTCTTGACGAAGTCGGCCGCTTCTTCAGGGTCGGTCAGCATCTGGCTGTGGTCGAGCACGCCTTCGGCACCGATACCGTCTTCTTCACCGGCCATGCCGGTTTCCAGCGAGCCCAGGCAACCCAGTTCGCCTTCTACCGACACACCACAGGCATGGGCCATGGCAACGGTCTGCTGGGTGACGCGCACGTTGTATTCGTAGTCGGTCGGGGTCTTGCCGTCTTCGCCGAGCGAGCCGTCCATCATGACCGAGCTGAAGCCCAGCTGGATGGAACGCTGGCAGACATCCGGGCTGGTGCCGTGATCCTGGTGCATGCACACCGGGATATGCGGGAATTCTTCGATGGCCGCCAGGATCAGGTGGCGCAGGAACGGCGCACCCGCGTACTTGCGCGCACCGGCCGAGGCCTGGACGATCACAGGGGAGTCGGTCTTGTCAGCCGCTTCCATGATGGCGCGCATCTGCTCGAGGTTGTTGACGTTGAAAGCCGGTACGCCGTAACCGAACTCGGCGGCGTGGTCCAGCATCTGGCGCATGCTAATGAGTGCCATTGTGTATCTCTCTCCCGACAAGCGTCGTTGTTTCGTGCAAGCCTGCCGCAGGGGCGGTTGCTGTTCAAGTAGTGTGGGCCACCTAGGCTTTTCACACAGAGCCTAGCGGCCCGGCCAGTCACGGTGCCTTGCAGCCCCGCCCTATCAGATCGTTGGTCGCCACCCAGTACACCAGGCCTTCCTCACCCTGGGTGTGGAACGCCAGCATGCCGTCGCTGTACAGCGCGCCGGACGCGCCGGGCTCGGCCTTGAGCCGGTACACCTGGTCGCCGCCACCAAGACGCACGTCGACCTGGTCCCGCTGCGGGTCGGCAAACCGCCACAGCACTTCGGCCTGGGTGTCGCAGACCCAGCGGGTCCAGTTGTCCGCCGGCGCGGTCTGCGCCGGCTGCAGCAGTGAACATCCTGCCAGTGTCGCCAGGGCCATTACGGCCAAGAGCGCTTTCATTCAATTACCTCGATGGGCAGCACACGGCCCTTCTCCAAGACCACAAACCGGCCTGCAGGTTGCCGGCGGCCCGATCAAGGGCAGCCTGGCGCCTTGCGCTGGTGCTCTTCGTCGTACTTTTCCAGGCCTTCCGGGCCTACGCGCTTGCTGATCACCGGCACGGTTTCGGCTTGCCATTCGGACTGATAGCACCCGCCCTTGGGCGGTTGCGCCGGGTCGTCCTGGGCATCCGGGCTGCCGGCGCAGGCGCTCAGCAGCCCGGCCAGCAGCAACACAGGCAACTGCTTGGCCACCAGGCCACTCCTTTTGCCAGGCGCCGTGTTCATCAGGCTTTGGCCCGCTCTTCGAGCATGGCCACCGCTGGCAGGACTTTGCCTTCGACGAATTCGAGGAAGGCGCCGCCACCGGTAGAAATGTAGGAGATATCCTGGCTGACGCCATATTTGTCGATGGCCGCCAGGGTATCACCGCCACCGGCAATGGAGAACGCGGCGCTGTCGGCGATCGCCTTGGCCAGCACCTGGGTGCCATTGCCGAACTGATCGAACTCGAATACGCCGACCGGGCCATTCCACAGGATGGTCTTGGAGGACTTGAGCAAGTCGGCGAACTGGGCGGCGGTCTGCGGGCCGATGTCCAGGATCATGTCGTCGGCAGCGACATCGGCAATGGCCTTGACGGTGGCTTCGGCGTCTTCGGCAAAGGCCTTGGCAACCACCACATCGACAGGCAGCGGCACGCTGACCTTGGCGGCAATGGCCTTGGCCGTTTCGACCAGATCAGGCTCGTACAGCGACTTACCGACCGGGTGCCCGGCAGCCGCCAGGAAGGTGTTGGCGATGCCGCCACCGACGATCAGCTGATCGCATACCGAGCTCAGGCTGTTGAGCACGTCCAGCTTGGTGGAAACCTTGGAACCGGCAACGATGGCGGCCATTGGCTTGGCCGGGGCCTTCAGCGCCTTGCCCAGGGCATCCAGCTCAGCTGCCAGCAACGGGCCAGCCGCCGCGACCTTGGCGAACTTGGCAACGCCATGGGTAGAACCCTCGGCGCGGTGCGCCGTGCCGAAGGCGTCCATCACGAACACGTCGCACAATGCCGCGTACTGCTGGGCCAGCTCATCGGCGTTCTTCTTCTCGCCCTTGTTGAAGCGCACGTTCTCGAACAGCACCAGCTCGCCGGCCTTGATCTCGACGCCATCGAGGTAGTCACCCACCAGTGGTACGTCGCGGCCCAGCGCCTGGCTCAAGTACTGGGCAACCGGCTTGAGGCTGTTTTCGGCAGAGAATTCACCTTCGGTGGGGCGGCCCAGGTGCGAGCAGACCATCACCGCCGCGCCCTTTTCCAAGGCCAGCTTGATGGTCGGCAGCGCCGCCTGGATGCGCGCATCGCTGGTCACCACACCGTCCTTGACAGGCACGTTCAGGTCTTCGCGAATCAGTACGCGCTTACCTTGCAGGTCGAGGTCGGTCATCTTCAACACGGTCATGAATGCGGTCCTTCAGGGCTGTTTGTTGCGGTTTGGGTGGACGACGTGCAGAAAATGTCCGGCGACGTCGAGCATACGGTTTGCAAACCCCCATTCGTTGTCGAACCAGGCCAGCAGGTTGACCAGGCGCGGGCCTGATACACGGGTCTGGCTGGCATCGACGATGGCCGAATGCGGGTCGTGGTTGAAATCACAACTGGCGTGGGGCAGCTCAGTATAGGCCAGCAGGCCTTTGAGCGGCCCGGTCAGCGCGGCCTCGCGCAGCACCCTGTTGACCTCGGCTGCGGTGGTGTCGCGAGCGGTCTGCAAGGTGATGTCCAGGCACGAGACGTTGACCGTCGGCACGCGTACCGCTTTGGCCTGGATTCGCCCGGCAAGTTCCGGGAGCAGGCGCTCGATGCCGCGCGCAAGCCCGGTGGACACCGGAATCACCGACTGGAACGCCGAACGGGTACGGCGCAGGTCTTCATGGTGATAGGCGTCGATCACCGGCTGATCGTTCATGGCCGAGTGAATGGTGGTGATCTGTACGTAGTCGATGCCAAATGCCTGATCCAGCACCCTCAGCAGCGGTACACCGCAGTTGGTGGTGCACGAAGCATTGGAGACTAGGCGCTCAGTGCCGGTCAGGCAATCCTGGTTGATACCGTAGACCACCGTGGCATCGACGTCGGCCTCGCTGGCCATGGGCTGGGAAAACAGCACCCGTGGCGCACCCGCCTCAAGAAAGCGCTGGCCATCGGCACGGGTGTTGTAGGCCCCGGAACACTCCAGGACCAGGTCCACGTCCAGGGCTGCCCAGTCGATGCCTTCGGGCGTGGCGCTGCGCATCACCTTTACGCAATCGCCATTGATATGCAGGCAATCGCCATCGACCTTGACCTCGCCGGGAAAGCGCCCGTGGGTGGAGTCGAAGCGGGTGAGGTATTCCAGGCTGGCCTGGTCGGCCAGGTCGTTGAGTGCGACGATCTCGAAATCGGCCCTGCTGCCCCGCTCGAACAGCGCGCGCAGAACACAGCGGCCGATACGGCCATAACCGTTGAGTGCAACTTTATAGGGACGCAAGTGGGACATTCGTTGACTCGCTAAGCGTGATGGCTTCGAGGCCGCATGGCGGCCTATCGCGGCACAAGGCCGCTTCCACAGGTACCACGCCGTTGCTGGCAGGGTAGTACCTGTGGAAGCGGCCTCATGGCGCGATGGAGGGCGACGCCCTCCCCTCGCACGACCAGGAGGGCATCCTGCCCTCCCTGATACATCAGTCTTCCAGCAGCTCTTCGGCAGTACCCAGGATGTTCTCCAGGGTGAAGCCGAATTCTTCGAACAGTGCCGAAGCCGGCGCCGACTCACCGTAGGTGGTCATGCCGATGACGCGGCCTTCGAGGCCGACGTACTTGTACCAGAAGTCCGCATGGGCCGCTTCGATGGCGATACGGGCGCTGACTTCCAACGGCAACACCGACTGCTTGTAGGCAGCATCCTGGGCATCGAACACGCTGGTCGACGGCATGGACACCAGGCGCACGTTGCGGCCCTGCTCGGTCAGCTTGTCGTAGGCCTGAACGGCCAGGCCCACTTCCGAGCCGGTGGCGATCAGGATCAGCTCCGGCTCGCCCGCGCAATCCTTGAGCACGTAGCCGCCACGGCTGATGGCAGCGAGCTGCTGCGCATCGCGAGCCTGGTGCTGCAGGTTCTGGCGCGAGAAGATCAGCGCCGATGGGCCATCCTTGCGCTCCAGGGCGTTCTTCCAGGCCACGGCCGACTCCACGGCATCTGCGGGGCGCCAGGTGTCCAGGTTCGGCGTGGTGCGCAGGCTGGTCAGCTGCTCGATCGGCTGGTGGGTCGGGCCGTCTTCGCCCAGGCCAATGGAGTCGTGGGTGTAGACGTGGATAACGCGCTGTTTCATCAACGCCGACATGCGCACGGCATTGCGGGCATATTCCATGAACATCAGGAAAGTCGCGCCGTAAGGCACCAGACCGCCGTGCAGTGCCACGCCGTTCATGATGGCGGTCATGCCGAACTCACGTACGCCGTAGAACACGTAGTTACCGCTGGCGTCGCCGGCTTCCACACCCTTGCAACCCTTCCACAGGGTCAGGTTGGAACCGGCCAGGTCCGCCGAGCCGCCAAGGAATTCAGGCAACATCGGGCCATAGGCGTTCAGGGCATTCTGGCTGGCCTTGCGGCTGGCGATGGTTTCGCCCTTGGCCGCCACTTCCTCGATGTAGGCCTGGGCCTTTTCGCTGAAATCGGCAGGCAGGTCACCGGCCATGCGGCGCTTGAACTCTGCGGCCAGCTCCGGATGAGCCTGGGCGTAGGCCTCGAAACGCTGGTTCCACTCGGCTTCGGCCTTGGCACCGGCTTGCTTGGCGTCCCACTCGGCATAGATGTCGGCAGGGATTTCGAACGGGCCGTGGTTCCAGCCCAATGCCTGACGGGTCAGGGCAATTTCGTCGTTGCCCAGCGGCGCGCCGTGGGACTCTTCCTTGCCCTGCTTGTTCGGCGAACCGAAACCGATGGTGGTCTTGCAGCAGATCAGGGTCGGACGGTCGCTCTTGCGGGCGGTCTCGATGGCCGTCTTGATCTCTTCGGCGTCGTGGCCGTTGACGTTGCGGATCACCTGCCAGTTGTAGGCTTCAAAGCGCGCCGGGGTATTGTCGGTGAACCAGCCATGCACTTCGCCGTCGATGGAAATGCCGTTGTCGTCGTAGAAGGCGATCAGCTTGTTCAGCCCCAGGGTGCCGGCCAGTGAGGCCACTTCGTGGGAGATGCCTTCCATCATGCAGCCATCGCCCAGGAACACGTAGGTGTTGTGGTCGACGATGGTGTGGCCGTCACGGTTGAACTGGGCCGCCATGACCTTTTCGGCCAGGGCGAAGCCCACGGCGTTGGCGATGCCTTGCCCGAGCGGGCCGGTGGTGGTTTCCACCCCGGGGGTGTAACCGTGCTCCGGGTGGCCCGGGGTACGGCTGTGCAGTTGACGGAAGCCCTTGAGGTCGTCGATCGACAGGTCGTAGCCAGTCAGGTGCAGCAGCGAGTAGATGAGCATCGAACCGTGGCCGTTGGACAGCACGAAGCGGTCGCGATCGGGAAATGCCGGGTTGCTCGGGTTGTGCTTGAGGTAGTCGCGCCAAAGAACTTCGGCGATATCCGCCATGCCCATGGGGGCACCGGGGTGGCCGCTGTTGGCCTTTTGCACGGCATCCATGCTAAGGGCACGAATGGCGTTGGCACGTTCACGACGGCTGGGCATCGCTGATCTCCTGGGGGCTTGAAATAGGTGGTAGTACGAAAAAGGCGGCCATTTTCGCCCACTGGGGCGCTTGGGGCAAACATTTAAGCAGCAGTCGGCGTGCATTGGTCCGATGATCGGCGCAATGGCAAGGCCAGGGTGAGGGTGATCGGGTAGCAGGCCTGCAATATCAAAACTTTTTGATATAGGCCTTGCTAGGGCAACGATGCCTGTCTAGACTCCCGCACCATGAACCTTCGTGCGCAAGCGATCCCGGAACAACGCGAGGCACTGGCCGCCCTGTGCAAGGCCAGTGGCGACGAGTTGCGCCTGAATGTACTGCGCGCCCTGGCCAACGATTCCTTCGGCGTGCTGGAGCTGGCGCAGATCTTCGACATCGGTCAGTCGGGCATGAGCCACCACCTCAAGGTGCTGGCCCAGGCCGACCTGGTCGCCACCCGTCGGGAAGGCAACGCCATTTTCTATCGCCGTGCCCTGCCCGATAGCCTGCGCTTGGGCGGGCGCTTGCATGCCGCGTTGCTCGACGAGGTCGATGACCTGGCCTTGCCCGCTGAGGTGCAGGGCCGCATCGCCCAGGTGCAGCAGCGCCGCGCAGCAACCAGCCAGGACTTCTTCCTGCGTGTGGAAGAACGCTTTCGCGCCCAGCAGGACCTGATCGCAGGCTTGCCGCAATACCGCGAGAGCCTGCTGGCGCTGCTCGACAAACTGCATTTCGACCCAAGCGCCAGCGCGCTTGAAGTCGGCCCCGGCGATGGCGGGTTCCTGCCGGACCTGGCTCGGCGCTTTGCCCAGGTCACGGCGCTGGACAACAGCCCGACCATGCTCGAACTCGCCCGCCAGGTCTGCCAGCGCGAAGGGCTGGACAATGTGAACCTGCAGTTGGCCGATGCACTGGGTGCAACGGATGTGGTCGCTGACTGCGTTGTGCTGAACATGGTCTTGCACCATTTCAGCGACCCGGCCCTGGCGTTGTGCCAGCTGGCCAAACGGGTGAAAGCAGGCGGCAGCCTGCTGATCACCGAGTTGTGCAGCCATGACCAGGGGTGGGCGCGGGAAGCCTGCGGCGACCTGTGGCTCGGCTTCGAACAGGACGACTTGGCCCGCTGGGCCAACGCGGCAGGCCTGTCCCACGGGGATAGCCTGTACGTAGGCCTGCGTAACGGTTTCCAGATCCAGGTCCGCCATTTCCAGCGGACGGCTGGCGACATACACCATCGGTAAATTTCAGGAACCTTCGAGATGAGCGAATACTCCCTTTTCACCTCCGAGTCCGTGTCCGAAGGGCATCCGGATAAAATCGCCGACCAGATTTCTGACGCCGTGCTGGATGCGATCATCGCCCAGGACAAGTACGCCCGCGTCGCCTGTGAAACGCTGGTCAAGACCGGCGTGGCGATCATTGCCGGCGAGGTGAGCACCTCGGCCTGGGTCGACCTCGAGGACCTGGTACGCAAGGTCATCATCGACATCGGCTACAACAGCTCGGACGTAGGCTTCGACGGTGCCACCTGCGCCGTGATGAACATCATCGGCAAGCAGTCGGTGGACATCGCCCAGGGCGTCGACCGTTCCAAGCCAGAAGACCAGGGCGCCGGTGACCAGGGCCTGATGTTCGGCTACGCCAGCAACGAGACAGAAGTGCTGATGCCAGCGCCGATCTGCTTCTCGCACCGCCTGGTCGAACGCCAGGCCGAAGCACGCAAGTCTGGCCTGCTGCCCTGGCTGCGCCCGGATGCCAAGTCGCAGGTCACCTGCCGCTACGAAGGTGGCAAGGTCGTGGGCATCGATGCGGTGGTCCTGTCCACCCAGCATAACCCTGAGGTATCGCAGAAAGACCTGCAGGAAGCGGTCATGGAACTGATCGTCAAGCACACGCTGCCTGCCGAGCTGCTGCACAAGGGTACCCAGTACCACATCAACCCGACCGGCAACTTCATCATCGGCGGCCCGGTCGGTGACTGCGGTCTGACCGGTCGCAAGATCATCGTCGACTCCTACGGCGGCATGGCCCGCCACGGTGGCGGCGCGTTCTCGGGCAAGGACCCGTCCAAGGTCGACCGTTCCGCCGCCTATGCCGGCCGCTACGTAGCCAAGAACATCGTCGCCGCCGGCCTGGCCGAGCGCTGCGAGATCCAGGTCTCGTATGCCATCGGCGTGGCCCAGCCGACTTCCATCTCGATCAACACCTTTGGCACCGGCAAAGTGTCGGACGAGAAGATCATCCAGCTGGTGCGCGAGTGCTTCGACCTGCGTCCATATGCCATCACCACCATGCTCGACCTGCTGCACCCGATGTACCAGGAAACCGCTGCCTACGGCCACTTCGGCCGCACCCCGCAACAAAAAACAGTGGGTGACGACACCTTCACCACCTTCACCTGGGAACGCACCGACCGCGCTGAAGCGCTGCGTGACGCTGCCGGCCTGTAATTTCCTACAGCGCTGAGCGAAAGCCCCTGCCGAGCAATCGGCAGGGGCTTTTTTGTGACATATCGCCTGACAAACCGCCCGAGGCGAACACCGTGAAAAACCCATAGGCTCGGCACATCCTCAGCCACGCAAGGAAGCGGGCCATGCCAATCGTATTGCTGCTGATCATGGTGGTGTTCCACCTGCCGCCGACCTGGGCCAACCCGTGCCCGGATTGGACACCGTCGCGCTCACACGCTGAGATCGCCCAGCTGAGCGCCACGCTCGCGCACTGGGACGAACGTTATCACCGTGACGGCGTGGCACTGGTGGCCGATGAGCTGTATGACCAGAGCCGCGATCACCTGGCCATGCTGCAACGCTGCGTTGGCCTTGCGACCCAGGCCTCGCCGCTGGCCAGCGCAGGTGGCCCAGTCGTCCATCCCGTGCCGCACACCGGCGTGCAGAAGCTGGCCGACTTCCAGCGTGTTGCCGGCTGGATGGCTGGCAAGACTGACCTATGGATACAGCCAAAGGTCGATGGCGTGGCCGTTTCACTGATCTACCGCCAAGGCCGGCTGACCCAGTTGATCAGCCGAGGCGACGGGGTCCAGGGACACGATTGGAGCCGCCACATCCCACAACTCGGACGGATTGTCCGGCGACTGCCCCACCCGCTCGATCTGTCGCTTCAAGGCGAGCTCTACTTGCGCCTTGAGGGCCACATACAGGCAAGCGCAGGGGGTATAAATGCCCGTGGCACGGTCGCCGGCCTGCTTGCTCGCCACCAAATCGACGAGGAACAAGGCACGCGCATCGGTCTGTTCGTGTGGGATTGGCCCAAGGGGCCTGAGCAGCAAACCGAGCGCCTGTCGCAGCTGGTCCAGTTAGGTTTTGCGGACAGTCAGCATTACAGCGTTGCGATCAATACCCCCGAAGAAGCTGCCCGGTGGCGGGACCACTGGTTCAGCACGCCGCTACCCTTCGCCAGCGACGGGGTGATCCTGCGCCAGGGCAAACGCCCGCCCGCCCAACGTTGGCAGGCCAAGGCGCCGTACTGGATCGCAGCCTGGAAATACCCCTACGCACGAAAGTTGGCGCAGGTGCGCGATGTGCGCTTCCAGGTCGGCCGTACTGGCAAGGTTACCCCCATCGTTCACCTCGAGCCGGTCACCCTCGATGACCGACGCGTGACCCGTATCAGCCTGGGTTCGCTGTCACGCTGGCAGGCATTGGACGTTCGGCCAGGCGACCAGATAGCCATTAGCCTGGCGGGGCTGACCATCCCCCGTTTCGAGCAGATCGTGCATTACTCGGTCGAACGCCAGCCAGTCAACGCACCTGCAGTCGACCAACACCATGCCCATAGCTGCTGGCGTGCTGGAGAAAGCTGCAATGAGCAGTTCATCGCCCGCCTCAGCTGGCTGGCCGGCAAACAGGGCCTGGCCCTGCCTGGGATGGGCCCAGGGACCTGGCGGCGCCTGATCGAGGCAGGCCTGGTGTCGACGATGACCGACTGGCTGGAGCTCGATGAGGGGCGCCTGCAACAGGTGCCAGGCATCAGCACCCTGAGGGCAGCCCAATTGCTAGCCGCCTTCGAGCAGGCCCGCTCGCGCCCATTTTCCCAATGGGTTCGCGGTATAGGAGCACCCATTGGCAAAGGTGTGCTGCTGCCCGGTGACTGGCCGACAGTGGTTGCCCAGACGCACGTGCAGTGGCAAGCCCAGCCTGGCATCGGCTCGAAAAGGGCGGACGAACTTGCGCGATTCTTCGCCAGCGCCGAGGTGCAAGCCATTGCAGCCCATCTGGCCGGGCAGGCTGTAGACGGGTTCTCGGAGCAGCCGCTCAGGCCTGAGCAATGATTATTTACCAAAAAAACTGTAGGAAAAGCCGGAGATTTAGCGGCCCAGCTTTATCAAGGGTTTCTAAATAGCCAAAACCAAGGCAGGATTTCCATCCAGAATTTTTCTCGTTGCCCTGCCCCGTCCAGGAGGCTTTTCATGAAACGCTTTTCCCCCCTTTTTCTGCTCGCGGCCTTGGGCCTGGGCGCAGGCACTGTACAAGCAGCCGCGCCCGATGCCGGCCTGACAGGTTGCGACGCCAAGCGCAGCGCGATCGAGAACCAGCTCAAAATCGCCCGTGAGCATGGCAATGCCGCTCAGGCGGCCGGGCTGGAAGAAGCCTTGCGTGGCGTGGCCAACTGCACTGACGCCAGCCTGCGCAAGGAGCGTGAGCAGAAGGTGCTCGATGCGCGCCATGAGGTGGCCCAGCGAGAGAAGGACCTGAAAAAGGCCGAGAAGAAAGGCGATGCCGAAAAGATCAACAAGCGCAAGGACAAGCTCGCCGAGTCCCGCAAGGAACTGCAGGACGCGGTAGACGACCTTGACCGCTGAGGCCAGCGCCTGAGGCGGCGCACGGGCCAGCCGCCGCCCGCCTCGCCATTCAATGGTTACGAAATTCGCTATGGCACGCTCGGCATGCGCCTTCGACTTTGTCCATGGGCGCCTTCAATTGCGCAGCGTCCAGCGATGGCTGGCGCGTCGCTTGTACGAGCTCGCCAGTGGCTGCCTCCAATTGCCGGGCCAGGTCCTGAAAGCGCGCCTGCCGTTGCCACACCTCAGGGCGGGCTGCGCTGCTGTCGCCTTCACGCACCTGCGTAAAGTGCTGCCAGGGTTGGTGAGACAGCGTATCCAGTGTCTGCGCCCCTTGGGCGAAGCGGCCGGCGTCGAACGGCAGTCGACCACGCAACATGCCGCCCAGGTCCTCGCTTGTCGTGAGCATGTCCTTGAAGATGGCCTTGCGCTTACCCAGCGGCGAGTCAGGGTCAACCCCCCCGCACCCCGTCAGGCCACTGCCCAAGGTCAATGCTGCAAGCACCACAACGCCCAACCGCTTAAACATCTCGCCTACCCATGCCTGGAAGAAAGGGCCGGCCAGTATCGCTGGCAAAAGGCGAAAGACCAATAGCCACATAAAAAACAGGGGTGAACCGCGTGTTCGTCCATGACAGGAATACAACGATGAAACATGCCTTGCGCCACTTGGCCTGGACATTCCCGCTGATGGCGTTGCTGGCCGGCTGCGACAACGACCAGACGGCAAAGCCCGAGCCCCACGCCATCGCGACGTACGCGCCTGTTGCCTGGAAAGACCTGCCCACGGTCAGCGACGAAGACATGCTCGCCGGTTTCTATGCCTGGCGCAGCGGCTGCGAAAAGCTCAAGCGCGACCCGGTCTGGGCCGCCACCTGTGAAGCCGCCGGGAGCCAGCCGGCAAGCGCTGCACAGGTGCGCACCTTTCTCGAGCAGAACCTCGAGGTCTACGGCCTGCGTTCGGCCGACAACAGTGCCAACGGCTTGATCACCGGCTATTACGAGCCTGTCTACCCCGGCAGCCTGACCCCATCTGCCACCTATCATGTGGCGGTATACGGCCCTCCCGAAGACATGATCACGGTGGACCTGGCCAGCGTGTACCCGGAACTCAAGGGCAAGCGCCTGCGCGGTCGCCTCGAAGGGCGCGTGCTCAAGCCCTACGACACCGCAGAGGTGATCAACCGCAACGGCGCCAAGGCACCGGTACTGGCCTGGCTGACCGACCCGATGGACTTGCAGTTCCTGCAAATCCAGGGCTCTGGCCGTGTTCAACTGGAGGGCGGGCGCCAGCTGCGCCTGGGTTACGCCGACCAGAACGGTCATCCGTATCGTCCCATTGGCCGCTGGTTGGTCGAGCAAGGGCAGCTGAAAAAAGAAGACGTGAGCATGGGCGCCATTCATGCGTGGGCCCAGGCCAACCCTTCACGGGTGCCTGAATTGCTGGCCAGCAACCCCAGCTACGTGTTCTTCAGCCCACGCCCCGACAGCAACGAGGGGCCACGTGGTTCGCTCAACGTTCCGCTGACGGCGGGCTACAGTGTGGCCATTGACCGCAAAGTCATCCCGCTTGGCAGTCTGCTGTGGCTATCGACCACACGCCCGGACGGCAGCCCCGTCGTGCGCCCGGTCGCGGCCCAGGACACCGGAGGCGCCATTGCAGGCGAGGTGCGCGCCGACCTGTTCTGGGGGACCGGCCAGGCAGCCGGAGACCTGGCCGGGAACATGAAGCAGCAGGGCCAGATCTGGATGCTGTGGCCCAAGGGCCAACCGCTGCCTGAGGTGCCCAAGGTCCCGTGACCGGGGCCTTGGCATCGGGCGATGGGGTCAGGCCGAGACCACGAAGAACGCCACGATGATCGCAAGGCCGGCGAACCAGACCAACGAGCGCAGTGCCGCCCAGTCGGCGAGGTAGCAGATGATGTAAAGCAGCCGGCTGGTGATGTACATCACCCCCAGCACATCCTGGGTCACCTGTTCGGCATTGCCGACGATGTCTGCCACCAGCACGGCGGCGGCGAACGCCGGAAAGGCTTCGTACCCGTTCTGCTGGGCTGAGTGCGCGCGGCGCGGCAGCCCGGACAGGGTATCGAGGAAGGCGCGCGGGTCATGGTTGTGCTTCAAGCCGAACCGGCCGCTCGCCAGCTTGGCGATCAGCGCACAAAGCGGCGGCAGGATCATCGCGATCAGGATGCACCACAGGGCAACGGTCATGGACAGGGTTCCTCGTTCGTCAGTCGGTCAGAGCTTCATTACCAGCATACCTGCCAGTACCAGCCCGCAAGCTAGGAGTCTTGGCCCGCCGAAAGGTTCTTTGAGGTAGCGCATCCCCAGCAACACCACAAGGATCACGCTCAGCTCGCGCAGCGCCGCTGCCTCGGCCACCGACCCCAGGTGCATCGCCCAGAGCACCAGGGCATAACTGAACAGCACGCACAGCCCAACGGCCAGGCCCAGCCGCCACTGGGTTTTCCAGAACAGCACGAACGGTGCCCGGCGCGCCACGACGGCCAACGCGGGGAATTGCCAGGCGCTGAGCAACGTCAGCCACACCAGGTAGTCCCAGGGCTTGCCCCATTCGCGCACGGCCTGACCGTCGAACCAGGTATAGCACCCGATGCACAGCCCGATCAGGGCCACTACCGGCAACATCGACCAAGGCAGCCGGTCCCCGCCACCGCCCTGCCACAACAGGCAGGCCATGCCACAGGGAATCAGCAGAATGCCGATGATTTGTTGCTGGCTCAGAGGTTCTCCGGCGAACACCAGGGTTAGCGCCAGCACGACCAGGGGCGACAGCCCACGCATCAGCGGATAGACCAGGCCCAAATCACCCACGCGGTAAGCCTTGATCAGCAGCCAGCGATACAGCTGCTCGGCAAACACCGAAGCCAGCAACCAGGGCCAGATACCGGCAGGTGGGATGTCCACGAAGGCCACCGCAGGCAACACCAGTGCCAGGGCCACCGTGTCCATGCTCGCAATGACCAGCAGGCGCTCGCCGCTGAATTTGATCAAGGTGTTCCAGGTGGCATGAAGCAAGGCAGCGATCAGCACCAGAGACGTGGCCAACACGCGGTGGGTCCTCAATGGGTTACCGGACGCAGACTATAAGCCCTGGCCAGGTGAACGCGTCAATCACAAGGCGGCCTTGCGTCCCTGTGTTGCAGCCCGCCCACCGCCTTTAGGAGGGCTCGAACGGGAACGTTTACGGCAAATTCGGTCAAACCCTGTGCCCCGAACCCCTCGTCAGGTCATCAAAGAGCTGCCCGAGTCATTCGGGTGACGACTTGGAAGCCACTGTTACAGGAATCGGGATGCTTGAATTAGTTGCCGCGTTTATCTGCCTCACCACCCTGCTCACGTATGTGAACTATCGATTCATCGGCCTGCCCCCTGCGATCGGCGTGATGGTCACGGCCTTGCTGTTTTCGCTCATGCTGCAGGCATTGAGCCTGATCGGCTTTCCGGGCCTGGAAGCCCGCGTCGAAGCCCTGATGAACCAGATCGACTTCAATGACCTGCTGATGCACTGGATGCTGGCGTTCCTGCTGTTCGCCGGTGCCTTGCACGTGAACTTGTCCGACCTGCGCAGCTACCGCTGGCCCATCGGCCTGCTGGCCACCGTGGGCGTGCTGATCGCCACCGTGGTCATCGGCTACCTGTCGCACTGGGTGTTCGCGATGTTCGGCTGGCAGGTGCCGCTGATCTACTGCCTGCTGTTCGGCGCGCTTATCTCGCCGACCGACCCGATTGCAGTATTGGGCGCCCTGCGTACGGCCAACGCTCCAAAACCCCTGAAGACCACCATCGTCGGCGAGTCTTTGTTCAACGACGGTACTGCCGTTGTGGTCTTCACCGTGCTGCTGGGCATCATCCAGCTCGGTGAAACCCCGAGCATCGCCGACACCGCGCTGCTGTTCGCTCGCGAAGCCATCGGCGGCGTGCTGTTCGGCGGTGTGATCGGCTACGCCACCTACCGCATGATCAAGAGCGTGGAGCAGTACCAGGTCGAGGTCATGCTGACCCTGGCACTGGTGATCGGTGGCTCGGCGATGTGCTACGAGCTGCACGTCTCGGCCCCCATCGCGATGGTGGTGGCGGGCCTGATCATCGGCAACCTGGGCCGCAACCTGGCGATGAACGACATGACCCGTCGCTACATGGACGGTTTCTGGGAGTTGATCGACGACATGCTCAACGCGCTGCTGTTCGCGTTGATCGGCCTCGAACTGCTGTTGCTGCCGTTCAACTGGCTGCACATGGCCGCCGGCAGTGTGCTGGCGCTGGCCGTGCTGCTGTCGCGCCTGCTGACCGTGGCGCCGGCCATCGTGTTGCTGCGGCGTTGGCGTGCGGTGCCCAAGGGCACGGTGCGGGTGCTGACCTGGGGTGGCCTGCGAGGTGGGGTATCGGTAGCCCTGGCGCTGTCGTTGCCATTGGGTGAAGAGCGTGACCTGCTGCTGTCGATCACCTACATCGTGGTGCTGTCCTCGATCCTGGTCCAGGGCCTGAGCATCGGCAAGGTGGTGCGCAGGGTCAGCGCACAACCCTGAAAGAAGCGGGGCTGCACCCTGCAGCCCCAGACCGTCACTCCACGGCAGAGTCGGGGAACTGGTCCTGCACGTACTTGATCTCGGTACGCCCGTGCGGTGCAGGCAGGCCGTCCTCGCCCAGGTTCACGAAGACCATGCGTTCGACGGTCAGGATGCTCTTGCGCGTGATCTTGTTGCGCACTTCGCAGCGCAGCGTGATCGAGGTGCGGCCGAACTCGGTGGCCGTGATGCCCAGCTCGATGATGTCGCCTTTGCGCGAGGCACTGACGAAGTTGATTTCCGACATGTACTTGGTCACCACGCGCTGGTTGCCCAGCTGCACGATGGCATAGATGGCCGCTTCCTCGTCGATCCAGCGCAGCAGGCTGCCACCGAACAGCGTGCCGTTGGGGTTGAGGTCTTCGGGTTTCACCCACTTGCGGGTATGGAAGTTCATCGGGACTCCTGAGCATCCTGGCTTGCGTAAAACGATGATGGCAGAGCGGCCAGCGTCACTCCACCCAACATCGACTATCGTCTCGATTAATCGACAGAAAACCTTGGGGATGGTGCCGCACCCGGCTATAATCGTGGCCGTTTTACATGGCCGTCCACAGCGGCGCCATGCCCGCCACCTGTCCGAGGGGCGCTGCAGCAGGCTCGACCTGTCAGGCTCGGATGGGGCGTTGTCCGCTCCCGCGGACGCTCAACGCACAACGGCGCCCATTCGCACACTACGAATGGAGGCTCTGATGAGCGCTGCAAACATGCCTGCTGGTTTTACCGATTTCAAAGTTGCCGACATCTCCCTGGCCGCCTGGGGCCGTCGCGAAACCATCATCGCCGAATCGGAAATGCCTGCGCTGATGGGCCTGCGCCGCAAGTACCAGGCCGAGCAACCGCTCAAGGGTGCCAAGATCCTGGGCTGCATCCACATGACCATCCAGACTGCCGTGCTGATCGAGACCCTGGTCGCCCTGGGGGCCGAAGTGCGCTGGTCGTCGTGCAACATCTTCTCCACCCAGGACCAGGCCGCCGCCTCCATCGCAGCCGCCGGTATCCCGGTCTTCGCCTGGAAGGGTGAAACCGAGCAGGAATACGAATGGTGCCTGGAACAGACCATCCTCAAGGACGGCCAGCCCTGGGATGCCAACATGGTCCTGGATGACGGTGGCGACCTGACCGAGCTGCTGCACAAGAAATACCCACAGGTGCTCGAGCGCGTCCACGGCGTGACCGAAGAAACCACCACCGGCGTGCACCGCCTGCTGGACATGCTGGCCAAGGGCGAGCTGAAGGTTCCGGCCATCAACGTCAACGACTCGGTCACCAAGAGCAAGAACGACAACAAGTACGGCTGCCGTCACAGCCTGAACGATGCCATCAAGCGCGGTACCGACCACCTGCTGTCGGGCAAGCAGGCTCTGGTCATCGGCTACGGTGACGTGGGCAAGGGCTCGGCTCAGTCGCTGCGTCAGGAAGGCATGATCGTCAAGGTCACCGAAGTCGACCCCATCTGCGCGATGCAGGCCTGCATGGACGGTTTCGAAGTGGTTTCGCCCTTCCTCGATGGCCTGAACGATGGCACCGAGGCCAGTGTCGACAAGGCGCTGCTGGGCAAGATCGACCTGATCGTCACCACCACCGGTAACGTCAACGTCTGCGACGCCAACATGCTCAAGGCCCTGAAAAAGCGTGCCGTTGTCTGCAACATCGGCCACTTCGACAACGAAATCGATACCGCTTTCATGCGCAAGAACTGGGCATGGGAAGAGGTCAAGCCGCAGGTGCACAAGATTCACCGCACTGGTGCTGGCAGCTTCGATCCTCAGAACGACGACTACCTGATCCTGCTGGCCGAAGGCCGCCTGGTCAACCTGGGCAATGCCACTGGCCACCCAAGCCGCATCATGGACGGCTCCTTCGCCAACCAGGTCCTGGCACAGATCTTCCTGTTCGAGCAGAAGTACGCCGACCTGTCGGCCGAGAAGAAAGCCGAGCGCCTGACGGTCGAAGTGCTGCCCAAGAAGCTCGACGAAGAAGTAGCCCTGGAAATGGTCCGCGGTTTTGGCGGCGTGGTTACCCAGTTGACCAAACAGCAGGCCGACTACATCGGCGTAACCGTTGAAGGCCCGTTCAAGCCTGACGCTTACCGTTACTGATTGGCACACTTCAAGCGCCAGGCAGTGCCAGACCGTGGCATTGCCGCTTGGAGTACACGCCTGAAAGAAACGTGAACGATGCCAGGCCAGGTCGGCCATCACCGACCTGGCTTCTACTTGCAGCTTGCAGCTTTGGGCTTGCTGTTAGAGGAACGAGTGATGTCACAGGAACGCCGCTACAGTTTCGAGTTCTTCCCGACCAAAACCGACGCAGGTCATGAAAAGCTGATGGGCGTGGCGCGCCAGTTGGCCGCCTGCAACCCTGATTTCTTCTCCTGCACCTATGGCGCTGGTGGTTCCACCCGCGACCGCACGCTCAACACCGTGTTGCAACTGGAGAGCCAGGTGCAGGTGCCGGCTGCGCCCCACCTCTCGTGCGTGGGCGATACCAAGGCCGAGTTGCGCGCGCTGCTGGCCGAGTACAAGCAAGTCGGCATCAAGCGCATCGTCGCACTGCGCGGTGACCTGCCTTCGGGCATGGGCATGGCCAGTGGCGAGATGCGTTATGCCAGCGACCTGGTCGAGTTCATCCGTCAGGAAACGGGTGACCACTTCCACCTCGAAGTCGCCGCCTACCCCGAGATGCACCCGCAGGCACGCAACTTCGAAGCCGACCTGGCCAATTTCGCGCACAAGGTCAAGGCCGGTGCCGACAGCGCCATCACCCAGTACTTCTTCAACGCCGACAGCTACTTCTACTTCGTCGAGCGGGCCCAGAAGCTGGGCGTGGACATTCCAGTGGTGCCCGGCATCATGCCGATCACCAACTACAGCAAGCTGGCGCGTTTTTCCGACGCCTGTGGCGCCGAAATTCCACGCTGGATTCGCAAACAGCTCGAAGCCTATGCGGACGATACGGCCAGCATCCAGGCCTTCGGGGAAGAAGTCATCACCCGCATGTGCGAGGAGCTGCTGCAAGGCGGCGCACCGAGCCTGCACTTCTACACCTTGAACCAGGCAGAACCGAGCATGGCGATCTGGAACAACCTCCAACCCTCTCGTTGAAGCCTGATGAACCACGTGCTGGTTTCTGACCGGCGCCTGGTTCATTCGCACGTGTCGCAGGCCCCACCTGCGGCGCGCTGCTCCACCCAATCCGGCACTGGTCTTGACCTGGCCGAGCGCGTAATCTCCGGGCATGCCAATCTCCGCCCGTCTGATCTGGATCCTGCTGCTCTTTTGCCTCAGCCCGTTCGCGCTGGGCGAGCGCTTGCGCCTGGTAAGCGATGACTGGGCACCCTATGTCTACGAGCAAAACGGTCAGCCGCGAGGCATCGACTACGAGGTCACGACAGAGGTGCTGCGTCGCCTGGGGTACGAGGTCCAATGGCAATTCATGCCCTTCAAACGTTGCCTGGCGATGATCGAGCAAGGGCAGGCCGACGGCATCATGGATGTCTTCCAGGTCGAGTCCCGCCATCCTTATCTGCTGTATGTCCCAGAACCCATGTCCACGGCCGAGTTGATCCTGTTCCAGACCAAGGCACGCCGGCATGAGGTATCGAACCTGGATGAGCTGGCCGGCCTGACCGTCGGCACCTCGCCAGGCTACAACTACAGTGCGGCTTTCAATGAGGCTGAGTTCTTCAAGCGCGAAGCGGCGCCGACCCATGAAGCGAACATCGGCAAGCTGGCGCTGGGGCGTATAGACCTAGCGATCACCGACCGCAGGGTCGGCCTGCATGTCATCCGGCTCTTGGGCCTGGAGCAACAGATCGAGGCCTTGCCGCTTGTCGTCAGCCGTCAGCCCCAATACCTGGGCCTGGCCCGCAAGCCCGGGCGCGAGGCACTGGCCCAGGCCTTTGCCGAGGAACTGCGGCGCTTCAAGCAGGAACCGGCCTATGCGGCCATCATGGACCATTACACACACGACCCTGAGACCGCTGCGAACGCCGTTGAGCAGCAGGAAAGCAGCACAGCGCGCTAGCTCTGTTATACTCGGGCCTTCCCGCCCGGCTCACGCCCGGACGCTCGGCCTCGCAACAGGCATCCCGATCGGCATCGACGCACTCAGGCGTCAGCCCTCCGTTTCCCGGATGTGCAGTGAACGCCCAGCTGGACCGGACGCGATCGCATCTTGCCGATGCCCGTCGCGCCAGGCAGAACATCCCTACGGGCCCAGCCCACACGAGAACAGGATTGCCCATGTCCTTTGCTTCCCTCGGTCTCTCCGAGGCTCTTGTCCGCGCCATTGAAGCCGCGGGCTATACCCAGCCGACCCCCGTGCAACAGCGGGCAATTCCCGCCGTGTTGCAAGGCCGCGACCTGATGGTCGCCGCACAAACCGGTACCGGTAAGACCGGCGGCTTCGCCCTGCCGATTCTCGAACGTCTGTTCCCGGCCGGTCACCCTGACAAATCCCAGCGCCATGGCCCACGCCAGCCACGCGTCCTGGTACTGACCCCGACCCGCGAACTCGCGGCCCAGGTGCACGACAGCTTCAAGCTGTACGCCCGCGACCTGCCGCTGGTCAGTGCGTGCGTCTTCGGCGGCGTCGGCATGAACCCGCAGGTGCAGGCCATTGCCAAGGGCGTCGACGTCCTGGTTGCCTGCCCTGGCCGCCTGCTCGATCTGGCCGGTCAAGGCAAGGTTGACCTGGCCCATGTAGAAATTCTGGTCCTGGATGAAGCTGACCGCATGCTCGACATGGGCTTCATCCACGACGTCAAGAAAGTGCTGGCCCGCCTGCCGGCCAAACGCCAGAACCTGCTGTTCTCGGCCACGTTCTCCAAAGACATCACCGACCTTGCCGACAAGCTCCTGCACAACCCGGAGCGCATCGAGGTCACCCCGCCCAACACCACCGTCGAGCGCATCGAGCAGCGTGTCTACCGCCTGCCGGCCAGCCACAAGCGTGCTCTGTTGGCGCACCTGATCACCCTGGGTGCGTGGGAGCAAGTGCTGGTCTTCACCCGCACCAAGCACGGCGCCAACCGCCTGGCCGAGTATCTGGAAAAGCACGGCCTGACTGCCGCCGCCATCCACGGCAACAAGAGCCAGAACGCGCGCACCAAGGCCCTGGCTGATTTCAAGGCCAACAACATTCGCGTTCTGGTCGCCACCGACATCGCCGCTCGCGGGCTGGACATCGACCAACTGCCCCACGTCGTCAACTTCGAGCTGCCCAACGTCGAAGAAGACTACGTGCACCGCATTGGCCGTACTGGTCGCGCCGGTCGCTCGGGCGAGGCCATCTCCCTGGTGGCACCTGACGAGGAAAAACTGCTCAAGAGCATCGAGCGTGTGACCCGTCAGAAAATCGCGGACGGCGACCTGATGGGCTTCGATGCCAGCCAGGTCGAGGCCGAGAAGCCCGAAGTACGCGAACGCCAGCAAACCAATGGCCGCGGCGGTCGTGGTCAGCAGGCCCGTGGCGAGGGTGGCAAAGACGCCAACGGTGGCCGCAAGGACAAGGGCAAGGGCAAGGACAAGGGCAAGACCCGCCAGCAGGCTGCGGACAAACCCGCTGACAAGGAAAAGGCCGGCGACAGGCAGCAACAGCCGCGCAAGCCACGTAACAAAAAGCCTCGTCAGCAGCAGGCCAGTAACGCTACCCCTCCGGTCATGCAGCCCAACCGCGACCCGGAAGAGTTTCTGGATGACGATGTGGACAACTTCGGTAACCGTGCCGACTACGTAAGCCCCTACCAGAATGGCAAGGGCCAGGGCCGCAACCGTCGCCCAGCCGGTAATGGCGGTCAACCGCAAGGGGGTACGCCGCGTACCAATGCCGGTGGTCAAGGCCGCAACAACGGTCAACCCCGTACTGGCGGTGGCGAAAAACGCCCGCCTCGCGGCAATAATGGCGGCGCTGCCCGCCGTGACGGCGCCGCACGTGGTGGTCGCCCACCGCGTGACGCCGCTGCCCGCCAGGAACCGGCCGTGGGTAACACGCGCCAGCCACAGCATCAGCCTGTGATCATCCGCAAGGAATCCAAGCTGGATCGTTATCCGACTCCCGAGCAACTGGACGATCTGCCAAGCCGTCCGCGGGGCGAACGCCCAGCACTGCTGACCCGCAAGGGGTCGTAAACGAAAACGGGGCCGCTAGCGGCCCCGTTTTTCATTCGGCTGGCGTTTATTACTTCTGCTTCACGCCCTCGACGCTGATGTCCAGATCCAGCGTTTGCGAGGTTGGGCCTGGGCCTTTGATGCCGAAGTCGTTCAGGTTCAAGGTGGTGGTGGCGTTGAAGCCAGCGCGCTCACCGCCCCACGGGTCCTTGCCCTCACCATTGAAGGTAGCCTTGAACGTCACCGGCTTGGTCACGCCGTGCAGGGTCAGGTCACCGGTCACGTCAGCGGTCTTGTCACCCGTGGACTTGACGCTGGTGGATACGAACTTGGCATCCGGGTACTTCTTCACGTCCAGGAAGTCGGCGCTGGCAATGTGCTTGTCACGCTCGGCGTGGTTCGACCACAGGCTGGCGGTTTTCAGGTCGACGCTGATCTTGCTGGCTTCAGGCTTGGCACTGTCCCAAGTGAAGTTACCGTCAAAGTCCTTGAACGTACCGTGAATGAAGCTGTAGCCCAGGTGGCTGATCTTCCAGTCCACGAAAGCGTGCTGGCCTTCCTTGTCGATCTTGTACTCGGCTGCCATGGCCTGGCCAGCGGAGAACAGAGCAGTACCGAGCGCCAGAGCGGCAAAAGTCTTTTTCAACATCGTTACTTCCTTCCTTTGCGATTGAGGTTGAGCGTCAAGCTTTGCGGCCCAGCATGCGCATGAGGGTCGCGTCACGGTCGATGAAATGGTGCTTGAGTGCGGCCAGGGCGTGCAACCCCGCAAAAACCACCACACCCCACGCCAGCCACAGGTGAATGACGCCGGCCAGGTCCGCCTGGTCTGGCAGATTGCTGACCAGGGCGGGCACCTCGAACAGGCCAAACACCGGGATACCTACGCCGTCGGCGGTGGATATCAGGTAACCGGCGATCATTACGGCGAACAATCCCAGGTACAGCGCCAGATGCCCCAGCTTGGCACCCAAGCGGGTGAGCGGGCCATAACTGGCCAGTGCCGGCGGTGGGGGGCTCACAAAGCGCCACAGCACGCGCAACAGCATCACCGCCAGCAGCACCAGACCGATGCTTTTATGCAGGTCCGGGCCGGCCTTGCGCCATGGGTCATAGTAGTCGAGCCCGACCATCCACAGCCCGAGGCCGAAAAGGCTGAAGACGGTCAGCGCCACGCCCCAGTGCATGAAGATGCTGACAGCGCCGTAGCGTGAAGATGAATTGCGCACTTGCATGTTGGCGTTCTTCCCCGTGAAAGCTATGCAAAGACTAGCGTCAAACGTATCGAATAAAAGCGGAAAAACTTGCTTTGGATTATCGACAAATCCGATAGCAAGTTTCGCTACGGGCTATTAAGGAAACGTTAACGCCGATAACGGGCAGCGAGTGCTTCGAGCAACGCGCATGACACAGGGCTCAGTCAAGTGGCTGAGCCCTTCTGACAGGCCTGCCGGGCAGTGCCCGACAGACCTGCAGTATCAGCTCGCCTTGGCCTGGCTATCGGTTGCAGGCTTCTTGGCTGGCGCCGGCTTGGTAGCAGCTTTTTTGCTGTCGGCAGGCTTGTGCGCTGGCTTGTGCACCGGTTTGGCCGCTGGCTTGTGGGCCGGCGCCTGCTTGACCGGGGCAGCCTTGGTGGTTGCCGCCTTGGTGGGCGCTGCCTTGACGACGGGCGCCGGGCTGGCCGGTGCCTGTGCCGGGGCTTGCGCCGCCGGTTGCGCTGCGGGTGGCGCCACAGGGGCTACTTCAGCTGCCTTGGCCGCCGGTTGAGGCGCTGGCGCCGGGGTTTCCTTGGCACCGAACAGGCGAGCGAAGAAGCCTGGTTTTTTCTGGCCCGTCGCATCGGCCGATTGGGTCTCAGGCTTGGCCGGCGCTTGGTCGACTGCCTTGTCCTTGTCGGACGCGCCGCCGCCGAACAGGTTGGTGAAGAAATTGCCCTTGCTCTTGGCCGCTGCCGCGCCTGCAGCGGCGGTCGCTGCCACTGGCACGGCCTTGACCGGGTCGAACGACTTGCCGGCCAGCAGGTCCTGCACTTGGCCGGCAGCCCGTTGACCGCTGCGCAGTGCGCCTTCAAGGGTGCCTGGGTACAAGGCATCGGTGTGCTCACCGGCAAAGGCGATGCGTTGTACCGGGCGCTCCCAAAGGCGCCAGTACTTGCTGATCTGGCCAGGTCCATAGGCCAGGTAGGCACCTCCAGTGCCGGCATCGGCGCTGTAGCGCTTGACTTCATAACCGGTGAAAGCGCCACGGGCCTGAGGGTAGAAGGTATGCAGGCGAATGAGCACCTGGTCGACCATCTGCTTGTCACCAAAGGCCTGCAGCAGGCGGGCGTTGTCGCCGGAAAGGTTGATCACCACGTTGGCACCGCCCTTGAGGGCCGGTTCGATCCACAACATGCCAAGGCCCGTATTGCTGAAGATCTCACCCGACATACGCGCCCGGCTTTCCCAGACCGGTTTCTTGAACTTGAGCATCACCTGGTCGCGCCAACCGTAGTTGGTGCCCTTGAGCGCCGCCACATGCTGATTATCCAGGCCAGGCGTCATCTGGATCTTGGCCAGTGCACGCAGGGGCACGGCCATCACCACGTAATCGGCGCGGTAGCCCACGCTGCCGACTTTCACGGTAACGCCGTCCTTGTCCTGAACGATTGCACTCACCGGCGAGCCGGTCTTGATGGTCTTCAGTTGCTTGACGAACGCCTGCGCCAGCACCGGGCTGCCGCCGGGCAGCCGCGCTGCACGCAGGTCACGGTCGCTCACGTCACGGTAGACGCGGTTCTGCTGGGCGAAATACAGCAGCGACAGGCGCGACGGTTCGTCGTAGCGGCTGCGGATCTGCTGGTTGACCAACTGACGGGCCGTGGCAGGTAACTGCAACTTGTCCAGCCAGGAGGACACGTTGATCTGGTCCAGAGCGAACAGGGTGCTGGTCGCCTGGGGGTTGAGCGGATCGTCGATCGAACGGGCCAGGTCGTCCAGGGTTTTCTCGTAGCGCTTGAGAGCTTCGGCCGTGGCCGGCTGCTTGAGGGCCAGGTCTGCGGCACTGAAGTACTCGCCATCGATCAGGTACCCAGGGGTGCGCACGAATTCGGGCGCCGGCAGCGTGTCGAGCTTGAAGCGATCAACGTACTGGTTGAGTACCGGCTGCGCCTTGGTATTGCCGATCCATTCGCTGGTGGCCAGGCCCGAGCGGCCGCCCATGCCTGTCTTGGCTTCGAGCAGGGTCACCTGCCAGCCCTTGTTCTGCAGCTCATAGGCTGCGGTAAGGCCCGCCATGCCGCCGCCCACGACGATTGCCGTGGGCGTCTTGTCACTCGCCAGCGCGGCACCGCTGGAAACACCAATCAATACCAACGCGCACAGGCGCACCCAAGCAGCAGCCATGTTGGCGAACTCCGAGTCAAAGGTTGCAGAAAAACAGAGAGAGGCGGGATGCCCCGAGAGAGGCGGTAGAATACGTCACCGCTGCCAGGGCTGCCAGTGGAGTGACATCAAGTGGTCTGGCTAAATGACATTTTCTGGCGGGTTGTTCTCACCCGTGCCATTGCTTAGGCTTACGCCCCCACGCCGCCAAGCCAGGAGAAGTGCTCATGGGCCTCAATGATCAGTGGATGCAGCGCGACCTCAAGGTCCTCTGGCACCCCTGCACCCAGATGAAAGACCACGAGCAACTACCGCTGATACCGATCAAGCGCGGTGAAGGGGTGTGGCTCGAGGATTTCGAAGGCCGGCGCTACCTGGATGCTGTGAGCAGCTGGTGGGTAAACGTGTTCGGCCATGCCAACCCGCGTATCAATGAGCGCATCAAGGAGCAGGTCGACCAGCTTGAGCACGTGATTCTGGCAGGCTTCAGCCACCAGCCTGTCATCGAGCTGTCCGAACGCCTGGTGGCCATGACGCCAGCCGGGCTCGACCGGGTGTTCTACGCCGACAATGGCTCGTCCTGCATCGAAGTGGCGCTGAAGATGAGCTTTCACTACTGGCAGAACGTCGGCAAGCCGGACAAGAAGCGGTTCGTCACCCTGACCAACAGCTATCACGGGGAAACCATCGCCGCCATGTCCGTCGGTGACGTCCCGTTGTTCACCGAAACCTACAAGGCGTTGCTGCTCGACACCCTAAAAGTCCCGAGCCCCGATTGCTATCTGCGCCCGGAGGGCGTCAGCTGGGAGGCGCATTCACGCACCCTGTTCCAGGTCATGGAGCAGACCTTGGCCGAGCATCATGCCTCGATCAGCGCGGTCATCATCGAGCCGTTGATCCAGGGCGCCGGCGGCATGCGCATGTACCATCCGGTCTATCTCAAGCTCTTGCGCGAAGCCTGCGATCGCTACGACGTGCACCTGATCCATGACGAGATCGCGGTTGGCTTCGGTCGCACGGGCACCATGTTCGCCTGCGAGCAGGCAGGTATTCGCCCGGACTTCCTGTGCCTGTCCAAGGCCCTGACCGGGGGGTATCTGCCCCTGGCTGCCTGCCTGACCACCGACAAGGTGTACCAGGCGTTCTATGACGACTACCGCACGTTGCGCGCGTTCTTGCATTCGCACAGCTACACCGGCAACCCGCTGGCGTGCGCGGCCGCCTTGGCCACCCTCGACATCTTCGAGCAAGACAACGTGATCGAGGCCAACAAGGCGCTGGCTACGCGCATGGCCAGCGCCACTGCGCATCTGGCCGACCATGCCCACGTGGCCGAGATTCGCCAGACCGGCATGGTCCTGGCCATCGAAATGGTCCAGGACAAGGCCGGCAAGGTGCCCTACCCCTGGCAGGCGCGACGCGGCCTCAAAGTGTTCGAGCATGCCCTGACCCGTGGCGCGCTGCTGCGCCCGCTGGGCAGTGTGGTGTATTTCCTGCCACCGTATATCATCACGCCCGAACAGATCGACTTCCTGGCCGAAGTGGCCAGCGAAGGCATCGACATCGCCACCCGCGACAGCACCCGCGTGACGGTGCCCAGCACCTTCCACCCGGATTTTCGCGATCCGGGCTGATAGCGAGTCAAAGGCCATGCCTGCGACCGCTCCGGAACCTGCGCTGCATGCGTCATGCCGGCGTGGGCCTTCCGGTCGTCCTTACCTTTTCAGAGCTTACCCATGAGACTGTCCCGCTTCTTCATCGACGCCCCCCTGAGCCTTGGCGAACACGAGCTGCCCGAGGCACAGGCCCACTACATCGGCCGCGTATTGCGCATGGCGGCGGGTGACCCCGTGCAGCTGTTCGACGGCAGCGGCCAGGAATACCGTGGGCAGTTGCTGGAGGTGGGCAAGAAAGCTGTGCGCGTGAGCCTGGACCAGGCATTCGCTGGCCAAGCCGACTCACCGCTGCAGGTGCACCTGGGCCAAGGGCTGTCGCGGGGCGAGCGTATGGACTGGGCCATCCAGAAAGCCACCGAGCTGGGCGCCAATGAGATCACCCCGATCGTCAGCGAGCGGTGCGAGGTGCGCCTGAAGGACGAGCGCGCCGACAAGCGCCTGGCCCACTGGCGGCAAGTGGCGATCAGCGCCTGCGAACAGTGTGGCCGCTCCAGCCTGCCGCTCATCCACCCGCCCATCACCCTGGCTGAGTGGCTGGCCGCCACCCAGGCGCAGCTCAAGCTGGTGTTGCACCCGGTAGCCGAACCGCTGGTCAGCCATGCCAAACCGGCAAGCCTGGCGTTCCTGATTGGCCCGGAAGGCGGCTTGAGCGAACCCGAGGTCGAGCAGGCCAAGGCAGCGGGCTTTCATGCGGCGCGCCTGGGCCCGCGGGTATTGCGCACCGAAACCGCCCCCGTGGTGGCCCTTGCAGTGGCACAACAGCTCTGGGGTGATTTCTAAGCCTTCCCAGGCGCACGGGCGGTGCTCGCAGGCTGGGGTGATCAGCGCACGTAGTGCGACACCGCCACGAAATGCATCAGGCTGCCGGCAATCACGAACAAGTGCCAGATGCCATGCCAGTGACGAAAACGCCGGTCGAATGCGAAAAAGATGATGCCCACGGTGTAGAACACGCCCCCTGCGGCCAGCCAGGCAAAACCGGTGGTACCCAGCGCCTGCAGCAGCGGGTTGACCGCGACCAGCACGATCCAGCCCATCACGGCATAGATCACGATGGACAAGACCCGTGCTTCGGAGCGCGGCTTGATTTCCTGCAGCATGCCCAGTACTGCCAGCCCCCAGACGATGCCGAATAGGCTCCAGCCCCAAGGCCCGCGCAGGCTGATCAGGCAGAAGGGCGTGTAGCTGCCGGCAATCAGTAGGTAAATAGAGAGGTGATCGAGCTTGCGCATGATCACCTTCGCCCGCCCGCGCGTGCTGTGATACAGCGTCGAAATGCTGTACAGCAACAACAGCGTGCCGCCGTAGATGGAGAAACTGACGATCTTCCAGGGGTCTCCCTGCAAAATGGCCCCGACGATCAGCCAGAGGGCACCGAGGCCTGCCAGCAACGCACCCACCAAGTGGGTCCAGGCATTGAAGCGTTCACCGTAATACATGTACTTAAAGACCTTTCGAAACCCCTCTAGTTTCAGCCACGACAATCGACGCACGGCGACCGTACGCTCTAACCCGACGCTTGCAGCCTGCCGCTACGTTGCGCGTCCCTGACCAGGCGCTCGAGCCCCACCAGGTCAGGTACGCGCGCCACCTGATCCCCTACCTGGACAGCGGCCAACTCAAGGGGTGCCAATGCCACGTCGACGTAGTTGAGCTGGCTGTCGAGCTTGCACGAGCGCGGTATGCCTTGCAGCAGCAAGGCCAGGTAACGCAAGCCCGTGTCGCCCAATGCGTTGAGCACCACCACGCGGGCCCGTTCGCCACAGGGCGTATGGCTGTCGCAGGCCGCTTCGAAACCGATCAGGGGCAAGCGCTGTTGGCGCCAATCGACCCAGCCCAGGTGCCAGGGCAGGTCACCGCGCTGGCACGCCACATTGCGCAGCCCACTGAGTTCGGCCACGGCCACATTGGGCAGCACCAACGTACGGTCGCCCAAGGGCAGCAACAGCCCGGTGAGGCTGCTGCGCTGCCCGGCTATCAGTTCAAGCATGGGACTGGCTCCACTGGAGGATGCTGTGCAGCAATACCGACTCCTGATAAGGCTTGCCGAGGTATTCGTTGACCCCGATGGCCATGGCTCGGTCGCGGTGCTTCTGCCCCGTACGCGAGGTGATCATGATGATGGGCAGGTCCTTGAGGCGGGCGTCCTGGCGAATGCGGGTCGCCACTTCGAAACCGTCCATGCGCGGCATTTCGATATCCAGCAGCAACACATCGGGCCGATGCCCTTCGAGCACTGCCATGGCATCGACCCCGTCCTTGGCGGTGATCACGCTCATGCCATGGCGCTCCAACAGCCGGCTGGTGACCTTGCGCACCGTGACCGAGTCATCCACCACCATCACCAGCAAGGTGCGATCCGGGGTCGCTGCCGGCAGCAACCCACGTGGCGTGCCTCCAGGCAAACGAGCAAGCCGCCGTTGCTGGCCGCGCAACTGCCCCAGAAGGTCCAGAATCAGCACCACTCGCCCATCCCCCAGCAACGTTGCACCCGACAGGCCGGCAACGGCCGCGAACTGCGGGCCCAGGCTTTTGACCACGATCTCCCGGCTGGGCGACAAGCTGTCGACCTGGATGGCGAACGACTGCTCCTGCGAGTGCACCAGCAGCAAGGGCAATGGCACGCTCTGGCCCAGCAGCGTGGGACGCGGGGCGCCCTGCACCAGCTCGCCCAGGTAGCGCAGCTGGTACTGATGGCCTGCGTAGGCGTAGCGCGGCGGCTCCTGCTCGTAGCAGGCCGCCAGTTCAGCGGGCGGTACCCGCACGATGCCTTCAATGGTGTTGAGCGGGATCGCGTACTGCTCATCGCCCAGGTGCACCATCAGTGCGCGGTTGATCGACACCGTGAACGGCAGGCGAATCTGGAAACGCGCCCCCTTGCCCTGGGCCGACTCGATGGTCATCGAGCCGCCCAACTGCTTGACCTCTTCGTGGACGACGTCCATGCCCAGGCCCCGCCCTGAGATCTGCGTGATCTTTTCGGCCGTGGAAAAGCCCGGCCTGAGGATGAACTGCAGTATCTCGTGGTCGCTCAGCTGCGCCTGCGGGTCCAGCAGGCCGCGCTTGATGGCCTTGAGCCGGACAGCGTGCAGCGGCACGCCGGCGCCGTCGTCGGTCATCTCGATGACGATGTCCGCCCCCTCGTGCAGCAGGTTCAGGTGGATCGTGCCCTGCTCGGGCTTGCCCGCGGCCAATCGGGCTTCGCGGCTTTCCAGGCCATGGTCGACGGCATTGCGCAACATGTGTTCAAGGGGCGCCACCATGCGTTCCAGCACGCTGCGATCCAGCTCCCCCTCGGCGTTGCCCACCACCAGCTCGACCTGCTTGCCCAGCTCGCTCGCCACCTGCCGCACCACGCGCTGCAAGCGCGGCACCAGGCGTTCGAAGGGCACCATTAACGTTGCCGTCAGGCCTTCCTGCAGTTGGCTGTTGACCCGCGCCTGCTGCTGGAGCAGGCCGTAGGCTTCCTGGGCGCGCTGGGCCATGGTCTCCTTCAGGTCCAGCAGGTCCGAGGCCGACTCGAACAGGGCCCGCGACAACTGCTGCAACTGCGAGTGGCGGTCCATTTCCAGTGGGTCGAAATCTTCATAGACATCGCCTTCGATCTGCTGGCGGCTGGAAATCCGGCCCTGGGTTTCGATATCCAGGCGTAGCAGTTGGTCACGCATGCGCTCGAGCGTGGTTTCCATTTCGTTGAGCGTGAACTGGGCGTCGTTGACCTGCTGCTCGATACGCCCACGGATGATCGAATGCTCACCGGCCAGGTTGCCCAGGTCGTCCAGCAATTCGGCATCGACCTTGACCATGTCCCCCGGTACGCGCTCAGGGGTTACTGCCGGCCCTTCGCTGGCGGCAGTTTCGACCGGGCTGGTGCCGGCCGCGCTGTCGGTCAGCCCTGCGCTGCTGAAGTTGCGGATGTAATCGATCAGCGCCGTGGCAGCGTGCAGCGGTTGCCCCAGGCGCACGGCATCGAGCATGTGCGCCAGGCGGTCGTGGCAGTTCTGCAACAGCGAGAACAAGGCCCCGCTCGGTGGCAGGCGCCCTGCCGCGAGCAACTCGTACAAAAATTCCAGCTCATGGGCCAGGTCACCGATGGGGCCGATTTCGACCATGCGTGCCACCCCTTTGAGGGTGTGCAGGTCGCGCATCAGGTTGTCCACCTCCACCGTGCTGCGTGGGTCGGCCTGCCACCGCGCCAGGGCCGCCGCAGCGCTCTCGACGATGTCCGAGCTTTCTTCGAGAAAGACCTCCATCAGCTCTTCCCCAGCGCTTTCCGGAGCCTGGGACGGCTGTACTGGCGCCGGATCGAGGGCTACGTCAGGGGTCGGTGTGTCGATCAGCTGCACGTCCATGTCCGGGTGCAGCGGTGTGACACTGTCGAGGCCCACGCGCCCGGTGGCATCCGGAGCCAGCCCTTGCCCTTGCAGGTCGCGCAGACGGGTCACCAGTGCCGTACGCGGGGCGACGTCCTGGCCAGCAGCCAGCTCGTCGAGCATGTCCAGCAGCGCTTCGTGGGCGTGCTGGGCATGGGTGAAGAACTGCCCATCGGCAGGCAGACTGCCCTCCTCCACGGCACCGTACAGGTCCAGCAAGGCTTCGCACACCTCATCGACCTGCCACAGATCGGCTGAATGGGCGGCATGGGCAAGTTCGGTCATGTCATCGAGCAGCGTGTCCAAGGCCCCCCGTTGGGCCGGGTGCCGCTGCCAGTCGGCCAGCAACGTCTCGGCATCCAGCAGACGGTCCATGGCCTGTGACAGGAACGTGGCGACCTGTTGCGGGTCGCGGGCGTTGCCGGTCGAGGCATGCGCATCGCCACCCAGGGCGGCAATACGCGTATCCAGGGCCAACTCAACCTGCTCGATCAGCTGGGCCGCGCCGGGCAGGGGGGCGAACGGGGTGGTGGATAATTGCGCCAGGCCCTGCCCGAACATCGACGCGGCGGCCGTGAGCCAGCGCAGCTCCGTTTCGTCGAGCAGCAGGTCGTGCGCCTTGTACTCACGCACCAGCCGATCGAATACGGTGGCAAGTTCGGCCATGGGCAAGACCCCGGCCATGGCCGCACTGCCCTTGAGGGTGTGCAAGGCCCGCTGCAGGGCGTCGTCCACAGGGACGCCGTGCTGGGCATGTGCCAGGAACGTATCGAGGCTGGCCAGGTGGCCTTGCGCCTCGGAACGGAAGATGTCCAGCAACTGCGGGTCGAGCCCCTGCGCGTTGGCCGCGGCTGGCAAATCGCGCTCGGCAAGGGCATGCAGGCGGCCCACCAATTGCTGTACTGCGCTCACGTGCGGCAGGTGCCCTGCGGCGAAGTCGGCGAGCACCTCGGGCAGTTGCGCGAACGCTTGCTCAAGCGCTATCTGCCCGTCTGCGCCAAGCACGTTGCGGCCGGCAAGCACGCGGTTGAGCAGGTGCTCGGCGGCCCAAGCCAGCTCTGCCAACGCCTGGGCATGCACCAGGCGGGCTGCGCCCTTGAGCGTATGCAACGCCCGGTGCACGTCGATCAGCGCGTCCTGCTGCTGGTGGTCGGCACGCCAGTTCAGCCAGTGCCGCTCAATGTCCTGAAGCAGTGTTTGGGCTTCTTCGATGAATACGCCACGCAACTCGTCCTGAAGGCCGTCCCCGTCCTCCAGGTCGGCATGCTCTTGTGCGGTGGAACAGTGGACGCCCAACGCCCCCAGGCGCTCGCGGGCCATGACGATGAAGCGCTGGGCGTCGGCCAGCGGGTCGGCCACGCGCCATTGCAGGTAGCATTCGCCAGCGCTCAAGGCTTCGGCCAGCAGCGTCAGCTCCTCGGAGGAGGGGTCGGCCTGCGCCTGTTGTACCCAGCCCTGGACAAACGCCGTGCAGCGCGCGAACACCTCGGCAGCTGCCGGCAGCATCAGCATGGCAAGGGCGCCGCGCACCTGCTGGAGCAAACCTGGCAAGGCCTGCAGGTGTTGACGGGGCCAACCCGACTCCAGGCAATCGCCCAACAGGTCCTTGGCTTGCTGCAACACGTTCAGCGACTCTCGCAGCACGACCAGGCGAATCTCGGCGACATCGGCGCCCGGCAGGCCTGCCTCTCCCCCTTCTTCGAGCGGCCCGACCATGCCGTTGAGCGTGGCCTCCACATACAGCAATGCCCCCGCCACATCCATCAACACCGCGTCATCCACGGCCCGATCGCCCTGGGCCAGCCCTTGCAGCGTCATCACTTGATCGATGATGACCCGACGCGGCTGCTGGAAACCCAGCACAGCCAGGGTGTCGGCCACGTGGCGCAGAGGAGCGAGCAACACCTCCAGTTGTTCATTGTGCTGCCGGTCGCTGCGCACGAACTGGTCCAGGCGGTCCTTGATGCGCATGAGGTCGTCACACAATGCCGCCACCACCGACCTTAGCGCATCGCGGCCCTCCCCGGCCTGCAACTGCTCGCGCCAGTTGCCCAGCGACACGTCAAGGTTCGCCAGGTCCTCGGCACCTGCCAGACGCTGGCCTGCACTGCCGAGCAGGCGGCCATGAACCACCGGTTCCGCGCCTCGGCAAGCACGCAGCTGGTTGAGGAGCGGCAACATCACCAGTGGCAGGTCATGGCGAGCGCCGCGCAGACGTTCAAGGTACGAAGGCAACAGCTCCAGGCCCCTGAACAGCGCGCCTAAGCAGTCGCCTCGCGGGGTGACCTTACCGCTGGCCAGGTCGGTCACGAGCATTTCCAGCTCCTGGGCAAGGCGCGTGGCCCCAGGCAACTCCAGCATCACCAGGCAACCGTGGACCTGGTGCAGGTTGTCCGCCACGAAGGTGAGTAGCGACAGGTCTTCAGGCTCGCCGGCAAAGCGTTCCAGCGCCTGGCGCCCCTGCCCCAGGCAATCGAGCAGGGCAGCCTTGGTCCAGGCCAAGCCCACGGTATCGTGGCGAGCAGGGCCAGCAATGGAGCCGGGCATGGGCGTGGACATGGGCATTTCTCAATGGGGCTCGGCAGGTGCCGGCAGGGTGAATCCGGAAACTGAGCGACGCATCTCGCTGGCCATGCGCGCCAGGTGACGAATACTGTCGGCGGTGGCGCCGGAACCTGCGGACGTCTGGGCGGTGATCTGCTGGATGACGGCCATGGTGTGTGAGATCTGCCCCGCCGAGGAGGTTTGCAGCTGGGCCGCGTCGGAAATGCTGTGGATAAGGTCGGCAAGGTTCTGCGAAACGCCTTCGATCTCGGCCAGCGCCACGCCGGCGTCCTGGGCCAGCCTGGCGCCTCGCACGACTTCGGCCGTGGTCTGTTCCATGGAGATGACCGCTTCGTTGGTGTCGGCCTGAATGGTCCGCACAAGGGCTTCGATCTGCCGTGTAGCGGAGGACGAGCGCTCGGCCAGGCGCTGGACCTCGTCCGCGACCACGGCGAACCCGCGCCCTGCCTCACCCGCCAGGGAGGCCTGGATAGCGGCGTTCAAGGCCAGGATGTTGGTCTGGTCGGCGATGTCGTCGATCAGGCTGACGATATCGCCGATTTCCTGGGACGATTCGCCCAGGCGCTTGATGCGCTTGGCGGTGTCCTGGATCTGCTCGCGAATGTTGTTCATGCCGTCGATGGTGTTGTGCACCACCTCATTGCCCTTGTTGGCAATGGCCACGGACCGCTCGGCGACCTTGGCCGATTCGTAGGCATGGGCCGAAACACGGTCGATCGACTCGACCATGTCCCCGACTGCCTCGGAGGCTTCGCTGATCTGTTCGGCCTGCTGCTCGGACGCCTTGGCCAACTGGCGGGCCGTATTCTGCGTGTCCTGCACCGCCGAGGCGACCTGTACTGCGCTGTGGTTGATGGTGGCGACCAGGTCGCGCAATTGGTCGACGGAGTAGTTGATGGAGTCGGCGATGGCACCGGTGAAGTCTTCGGTCACCGAGACGGTCACCGTCAGGTCGCCATCTGCCAACTCTTCGATTTCATCGAGCAGGCGCATGATCGCCTGCTGGTTGCGTTCGTTCTTTTCGGCGGTCTCACGCAATTGACGGTTGGTGGTGCGCACCATGACCAGGCCGATGAGGATGATCGAGGCCAGTGCCAACAAGCCCAGTGCATACCCCCCAACGGTATCGAGCGTGCGCCCGCTGGCCAGGTTCTCGAAGCCGTTGGCCAGGTGCGAGGCTTCCTCGAGCAAGGTCTGCGACAGGCTGAAAATGCTGCCGGCCGCCTCCCGCACCCGGAACAGCTCCGGCGAGGTCTCGAGAATTTCATCGACCGAGCCGGCCACGAACTGGAACAGCTCGGCGATTTCCGCCAGCCGCGCCCTGGCATCGGCGTCTTCGACACGGGTCACGCCAATGGCAGCATCGCCCTTGAGCATGCCCTCGAGCACCTGGCCGAAACGGCCAGCATCGCGGCCGAAGGCATCGGCGGCCTGCGCCGCCGCCGCATCGCCGGCCAGTACGGTGTTGACCGACCCCAGGATACGTTCGGCCAGCAGCAGCTGGCGCTGTGCCACGGCAACCTGGCTGGCCGGGGCGCCACTTTGCAGCAGGATTTCGACCACCTTTTCGTATTCGACCTGCAACTGCGGGACGGTTTCGGCCAGGGTGGCCGCCACCTGGTGCAAGGACAGCACGGTCTGTTCGCTGGCCAGGATGGTGTCGGTGCTCTTGCGCAGGCTCTCCCAGTCATCGCGCACCGCTTCCATCTCTTCGCGTACCGAGGCTGGCGCCGCGGGCAGCCCGGTGGCCTTGTCGCCTTCGCGCAGGTAGCCCCAGCGACGCTCGAAGTCGTTGCGTGCATCGGACAGCAGCCTGAAGGCTACGCCCTTGCCGGCAGCCGCTTCAGTGGCGTTCTTGGCGATGCGCTGGGACAACACGCGCAGCTCGCCGGCATGGCCGATGTATTGCTTGTCGTAGTTGGACTGGGTGTTGAGGTAGGCGAAATTGGCGAACAGCAGAATGATCGAGAGGATCAGGATCAGGAACAGCACGGTGATCTGCGCAATGCTGCGGGTGCGGGGGCTCACGGTAGTGGCGGTGACGGGGGGAGCAGGCTGGTTCACGGTTGCAAGGTCCTATAACGCCACATCGAGAAAGCCCGGTGCCTGGGCCAGGGCAAAGGGGCTGAAAATCGCCCAGTAGTCGTGGTCGCGTTCAAAGCGCCCCTGAACGAAGGGCCCGGCAGCATCGGTCACCGGCAGCGCGGGTTGCAGGCTGTCGATTGCAAAGTGCTGCAGGCCTACCACTTCGTCCACCAGCAGGCCAACGAAAAGCGCCTCGTGATCAAGCACCAGGACGCGCCGTTGCTTGCCGGGCACAGCACTGCCCAGGCCGAGGAAACGGCCCAGGTCCATCACGGGCAGCAACCGGCCACGCAGATTGGCCACCCCGCATACCCAGGGTTGCACCCCAGGTACTCGACTACTGCGGGGCTCACGCAGCACTTCGGCCACCTCGCCCATGGGGGCGACGAACCATTGCCCGGCTACACGAAAACCGATGCCGCTCCACTGCCGCAACCTGTCACCCGAAGCCGGTTGGTCGGCTACCAGCAGGCGGCAGCGCCGATCGATATCCAGCAACAGTTCGAAGGCGGTCAGCGACGCTCCTTGCGGGCGTGTGGTCAAGCCCCCAGCACCTCTTGGAGCTTGTGCACCAGTGCGTCTTCTTCCACAGGTTTGGTCAGGAAGTCACGTGCGCCCTGGCGCGTCGCCCAGATGCGGTCGGTTTCCTGATCCTTGGTGGTCACCACGATGACCGGAATGCCCTTGGTCTCCGGGTCCTTGCTGAGCTGGCGAGTGGCCTGGAAGCCGTTCATGCCTGGCATCACGATATCCATGAGCACTGCATCGGGCTTCTCCTGCCGGGCAAGGGCCACGCCATCGGCGCCGTTGTTGGCCTTGAGTACCTCGTGCCCGTGGTTTTCCAGCCATTGGGTCAATCGATACATCTCTGTCGGCGAGTCGTCGACAATCAGAACGCGGGCCATACGGGTTCCCCATCAGGATTCGAAAGACCGTGCCATGGCAGGGCGCGGTCAGGGTGCTGTTTGTTGAGCGGTGGCAAACCCAGGTACATGGGCCTGTATCGCCTCGATCAGTTCTTCCTTGGTAAACGGTTTGGTCAGAAACTGATCAGAACCGACCACACGCCCACGGGCCTTGTCGAACAGACCGTCGCGCGACGACAACAGAATCACCGGGACGTCCTTGAAGGTGCTGTTCTGCTTGATCACCGCGCACGTCTGATAGCCGTCCAGACGCGGCATCAAGACATCGACGAAGATCACGGCCGGGTTGTGATCGACAATCTTGGCCAGGGCATCGAAGCCATCGCTGGCAGTGATGACCTCGCAGCCCACCTCACCGAGCAGCATCTGCGCCGTGCGGCGAATGGTGCGTGAATCGTCGATCACCATCACTTTCAGGGGTTGTTCCATAAACGCCTACCCGGGGAATTGAGCTGCACGTTGCAAGCGCCACGCTACAGGAAAGCCCAATGGGCCCGTGGCCGCTTTTCGCTTGAGGCGTGTAGCCGAAGGCTTGAAGCTGCATTTTTAGCACAGTCCGGGTAGCCATTCCATCTGCCGCGCCCCTTGACCGGCGGCGTTGGCGGCGCCACCCTGAGCCACTTTTCTTTCGATCCATCGCGGCCACGCCGCCAAGAGGAACCACCCCATGAGCGTTCGCCTCGGCATTGTCATGGACCCTATCGCGTCCATCTCCTACAAGAAGGACAGTTCGCTGGCCATGTTGCTGGCTGCCCAGGCACGCGGCTGGAGCCTGTTCTACATGGAGCAGCGCGACCTGTATCAAGGTCAAGGCAAGGCACGTGCGCGCATGCGCCCGTTGACGGTGCACGCAGACCCGGCCCGCTGGTACGAGCTGGGCGAGGAGCAGGACAGCGCCCTGGCCGAACTGGACGTGATCCTGATGCGCAAGGACCCACCCTTCGACCTGGAATTCGTCTACAGCACCTACCTGCTCGAACAAGCCGAAAGCGAAGGCGTGCTGGTGGTCAACCGCCCCCAGAGCCTGCGTGACTGCAACGAAAAGCTGTTCGCCACGCTGTTCCCGCAATGTACGCCACCCACCCTGGTCAGCCGTCGCCCGGACATCATCCGCGCGTTTGCCGCCGAGCATGGCGATGTGATCCTCAAGCCCCTGGATGGCATGGGCGGCACGTCGATCTTCCGTCACCGGGCGGGCGACCCGAACCTGTCGGTGATCCTCGAAACCCTGACCCTGCTAGGTACTCAGCAGATCATGGCCCAGGCCTACCTGCCGGCGATCAAGGACGGCGACAAGCGTATCCTGATGATCGACGGCGAGCCGATCGACTACTGCCTGGCCCGTATTCCGGCCAGCGGCGAAACCCGTGGCAACCTGGCAGCCGGCGGTCGTGGCGAAGCACGCCCCCTGAGCGAGCGCGACCGCTGGATCGCGGCGCAGGTAGGCCCGACATTGCGCCAGAAGGGCCTGCTGTTCGTCGGTCTGGACGTGATTGGCGACTACCTCACCGAAATCAACGTGACCAGCCCCACCTGCATCCGCGAAATCGACGCCGCCTACGGCACCGACATCGGCGGCCAGCTGATGGATGCCATTGATCGCCAGCTCAAGACGCGTTGACCACGGACATTCGGTAACGGACTGGCGTGGGGTATCATGCTCACCCGCAAACGACAGGCTGCAAGACCGGTACGCCCGCCCCGTGCCTCTGCTGCCTGTTGCGTGCCGTTTGTAGCTCGACGATGCCCCTGGATACCTGATGACGCTGCCCGCTGACATCCCCGCCGACCTGTTGCCGCCCCGCGTTCGCCCGGTGGACAGGCTGGGCTTCACGCTGTTTCTGGCGGCGCTGGTGCACCTGGCGTTGATCCTCGGGGTGGGCTTTACCGTGGTCAAGCCGGCGCAGATCAGCCGCACCATGGACATCACCCTGGCCACGTTCAAAAGCGAAAAGCCGCCGGAAAAGGCCGACTTCCAGGCGCAAGACAACCAGCAAGGCAGCGGCACCCTGGACAAGAAGGCCGTGCCCAAGACCACCGAGCTTGCGCCTTTCCAGGACACCAAGATCAACAAGATCACCCCGCCACCTGCCGCCAGGCCCGAGGTACCGCCGCCCCCGCAGAAGTCGGCGGTCGCGACCAAGGCTCCGAAGGCGCAGAAGGTCGAGCCCAAGCCACGGGAAAGCAAGCCCCAGCCCAAGCCGAGCACGCCCGTGCGCGAGTTCGACAGCTCGCAGCTGTCCAGCCAGATCGCCAGCCTTGAGGCAGAGCTTGCCAATGAGCAGCAGCAATATGCCAAGCGCCCGCGTATCCATCGCCTGAATGCGGCCTCGACCATGCGCGACAAGGGCGCCTGGTACAAAGAGGAATGGCGCAAGAAAGTCGAACGCGTGGGTAACCTGAATTATCCGGACGAGGCACGCCGGCAGCAGATCTACGGCAACCTGCGCATGATGGTCTCGATCAACCGCGACGGGTCACTCTACGAAGTGCTGGTGCTTGAATCGTCCGGCCAGCCCGTGCTGGACCAGGCTGCCCAGCGCATCGTGCGCCTGGCCGCACCGTTCGCGCCGTTCACCGGTGATCTGGCCGAGTACGACCGGCTGGAAATCATCCGTACCTGGCGCTTCGCCAGGGGTGATCGGTTGTCCAGCAACTGAGCCGGCACGCTTGCAGCGGTGGCCGGGTGGCGCCACACTATCCCCCATGAAGAACCTCACGCCGAGCTACCTCAAGCACCAGTTCCTGATCGCCATGCCGCACATGGCCGACCCGAACTTCGCCCAGACCCTCACGTACATCGTCGAGCACAATGCTCATGGCGCGATGGGGCTTGTGGTGAACAAGCCGCAGGAACTGAACCTGGCCGACATCCTCGAGCAACTGCGCCCGGACGAAACCCCGCCGGCCAGCACGCTGCAGGTGCCTATCTACCAAGGCGGCCCGGTGCAGACCGACCGCGGCTTCGTGCTGCATACCAGCGAGTGCAGCTACCAGGCCACGGTGGAACTGCAGGGCCTCTCGCTTTCCACGTCCCAGGACGTGCTGTTCGCCATCGCCGAGGGCGTGGGCCCGGAAAAGAGCCTGATCACCTTGGGTTATGCCGGCTGGGAAGCGGGCCAGCTCGAAGCCGAGCTGGCCGATAACGCCTGGCTCAACTGTGCGTTCGACCCGGATATCCTGTTTGCCATGACCAGCGAGCTGCGCCTGGAAGCGGCGGCCGCGAGCCTTGGCATCAACCTGCATCTGCTGACCAGCCAGGCGGGCCACGCCTGATGGCCGACGCGCTTGCCGCACCCCGACTGTTGCTGGGTTTCGACTATGGCACCAAGCAGATCGGCGTGGCCGTCGGCCAGGCGGTCACCGGCCAGGCCCGTGAACTCTGTACGTTGCGCGCCCAGAATGGCGTGCCGGACTGGGCCCAGGTCGAGCGCCTGATCGCTGAATGGAAGCCTGACGCCATCGTCGTCGGCCTGCCGCTGAACATGGACGGCACCCCCAGCGAAATGAGCGCCCGGGCCGAAAAATTCGCCCGCCGCCTCAATGGGCGCTTCAACCTGCCGGTGCATACCCATGACGAACGCCTGACCACGTTCGAGGCCAAGGGCGAGCGCATGGCCCGTGGCGGCCAGCGCGGCACGTACCGGGACAACCCGGTCGACGCCATCGCCGCCGCCCTGCTGCTGCAAGGCTGGCTGGAGGCCAATACCTGATCATCTTCGCGACCGGATGCATCCGGCGCACCCTTCCGAGGAACCTGCAATGAGCCTACCTGATCCTGCCGCGCTGATCCGGCAGATGGCTGTCGACCTTCGCGCCCATCTGGCCCGCCGTGCCATCGCCGAGCCACGCTACATCGGCATTCGCACCGGAGGCGTGTGGGTGGCCCAGGCGTTGCAACAGGCCATGGACGACACCAGTGCCATGGGTACGCTTGACGTGTCGTTCTATCGAGACGACTTCAGCCAGAATGGCCTGCACCCGCAGGTGCGCCCCTCGGAGCTGCCATTTGAGATCGAAGGCCAGCACCTGGTGCTGGTGGACGACGTGCTGATGAGCGGTCGCACCATTCGCGCCGCCCTCAACGAACTGTTCGACTACGGCCGTCCGGCCAGCGTCACCCTGGTCTGCCTGCTGGACCTGGATGCAGGCGAGCTGCCCATCCGCCCGAATGTGCTCGGCGCCACCTTGTCACTGGCGGCCCATGAACGGGTAAAATTGACCGGACCCGCACCGCTCGCCCTCGAGCGCCAGGACCTCGCCCCCGCTACCGCCCTTTAAGAGTCCCCCGCGATGACGCCAATCGACGCCAAGCGCCCGCTGCAGCTCAATGATCAGGGCCAGCTGCGCCATTTCCTTTCGCTTGACGGTTTGCCCCGCGAACTGCTGACCGAAATCCTCGACACTGCCGATTCCTTCCTGGAAGTCGGCGCCCGCGCCGTGAAGAAAGTGCCGCTGCTGCGTGGCAAGACGGTGTGCAACGTCTTCTTCGAGAACTCCACCCGCACCCGGACCACGTTCGAGCTGGCCGCCCAGCGCCTGTCCGCCGACGTGATCAGCCTGAATGTGTCGACCTCCTCGACCAGCAAAGGCGAGACGCTGTTCGATACCCTGCGCAACCTTGAAGCCATGGCCGCCGATATGTTCGTGGTGCGCCACTCGGATTCAGGCGCGGCGCACTTCATTGCCGAGCACGTGTGCCCGGAGGTGGCCGTGATCAACGGCGGTGACGGCCGCCATGCGCACCCGACCCAGGGCATGCTCGACATGCTCACCATTCGCCGGCACAAGGGCGGCTTCGAGAACCTCTCGGTTGCCATCGTCGGCGATATCCTTCATTCGCGCGTGGCGCGTTCGGACATGCTCGCGCTCAAGGCGCTGGGCTGCCCGGACATTCGCGTGATCGGCCCGAAAACCCTGATCCCGATCGGCATCGAGCAGTATGGCGTGAAGGTGTACACCGACCTGGCCGAAGGCCTCAAGGACGTCGACGTGGTGATCATGCTGCGCCTGCAGCGTGAGCGCATGGCCGGTGGCCTGCTGCCCAGCGAAGGCGAGTTCTACCGCCTGTTCGGCCTGACCACTGCCCGCCTGGCAGGGGCCAAGCCGGACGCCATCGTCATGCACCCCGGTCCGATCAACCGTGGAGTGGAAATCGAATCTGCCGTGGCCGATGGCAAGCATTCGGTGATCCTGAACCAGGTCACCTACGGGATCGCCGTGCGCATGGCCGTGCTGTCCATGGCCATGAGCGGGCAAAACGTACAACGTCAACTCGACCAGGAGATCGCCCAGTGAGCATCAGCATTCTTGGCGCCCGGGTCATCGACCCTCAAAGCGGCCTTGACCAGGTCACCGACCTGCACCTGGAGGGCGGCCGCATTGCCGCCATGGGCGCCGCGCCCGTTGGCTTTACCGCCAACCGCACCCTTCAGGCCGATGGCCTGGTCGTCGCCCCTGGCCTGGTGGACCTGGGCGTGTCGCTGCGCGAGCCCGGCTATAGCCGCAAAGGCACCATCGCCAGCGAGACCCGCGCGGCCGTGGCCGGTGGCGTGACCAGCCTGTGCTGCCCGCCGCAGACCCGCCCGGCCCTGGACACCTCGGCGGTGGCCGAGCTGATCCTGGACCGCGCCCGCGAGGCGGGCAACAGCAAGGTTTACCCGATCGGCGCGCTGACCAAGGGCCTGGAGGGGGAACAGTTGGCCGAACTGGTGGGCCTGCGTGACACCGGCTGCGTCGCGTTCGGCAATGGCCTGAAGGAAATCCCCAACAACCGCACCTTGGCCCGTGCGCTGGAATACGCCGCCACGTTCGACCTGACGGTGGTGTTCCACTCCCAGGACCGCGACCTGGCCCAAGGCGGCCTTGCCCATGAAGGTGCCATGGCCAGCTTCCTGGGTTTGCCCGGCATTCCCGAAACTGCTGAAACCGTGGCGTTGGCGCGCAACCTGCTGCTAGTGGAGCAGACCGGCGTCCGCGCCCACTTCACCCAGATCACCAGCGCCCGTGGCGCGCGGCTGATTGCCCAGGCGCAAAGCCTTGGTTTGCCGGTCACTGCCGATGTCGCGTTGTACCAGTTGATCCTGACCGACGAATCGCTGCGTGAATTTTCCAGCCTGTACCACGTGCAACCGCCACTGCGTAGCGCTGCCGATCGCGATGGCCTGCGCGAGGCGGTGAAAACCGGCGTGATCCAGGCGATCTCCAGCCATCACCAGCCTCATGAACGCGATGCCAAGCTGGCCCCCTTCGGCGCCACAGAGCCGGGTATCAGCAGCGTGGACGTGTTGCTGCCGTTGGCCATGACGTTGGTGCAGGATGGCTTGCTCGACCTGCCGACCTTGCTGGCGCGCCTGACCTGTGGTCCCGCTGATGCCATGCGGCTGCCGGCTGGCCAGCTGAAGGTTGGCGCTGCGGCTGACTTGGTGGTGTTCGATCCACAGGCCTCGACCGTGGCCGGTGAGCATTGGTACTCCCGTGGCGACAACTGCCCGTTCATCGGGCACTGCCTGCCGGGTGCCGTGCGCTATACGTTGGTCGATGGGCGTATCTGTCACGAGGCTTGAGCCTGGTGGGCCGGTCAAAGGGTTGCGCGGCGGTTTAGGGTTTCAGCTTCGCAGCGCGTATCGTTGGGGCCGCTGCGC
>NZ_JBICKJ010000046.1:0-61285 GCF_043104125.1 Pseudomonas sp. xss_4
CGCAAGCCCTGCGCTCGGCCTCCTGAAGTCGCGATCTGCGGCGCCTGAACTACCGCGCGCTTAGAATCAAGAGCAAGAGCAAGAGCAAGAGCAAGAGCAAGAGCAAGAGCAAGAGCGAAACAGCGCATTACTCTAGAACTGATATTCGAGCAGATTCCAAACTTTAAAGCCACACACAACCCCTGCAGGCGCGGCCCATCGCGGCACAAGGCCGCTCCAATCGATTGCAGGCAATTGGCTAAGAACCCTTATGACCTTTCATATATTCATCAGCCACAGATCACTACAGTTCAATGACTCGAAACCACCGCAATTGAACTGAGACCAATAGTTGAGCGCACCAAAAGATCAAGGCTGCGAAGCGATAGCCTTCTCAATCGCTGCCTTAAACTCGGCATCATCCGGTTTCGTCAAACTCGAAAAACTACCAATCACCTTGCCCTGACGATCAATCACATACTTGTAGAAATTCCACTTGGGCGCACTGCTCTGCCTGGCCAACTCCGCAAACATCGGAATCGCATCCTTGCCCCGCACCGCCTGTTCCTTGGTCATGGTGAACGTCACGCCATAATTCGCATAACACACCTTCGCCGTCTTCTCGCTGTCCGCATCCTCCTGCTTGAAGTCGTTCGAAGGCACACCCAGCATCTCAAGCCCACGGCCATGGTACTGTTTGTACACCGCCTCAAGCCCCTCGAACTGCGGCGCAAACCCGCAATAACTGGCCGTGTTGATCACCACCAACGGCTTACCGGCAAACCGCTCGCACAACGCGACCTCACCCTTGCCCCGCAACTCCGGCAGCGTGTCCTGCAACACGGCCGGGCATTCGGCCGCCCTGCTGGACGCGCTGGCCATCAACGCCAATACCGGCACCACCATCCACTTCACGCTCATGACATCTCGCTCCTGCTCGATCAACCTTGAACTGGCAGCGTAGCGGCTAACAGACGCCCATGCCCAATTGCATGAGCGCCATGCCGCCCTCGTGCCACCCCCACCAGGCCAGCATCAGCACCAAAAGCGCCACCAGCGCAAGAACCATACGGGTCAATACTGGGTTCATGCCGCCGTTACCTGCAAGCGTGCCACAGGCCGTTCACGGACCGGCCAGTTGAGCGCCGCAGCCAAGACACTCAGCAGGATCGCGATCTGCCAGACCAGGTCATAGCTGCCAGTGCGGTCATACACGACGCCACCCAGCCAACCGCCCAGAAACGCCCCGAGCTGGTGGAACAGGAACACGATACCGCCAAGCATCGACAAGTTACGCACGCCGAAGACCGTGGCGACGATGCCGTTGGTGAGCGGCACCGTGGACAGCCACAACAGGCCCATCGCTATACCGAACAGGTACGCGCTGAATGCACTCACCGGCGCCCAGAGAAACAGCACGATGACGACCGCACGCAGCAGGTAGAGCCCAGTCAGCAAGCGTGGCTTGGACAGGCGCCCGCCCAGCCAACCAGCCGTGAACGTGCCCACGATATTGAACAGCCCCACCAGGGCCAGCACCGTGGTGCCCGTGGTGGCTGGCAGATGCTGGTCCACCAGGTACGCCGGCAGGTGCACCCCGATGAACACCACCTGAAAGCCGCACACGAAAAAGCCCAGCGCCAGCAGCCAGAAACCGGCGTGCCCACACGCCTCACGCAGCGCCTCGCCCAGCGTCTGCTCGTTGCCGTAAGAGGGCAAGGGACGGTCGCGCAACAGGCCTACCAACGGCACGATGAAGGCCACCAGCAGGCCCAGCACCAGCAAAGCTGCCGACCAGCCGAGCCATTGGATCAGGCCGAGGGTGCCGGGCAGCATGGCGAACTGACCGAACGAACCGGCGGCGCTGGCAATGCCCATGGCCATGCTGCGCTTTTCAGGCGGCACGGCCCGGCCGACGACGCCCAGAATGACCGAAAAGGACGTTCCCGACAGGCCAATGCCGATCAACAGGCCGGCGCTCAATGACAACGACCAGGCAGAGTCGGCCATGCCCATCATCGCCAGGCCCACCGCATACAGCACGCCGCCAACCATCACCACCCGCGAGGCGCCAAGGCGATCGGCCAACGCCCCGGCAAAGGGCTGGGCCAGGCCCCAGATCAGGTTCTGCAAGGCGATGGCGAAGGCAAAGACGCCGCGCCCCCAGCCAAAATCGGCGCTCATCGGTGCCAGGAACAAGCCAAAGCCGTGCCTGACGCCAAGTGACAGCGCAAGGATCAGCGCCGCCCCAGTCAACACCCATCCACTGGTTCGCCATACAGACGTCATTGTTATTGTCTCCAGCCCATCGCAAGGTCGTCAGGTGCTGCCGTTGATGAAACCTGGCACTGCAAGGCCATCCACCGCCACGTACGCCGAGTCATCAAGGAAGCATTTGGTTACAGCATGAACGCTGAAGCTGACTGACAGCAAGCAGGACGTCAGCGCAGGTCGTCATTGATCTGTCGCCAGTCGCTTGCGGATGGGTTCGAACGCGGGGGTCGCTTGCCGCGGCAGCGGGTCGGCCAACCCCTGGTCGATCGCCTGCCAGTAGCGCCAGGGCACTTTGGCGGTGCCCAATTCGTAGTCCATCCCGTCCCAGCTGTCTTCGCGGAAACTGTAGAACGCCCAGTGCAAGCGGTGCTGATCGAGCACGCCCAGTACGTCCTCCAGGTACTGGCGGCAGCCTGACAGGCGGCGCATGCAGCCAAATTCGCCCACCACCAGGCGGGAACGGGGCACGTTCATGGTATCGGCCCAGTTCAGCGGGGCTTGCAGGTACTGCGCCACGCGCTGGCCGTCCCATTGCTGAAGCTGGCCGGCGAAGGGCACCGCCCCTGGATAGGCCAGCGGCTGTCGGCGGGCCATGTTGGGCGCACTGGTCGCTGCATAGGGTTCGTACATGTGCACGCTGTAGAGCACCCTGTCATCGGGCAGCGGCGCGGGCCAATAGGTGAAGGCATCGGCGGCGGCATACCAGCCCGAATCCACCATGATCGGCGTTACCGCATCCTCCTCGCGTATGGCCGCCGTCAACTGCCGGTACAGCGCCGGCAAATCACGCGCACCGCCTTGCTCGCGCGCATACCAGCGTTGCATGCGCTCCGGGCTGGCATGTTCGGGCAGATCGCTGCACTTTTCCGGTGCGGGCTCGTTCACCAGGTTGTACGCAGCGACCGCAGGATGATCCTTCAACGCACGGGCGACGTCGCGCCAAAAGGCTGCGGCCTGCGCCCAGTAGGTCTTGTCCTGCCACAGTCGGTCGTCGAAGGTGCCTTTATTGTTCTGCGACCAGCGCATGCCCGGCAATGATAACGGTGCGATCACCACTTTGAGGCCGGCTCGATGGGCCCGATCCAACACCGACCGCAGGGTAGCCAGGTCGCTGGCGGGCAAGCCGTGGTAGCCATCGGCATTGCCCAATAGAAAGTCCCTGTCCGCAGGTCGCCATTTGTCATAGGACACCCGAACCCAGGTCGCGCCATAAGCCCGGAGGGCATCAAAGTAGGCCTGGTCAGGGGGCAATCGATTGAAGCTGTTGCCCCCATGCCGGGGTTGGTCCCAGAACGCCATGAGATCGGCTGCCTGGGCGGCAGGTGGAGTGAAGCCCAGCAGGGCCAGGAAGAGCAGCCAATAATGCATCACACACGCCTCTTGGAAACAAGCGCCTGAGGGTAGTGCATCCGGTGAAGGCGTTTTACAGGATTAGTTTGCCGGCTTTTTTTCAGATGATCTTTGCAGAAGGCGCCTTCAGAGTCGTCCTACATAATTGGATAAATCCCAAGCCACGCTGCCCCGATTGGCTTACGGGATCACGACAAGGCCCAGCAGAACGGTGAGCTCAAGCAGCTCCAGCAGTGCACCTGCGGTATCGCCCGTGGTACCGCCCAGGCGATTGCACATCAGCCTGCGCAAGGCGACGAACACGACCGCCGTCAGCACCATTGCCCAGCCAGCCAATGTCAGGCCCAGGCCGGCACAGATCAACAGTACCCACCCTGCTGCGCGGCGGGGCATGTGCTCGGCCAGCGCCTGGCCCAACCCGCCAGGCCGCACATAGGGGGTACACAGGAACAGCCCCAGCAGCGCTGCTCGACCGATGACCGGTGCCAGCATCAGTTGCAGGCCAGCTCCCTGCTCGATCAGTGCCCACAAGGCGCAGAACTTGAGCAGCAGCACCAAAACCAGCGTCACCACCGCTGCCGGCCCGCTGCGCGGGTCTTTCATGATCTGCAGCGTGCGTTCGCGATCACCAAACCCGCCTAGCCAGGCGTCTGCGCTATCTGCCAGGCCGTCCAGGTGCAGCGCGCCACTGAGCAGCACCCAGAGGCTCAGCAGCAAGGCGGCATGCAGCGGCGCCGCAACGCCTGCGAGACAGTGGCTGGCCAGCCATAGCAGGAGACCGAACAGCAGCCCGACCAAGGGGTAGTACAACAACGAGCGGCCTACCTGGCGTGGCGTTGGCATGCCGGGCAAGGTGACAGGCAGGCTGCTTAGAAACTGCAGGGCAATCCAGAATGGCAGCATGCTAACCCCCCTCAACCAGCTGGCCATCCTCGCCGACTTGCAAGCGCACCAATGCGCCATGGCCGACTTCCACTTGCAACAGCTGCGCCCTGGGCAGGCCACGCGCGCGGGCCAACAGCAGCCGCATGACACCACCATGGGTGACCAGCAGTACGCGCTTGCCAGCATGCTGGCGGTACAACCCCTCGATGGCCGTCAGGACGCGCTGCGCAAACGCCTGGACCGGCTCGCCATTGGGCGGCGTATAGCCGTAGGGATCAGCCCAGAACTGCCCAAGCGCCTGGGCGTCGTGTTCCATGATCTGCAACGCCGTGCGCCCTTCCCAATCGCCGAAATGCAGTTCTTGCAATGCAGGCTCGCGCTGCACGGGCAGGCCCAGCCTGGCGCCCAGCTCATCGGCAAATCGGCCACAGCGCTGCAATGGCGAACTGGCCAATGCCTGCCAAGGCCCTGCGTCGGCCACGGCGGCGCGCATTTGAGCCCAGCCCTTTTCGGTCAGGGCGTCATCGAGGCTGCCACGCAGACCACCTTGCTCGGTTTCCCCGTGGCGCAGCAGGTCGAGCCTCATGCCGGACGGTCCGCCACGGCAGCCTCGGCAAAGGTCGCCATTTGCCCGTGTAGCGCGCAGGCCAGCCGCAGCAACGGCACGGCCAGCGCGGCACCACTGCCCTCACCCAGGCGCAGCCCCAGAGCCAGCAAAGGCTCGGCCTGCAAGGCGCTCAGCACCGTCTGGTGGCCGGGCTCCGCACCCTGATGGGCGAACAACAGCCAAGCGCGGCACTGGGGGTTGAGGCGCACGGCCACCAAGGCCGCCACCGTGCAGATGAACCCGTCCACCAGCACCGCCACACCCGCCTGGGCAGACGCCAGATAAGCGCCGGCCAGCGCCGCCAGCTCGAAGCCCCCCACGCAGCCCAGTGCACGCAGCGGTTCATCGGCCGCCAGGCGGTGCAAGGCCAGAGCCCGCTCGATGACGTGTGCTTTGTGCTGCACGCCGGCACTGTCTAACCCAGTGCCTGGCCCGCTCAGCGTGGCTGGCGGACAGGCGAGCAGTACGCTGGCCAGCGCCGCCGCTGCGGTGGTGTTGCCGATACCCATTTCACCGCCGATGAACAGCTGTGCGCCGTGGGTCGCCGCCCGCAGCGCGCTGTCACGACCTGCCTGCAAGGCGGCCTGCAATTGTGCCTCGCTCAGGGCAGGCTCTCGGGCGAAATTGGCCGTGCCGGGGCCAAGGTGCACGTGGCGAACGCCCGGCAGTGCGAGCGTCGGGTCGACCGTGCCGAGGTCGACCACCTCCAAGGTGGCGTGCAGTTGGCGCGCCAGCACACTGATGGCGGCACCCCCGCCGACGAAATTGCGCAACATCTGGCTTGTCACGGCCTGAGGATACGCCGAGACGCCCTCCTCGACCACGCCGTGGTCGCCGGCGAACAGGCTGATCGCAACGTGCTCGAGCACCGGCCGTTCGCAGCCCTGCAGGCCTGCCAGCTGAATGGCGAGCGTTTCGAGCTGGCCGAGCGAACCGGCAGGCTTGGTCAATTGTTGCTGCCGCTCGCGTGCTGCGGCCATGGCCGCACCGTCGATGGGCCGGCAGGGCATCTGCCACCAGACAGGGTTCATGATGCAGGTCCTTTGAGCGTGAGTGGGAGGCCAGCGACCGTGAGGATCACCTGCTGGCAACGTTCGGCCACCGCCTGGTGCACGACACCGGCCAAATCGACGTAACGTCGCGTCAACTCGCCCATGGGCACCACACCCAGGCCAGTCTCGTTACTGACCAGGATGATGTGGCCGGGCAGGTGTTCAAGGCAGCCCAACAGGGCATCACGTTCCTCGGCCAACCGGCGCGGGTCATCCAGCATCAGCAGGTTGGTCAGCCACAGCGTCAGGCAGTCCACCAGCAGGCAGCGGTCAGCAGCAGCTTCGGCCTTTAGTACAGCAGCCAGGGCCAAGGGTTCTTCGATCAACCCCCACTCCACGGGCCGGCGCTGGCGGTGCAGCTGCACCCGCTCATCGAGCTCGCCGTCCAGCGGCTGACTGGTGGCGATATAGGTCACGGGCAGGCCGCAGTCGGCTGCCCGCTGCTCGGCCAAGCGGCTCTTGCCAGACCGGGCTCCGCCGATCACGAACGTACGCACGTCAGGGTACTCCACACAATTGGCGCAGGCGCTGGGTGTCCAGGTGCTTGTCCACCAGATCAGCCAGGCGTTCGATATCGCGCTCGCGCAACGCCTCGTAGTCGATCAGTTGCACGTCTTCAAGCCCAGCCCAGCGCAGCAGGGCCGCGCAGGAGGCGCTGCCCTCGAACAACCCGTGCAGGTAAGTGGCCAACACCTGGCCGTCCGTGCTGATGGCACCCTCGCAGCGGCCGTCGGCCAGGCGTACCGCCGGGTGCGCCAGCGCAGGGCCAGTGGTGACACCGGCATGGATCTCGTAACCGGTCACGGGCGATGCGTCCAGGTGCAAGGTTCCGGAGACATTGCGCAACTGCTTGTCGGCTTCCAGCACCGTGGCGTAGTCCAGCAGGCCGAGGCCGGGGCTGGAGCCTGCAGCGCCCTCCAGGCCCAGCGGATCGTGCACCTCGCGCCCAAGCATCTGCAGGCCGCCGCAGATACCGATTACCTTGCCGCCATAGCGCAGATGGCGTTCGATGGCCCTGTCCCAGCCACGCGCGCGCAATTGCGCAAGGTCGCCACGCACGCTCTTGGAACCCGGCAGGATGATCAGGTCCGCTGGCGGCACCGGCTGACCAGGGCCAATGAACTGCAGGTCGACCTGCGGGTGCAGGCGCAGCGGGTCGAAGTCAGTGTGGTTGCTGATGCGTGGCAGCACCGGCACGATCACCTTGAGCACGCGCTGCTGCTTTTCGCTCTGGCGCCGGTCGATGCCGTCCTCGGCTTCAAGGTGCAGGTCGGTGACGTACGGCAGCACGCCTAGCACGGGTTTGCCGGTGCGCTGCTCTAGCCAGTCGAGCCCAGGTTGCAACAAAGCGATGTCGCCCCTGAAACGGTTGATGACAAACCCTTTGATCCGCGCCTGCTCGCTGGGCGACAGCAGTTCGAGGGTACCGACCAGGTGGGCGAACACGCCCCCGCGGTTGATGTCGGCGACCAGGATCACCGGGCAGTCCACGGCTTCGGCGAACCCCATGTTGGCAATGTCGCCGGCCCGCAGGTTGATCTCCGCCGGCGACCCTGCGCCCTCGACCATGACCACTGGCCAGCCCTGGCTCAGGCGCTGGTGCGAGGCCAGCACGGCCTGCATGGCGATGGCCTTGTAATCGTGGTAGGCAACCGCGTTCATGCTGGTCACCGCACGGCCATGGATGATCACCTGGGCGCCTGTATCGCTGTTGGGTTTGAGCAGCACCGGGTTCATGTCGGTGTGCGGCGCCAGGCGACAGGCCTGGGCCTGCACCGCCTGGGCCCGGCCAATCTCGCCACCGTCGGCGGTCACGGCGCTGTTGAGGGCCATGTTCTGCGGCTTGAATGGCACCACGCCGATGCCCTGGCGCAGCAGCCAGCGGCACAGGGCAGTCACCAGGGTGCTTTTGCCGGCATCGGAGGTGGTGCCTTGCACCATCAGGGTCGTCATGTAAGGTCCTTGGGGTAGGCACTCAGGGCCTGGGCCAATCGTCGTTCGTCTGCCTGGCTTGGCGGCAAGCCGAAACGCAAGGCCGCCGGGCGCTCGAACAGGCGCACCAGCACCCCGTGTCGGGCAAGGTGATCGTGCAATCGCGCGGCATGCTCGCACCGCACGTACTGGAACAGGTCACACCCGCCGGCGGGCGCCAGCCCTGCATGGGTGAGCAAAGCCGCCAAGCGTTCGCTGGCATCTGCACAGCGCTGGCGCTGCAGCTGCTGCATGGCCAGGTCGGTCAGGCTGGCCTGGGCCAGCACCCGGCTGGGACCATTGATCGTCCACGGGCCGAGCAGTTCGGTCAGGCGCAGCAGCAAGCTATGCTCTGCGGCCACGAAGCCCAGGCGCACACCGGCCAGGCCGAAGAACTTGCCGAACGAGCGCAGCACGATCAAACCGGGGCGCTCGGCACTTTCCATCACGCTGTTTCCGGGGCTGTTGTCCATGAAGGCTTCATCGACCACCAGCCAACCACCGCGCGCTGCCAGGCGCTGATGCCATCCCAGCAGCGTGGGCGCAGGCACGACACGGCCGGTGGGGTTGTTCGGGTTGACCAAGACCAGGACGTCGAGGTCGTCGAGCGCGTCGTCGACCTGATGCTCATCGAGCTCGAGCAACGCGTGTCCAACGCGCTGCCAGGCATAGGGATGCTCGGCATAACAGGGCGTCAGCACCCCGACCCGGCTCGGGCTGCGCAACAGCGGCAGGGCCTGGATGGCAGCCTGTGAGCCCGCTACGGGTAGCAGTCGCGTGGCGCCGTAGTAGCTACACGCCGCCTGTTCGAGGCCATCGTCTGTTTCCGGTAGCCGTGCCCAGGCTTCGAGTGGGATCGGCGGTATCGGGAAGGACCAGGGCGCAATGCCGCTGGACAGGTCCAGCCACTGCTCGCGGGCGATGCCGTACTGCCGAACCGCGCGCAGCAGCCGGCCTCCATGTTCAAGCATTCAGATAAGCTCCCAGACAGAACACCAACAGCCACAGCCATACCCCACGCTGCACCAGCGTCCAACCGCCCTCGATGGCATCGGGGCTGGCCGGTAGGCCGTCGCCCAGGCGCGGGCGGTCGTGCAGCTGGCCGTGGTACACCGCCGGCCCACCCAATTCAACACCCAGGGCCCCTGCCCCGGCCGCCATGACCGGGCCGGCGTTGGGGCTGTCCCACAGTGGCCCCTGGCGCCGCCAGCAGGCCAGCGCCAGACGGGTTTTGCCCAGCACCGCATAAGTAAGCGCGACCAGGCGCGCCGGCACGTAGTTGAGTAGGTCATCGATGCGCGCCGCGCACCAGCCGAAGCGCTCGAAGCGCTCGTTGCGATAGCCCCACATGGCATCGAGGGTGTTGCTCAGTCGATAAAGCACCACCCCTGGCGCCCCGGCCACAGCAAACCAGAACAAGGCGGCGAATACGGCATCGCTGCCGTTTTCCAGCACCGACTCAGTGGCTGCCCGCGCTACCGCCGTCTCGTCCAGCTCACGGGTTTCACGGCTGACCAGATACCCCACCCGCCGCCGTGCTTCTTCCAGATCCCCCTGGCGCAGGGCCGTGGCCACCGGCAGCACATGTTCGCCCAGGCTGCGCAGCCCCAGGGCGCAGTACAACGCCAGCACATCGACCAGCCAGCCGATCACAGGCAGCCAGGAGAGCATGAGGGCCAGCAAGGTCAGGGGCACCACCGCCAGGAACCAGGCGCTCACACCATGACTGCGCCAACCACGCCCGCCGGCATTGAAGCGCCGCTCAAGGCTGCTGGCCATGTTGCCGAACGCAACCAGCGGATGGCGCCGCCGGGGCTCGCCGAACAATGCATCCAGGGCCACACCGGCCACGGTCAGCAACGCCACGCTCATGCGCCTTCTCCCCAACGGTTTTCAAACAGCATCTGGTGCAACGGCCGTTCTTCGGCCCAGTTCTGCATGACCAGCATGGGTGCAGGGTAGAATGCCGCCACCGGCCCCAGGCACAGCACGGCCACGGGTTTGGCGCCGCTGGGCATGCCAAGCAACGCTGCCAGCGCCTTGGGATCGAACAGCGATACCCAGCCCATGCCCAGCCCTTCGGCACGGGCGGCCAGCCAGAGGTTCTGGATGGCGCAGGCGAGCGAGGCCAAGTCCATCTCAGGCAGCGTGCGGCGCCCGAAAATGTGGGGCTCACGGTTGTCCATCAAGGCGGCGACCCACAGTTCGGCGCAATCGTTGATGCCCTCTACCTTGAGCTTCATGAATTCGTCCGAGCGCTCGCCCAGCGCCTGTGCAGTCAACGCCCGCTCGGCCTCCACCAGTGCCTGGATGCGCCCACGCAAGGCCCGCTCGGTGATGCGGATGAACCGCCATGGCTGCATCAAGCCCACGCTCGGTGCCTGGTGGGCTGCGCTGAGTAACCGTGTCATGACCTGCGGCGCCACCTCGCCTTGAACGAAATGGCGCATGTCGCGCCGCTCGCCGATGGCGCGATAGACCGCGGCACGCTCCTGGTCGCTGAACGCATGCTCGCTCATGGGCAAAGCAGCGCTGCGGCCGCCTCCGGGTTGGAGGGGAAGTAGAAGTGCACGTAGGACGCGGTCAAGCGGCCCAGCCGATACACGGCTTCGTTGCCGCGCCCGCCGTTGGGGCTCAACCCACGTGCCAGCGGCTTGAGCGCAGTGCTGGTCAGGGAGTGGTGGTAGGTATGGCCGCGCAGTGTGCCCTCGGGCAGCTCGACCGCTTGCAGGGCCAGGGCCGCCAGGCGCTTTTGCATGGTCGCTTCACCTGGCAGCAACCCGAGCAACTCGACCCTGTCCCCGGCCACGTCGGTCAGCGCGTCGAGCAGATACAGCATGCCGCCGCATTCGGCCAGCAGTGGCTTGCCTTGGGCGTGATGGGCGCGGATGGCCTGGCACATTGAGGTATTGCGCGCCAGGGCATGATGGTGCAACTCGGGGTAACCGCCGGGCAGGTACAGGCTGTCCACTTCGGGCAGCTGCGCATCATGCAGGGGGGAGAAAAACTGCACCTGTGCGCCTAGACGGCGCAACAGGTCCAGGTTGGCGCCATAGAGAAAGGCAAAGGCTTCGTCGCGGGCTACACCGATACGTACACCCGCCAAGGTAGCCTGGGCGGGTAGCGGATCGGCCGGCTCGAAGGTGACGGCCGGTGGCAACGCGGCATCGCAGCTGGCGCCCAATGCTTGGGCAGCAGCGTCCAGACGTGCGTCCAGGTCGTTCAACTCGCTGGCCTGCACCAACCCCAGGTGACGGCTGGGCAGTTCGATGCCGCGCTCGCGGGACAAGCCGCCATACCAACGCAGGCCCTCCGTCAGGCTGCCTTCGAGCAGTTGCGCATGACGCAGGCTGCCCACCCGGTTGGCCAACACTCCGGCAAACGGCAGGTCCGGCTGATAACGCGCCAGGCCCAGGGCCAGCGCGCCAAAGGTCTGGGCCATGGCCGTACCATCAATCACCGCCAGCACCGGCACGCCGAAGTGACGCGCCAGGTCGGCACTCGAAGGGGTGCCGTCGAACAGCCCCATCACCCCTTCGATGAGGATCAGGTCGGCTTCACCTGCCGCCTCCCAGAGCAGCCGGCGGCTCTCCTCGGCACCGATCATCCACAGGTCGAGCTGGCGAACGGGTGCACCGCTGGCACGTTCGAGAATCATGGGGTCAAGAAAGTCAGGCCCGCATTTGAACACCCGCACCTTGCGGCCCAGATTCCGGTGCAGGCGCGCCAGCGCGGCAGTGACCGTTGTCTTGCCCTGGCCAGAGGCCGGTGCGGCAATCAGAACGGCGGGGCAATGGCGGGCCTGGCTCACAGCTCGACGCCCTTCTGGGCACGGATACCGGCCTGGAACGCGTGCTTGAGCATACCCATTTCGGTCACGGTGTCGGCCAGCTCGACCATTTCCGGCTTGGCCGCGCGACCGGTGACGATGACGTGCTGCATGGGAGGGCGGGCCTGGATGTCCGACAGCACCTGGTCCAGATCAAGGTAGCCGTGCTTGAGCGCGATGTTGAGCTCGTCGAGCACCACGAACTGCACCGCAGGATCCTGCAGCAGTTGCCGGGAGACGGCCCACGCCGCTTCTGCCGCCGCAATGTCACGCTGGCGGTCCTGCGTCTCCCACGTGAAGCCCTCGCCCATCACGTGGTAGCGCACCTGTTCGGGAAAGCGCCTGAAGAACAGCTCTTCGCCGGTGCTGTTGCGGCCCTTGATGAACTGCACCACGCCGCACTGCATGCCGTGGCCCAGGGCCCGGGCCAGCATGCCGAAGGCCGAGCTGCTCTTGCCCTTGCCATTGCCGGTGAGCACCAGCAGCAGGCCGCATTCGTTAGGGGAGTTGGCAATGCGCTCGTCAATGACCGCTTTCTTGCGCTGCATCCGTGCCAGATGGCGTTCGTCGCGCTCGGTGGCGTCGCTCATGGGAAGTTCTCCGCTGGCTGACACCACGATCGAGCGCCGTGTCAGGGAATGGGCAGGCAAACGGAGCGCGCGCAGGGGCATTGGCCAAAGCCAGAGTGCACCGCGCATCACCCTCCGTGATGCCGTTGGCAGTATCAGGCCGGTCTCCGGGCTCGTGAGCGGGCCACTGGCCCTGACCTGCGCGCCTTCCCGGGGATCGTACCCAGTGGCCCTGCGCGGCCGTCTCTCACCTACCGTTGCGGGGGCAGCGCCGGAATCGCACCCTGCGGGCGCTCACCGACTTCCCAGTTTCACCCTGGCCAGACGTGGCTGGCGGGGCACCTGAAACACGCGCGAAGGTTAGAGGGTTGCACCCGGAGCGTCAATCGACGCGGCTCGCCTGGCGGCACAGCAGCGATCGCCGAGCCGCCGATGCAGCCCCTGCCGCCTGTGCGAATGAACCCGCGGCATTCCCTACCCTCTGAATCAATAGAACCTGCCGAGGACGCCGACCATGAACCGCGTGGCACTGCCTGTTGCACTTGTTGTAAGCCTGGGCTTGAGTGGCTGCGGCGAAAGGGCGCGTTATACGGTGGCCGACGGCAGCGGCCCCACACCGCAGCTGCCCTCCCCTGCCAAAACCCTGCTACCCACCGTGAACATCGCGCCAGCCGTCGGCTGGCCCGCCGGACGCATGCCCCAGGCTGCACCCGGGTTGCAGGTGTCGCGCTTTGCCGGTGACCTCGACCATCCGCGCTGGCTCTATGTGCTGCCCAATGGCGACGTGCTGGTGGCAGAAACCAACGCACCTGCCAAACCCGAAGACGCCAAGGGTATCCGCGGATGGGCCATGAAGCGGGTCATGGCACGCGCGGGGGCCGCCGTGCCCAGCCCTGATCGCATTACCCTGTTGCGCGACGCGGACCAGGACGGCGTTGCGGAAATCCGCCATACCTTTGCCGACGGGCTGAACTCACCCTTTGGCATGGCGCTGGTAGGCACCGATTTTTACGTGGCCGATACGGATAAACTGCTGCGTTTTCACTACCAGCCCGGTGCACGCCAAGTAACCGGTCCGGCAGAGGTGGTCACCTCACTGCCAGCCGGCCCGTTGAATCACCACTGGACCAAGAATGTCATCGCAAGCCCCGATGGACGGCGCCTCTATGTCACCGTGGGCTCGAACAGCAACGTGGGTGAAAACGGCCTCGATCAGGAGCAGGGGCGCGCCGCGATCTGGGAGATCGACCCCAGCACCGGAAAGCACCGCCTGTTCGCCACCGGCCTGCGCAACCCCAACGGGCTTGCCTGGGAGCCTCACAGTGGCGCGCTCTGGACCGCAGTCAACGAACGTGACGAAATCGGCAGCGACCTGGTACCGGATTACATCACTTCGGTACAAGCAGGTGGATTCTATGGTTGGCCCTATAGCTACTATGGCCAGCACGTGGATGAGCGCGTGCAGCCCCAGGACCCTGCCAAGGTCGCCCAGGCACAGGTACCCGACTACGCCGTGGGGCCGCATACCGCTTCACTGGGGTTGGCCTTCGCCGGGCCGGGTGTGTTGCCGGCGCGTTTTGGGGCAGGTGCATTGATTGGCCAGCATGGGTCCTGGAACCGCAAGCCCCACAGCGGCTACAAGGTGATATTCGTACCCTTCGACGCCTCGGGAAAGCCGTCGGGCAAGCCCATGGACGTGCTCGATGGGTTCCTGAATGAAAGCGGCCAAGCCATGGGCCGCCCCGTGGGGGTTGCCCTGGATGGCCACGGGGCCGTGCTGGTAGCTGACGATGTGGGCAATACCATCTGGCGCGTCAGCAAAGCTCGGTGATCGGGCTCAGGGGTTCTGGGCCAGGTGCCCTTGTGGGATGACCCGCTTGGCCTGCAGGTAGGCCTTGGCCCAGTAGCTGTTTGACAGATAGTCCAACCGCACCGTACCGCCGGTGCGGGGCGCATGCACGAAGCGCCCGTCCCCTACATAAATACCAGCATGGCTTACCTGCGAACCGCCACTGGTCGCGAAGAACACCAGGTCACCGGACTGCAAGGACTTCACATCCACAGTAGGCGCACGCATGCCGATCATCTCCCGCGTGGAGCGCGGCAGGCTGATGCCGGCGGCATCGCGGTAGACGTACTTGATCAGACCACTGCAGTCGAAACCCGAATCGGGCGTATTGCCGCCCCAGCGGTAGGGCGTGCCAACCAGACCAATGGCGCGAATCAGTACGTCATCGGCAGTGGGCGAGAAGCTGGGTTGGCTATAGGTAACCTGAGGCTGCACGACCCGTGTAGGGGCAGGTGCCTGGGGTTGGCTCGAGCAGGCCGCCAATAAGGTTGCCAGGGAAATGAAAGCGAAGCGCGCCATCGTTGTCATGGCCAAAACATCCTGTATGGGAACGCTGGGCCGCAGCGGGATAGAGTTGAGAAATTAGATTAGACGCTTTCTGTAAATACGCACGGCGTCGAGCTTTTTTGCAAAGCAGCGACGCCGTGGTTAGGACACATCAGATTGCCATTAGTTGCGCGCGATATGAGTCGGCGCCATGGCCAAGGCACGTTTGGCCTCAAGGAAGGTTTTGCTCCAGTAACGGTCACCGAGGCTATCGATGCGCACACCGCCGCTACGACGGCTGCTGGAGTGGATGAACTGGTTGTCGCCCAGGTAGATCCCGGCATGGCTGACACGGCCACGGCCGTTGGTGCTGAAGAACAGCAGGTCGCCTGGCTTGAGTTTGTTGCGCGCGACCTTCGGCGCATCGACGTTGATCATCTCGCGAGTAGAACGCGGCAAGGTCATGCCTGCCTCCTCGCGGAACAGGTAGCCGATGAAGCCGCTGCAATCGAAGCCGGACTGTTCCGAGGTACCGCCAAAGCGATAGCGGGTGCCGATCAACGACATGCCGCGCTCCAGAATGCTGTCGGCCAGCACTGGCAACTGATAGGGCTTGCTGCTGGAGAAGACCTCCAGTTCATCGTCGGTAGCCACTTCCTGGGGTTCGCCAAACACTGGCGAAGACGAGGCCTTGGCCTTGATCGCCGGCTGTACGGCGACCGGGGTGTGATCCTGGGGCTGGGATACCGGGCCTTGGGCCGCACAGCCAAAAAGCAGGGTCACGAGTGCGAGTGGCACGAGGGGTGCGAAGCGCTTGAGCATGGGCACAACCGTGTCTGTAATCCTTTAGTGGGGTGGAACTATGCCCACTATAAGTTCCATTTGCAAATTTTATCGAAAAAGATGTGACTTTTCCGTGGGATGGCTCTGGCCCCGTGTTTCCAGGGGCTTACCAGCCGAGGGTTTCCTTCAGGAAAGGAATGGTGAGTTTGCGCTGGGCTTGCAGGGAAGCCTGATCGAGCCGTTCCAGCAGATCGAACAGCGCACTCATGCTGCGCGCGCCGCGGGTGAGGATGAAGTGACCCACTTCGTCGGTCAGGTGCAGGCCGCGCCTGGATGCCCGCAATTGCAAGGCACGTAGCTTGTCTTCGTCAGACAGGCCGCGCATCTGGAACACCAGGGCAAGGGTAAGACGGGATTTCAGGTCAGGCAGCTTGACGGGCAATTCCCGCGGGGAAGCGGAGGCTGCCAGTAGCAGTCGACGGCCGCTGTCGCGCAGGCGGTTGAACAGGTGGAACATGGCCTCCTCCCAGTCCGGCTTGCCGGCAATGACGTGCAGGTCATCGATGCACACCAGCTCGTACTGGGCCAGGTAGTCCAGAAGACCGGTACCGCGCTCGAGCAGCTGCGCCAACGGCAGGTAGACGGCAGGCTCGCCCCGCTGCTGGAAGCGATGGGTGGCCGCTTGCAGCAGGTGCGTGCGGCCCACGCCTTGTTTGCCCCACAGGTAGATGAGGCTCTCGGTCCAGCCGGCGTCGGCTTCGCAAAGCCGCTCGACATACCCCAACGCAGCGGCATTGGCGCCCGGATAGTAGTTGATGAAGGTGGCGTCGTCGCGCAGGCGCACACCCAGGGGCAACTGGATCGGTGGTTTCATGCTCGCGGGCGGTCGACAGGACCGCTGGGGGCCTTTTGTGGACAATCGGCAAAGTCTATACCTGCCAAGCGGGGTGCACAATGACGCCGCTGCAGAGTCCAAGCAAAATCAATGGGTTGCACTATTGCCGCAGCAACCGAGGCTCACCTGCCGGCCTGTCACGGCTGGTCGGGTACAGGAGGATCGAGGTGGACGGGGGCCGGCGCATCCCCTGCATACATGTCCGACTCCTTGTACAAGCCGTGCACGTGGCGCAGCAGCACCATGATGACCGCCGCCACCGGAAGCGCGAGCAGCACGCCTGTGAAACCGAACAGTTCTCCGCCGGCCAGGATGGCGAAGATCACCGCCACAGGGTGCAAACCGATCCGGTCGCCTACCAACAGAGGTGTCAGCACCATGCCCTCCAGTGCCTGACCGACCATGAAGACCGCGACGATGCCGAGCATGGGATACAGATCGCCACCGAACTGGAACAGCCCTGCCACCAGCGCCGCACCGATACCAATGATGAAGCCCATGTACGGGACGATGGCCGCCAGGCCTGCCAGCATGCCGATCAACAACCCCAGTTCAAGCCCCACCAGCATCAAGCCTGCCGAATAGATGATGCCCAACGCGACCATCACCAGCAGTTGCCCACGCACGAACGCACCCAGCACCTCATGGCACTCGCTGGCCAGGCCAACGATTTGTGGCTCCCTCTGGCGCGGCAACAAGCTGCGCAACTTGGCCATCATCAAGTCCCAGTCACGCAACAGGTAGAACCCGACCACGGGGATCAGCACCATGTTGGCCACCCAGGCCATCAGCGCCAGGCTGGAGGCCGTTGCCTGGGACAAGAGCATGCTCACGATATCGGTGGTTTGCCCCATGTGCGCGCCGATGGCCGCCTTGATCTTGTCGAATTTCCAGAACCCGTCGGCAAGGCCCAGACGCCCCTGCACCCATGGCAAGGCGACATGTTCGAGCCAGTCAAGCATCTGCGGCGCCAGCGCGTACAGGCGCACCAACTGCTTGGCCAACATGGGGATGAGCACAAGCAACAGTGCAAGCATCAGCAGCGTGAACAGCCCGAACACCACCACTACGCCCCAGGTCCGCGACAAACCCAGGCGCTCCAGGCGATCGACCAGCGGGTCGGCCAGGTACGCCAGCAGAATGCCGACCAGAAACGGCGTGAGAATATTGTGCAGGCTATAGAGCAGGGCGATAGCGATCAATGCCACGCCCAGCCAGATCCAACGACGCATGTCAGTCATGAACGACCCTCTTACCAACTAAAGCGCAAGCCATCGAACGGTTTGGTGGCGGCCGCAGGCGACACCGATGTCCCGTCTGGGGACGTACCCAATGGCCCCGGGGTCACCTGCGGCGCAGGTGCCTGCTCGGCTGGGACTTCCCTGAGCTTGGCCAATGCCAGCTGAGCCCGGAGTTGTTCGCGGCTGGCGGTGACCGAATAGATCAGCACGTCGCCGTCGACCCGCTTCAACTGCGCGCCGTAGGACTCCAGCACCCGGGCCAGCTCAGCGTAGCGCGGCAGGTTCATGCCCTGGACCTGCATCTGCACCTGACCACTGGCCCCGGGACGCGTTACGTAGCGCGGTGCCAGCCGCGTGCTCACGGCAAGCATCACGGCGTCGGCCAGCGCTGCCGGGTCCGCTCCTTCGGCACTGCCCTGCTCGCGCCCCTCGCCCAGCCACAATTGCCATTTGCCTTGCCATTTGCCGTCGATCTCCTGGGCGTGCACGGCCAACACGGCATCGGCGCCGTAGCGCTGGGAGACCTCACGCAGCGGCCCAGGATCCTTGGCTTCGATATGCTTGGCGTCGGCCACCAGTTGCTCCTGCAGATCGGCCAGCGGCAGACGCAGCGGCAAGCCCCGGTGACGGGCCGCGCGCCGCAACGGCTGGGCGCTAGGCTGGCCGTCCCCTACCAGGCTAGTGCCGTCAACACTCTCGACGAGCCACCAACCCAGAATCGACGGGCGATTGCTGCCCCACAGACTGAGGCCCGCCTTGCGCAGGGCACGTTCGGTGCTGCCAGGGTCGAACTCGACCCGGACGGTTTCGGGTGGCCCTGCGTCGCTGCCCACCTGGTTGACGATCGGTTGCGGATCCTTGCGCAATGCGGCCAGCGCCGGGTTCTGCACGGCCTTGGGGTTGCCGGTCAGGCGCAGCACGAGGGTGTCGAAGGCCTGGCTGGTCGCCGCCGCACGCGCCTCGGCGCCCTGCCCGGCCACCGGCTCGCGCACCTGATAAAGGCCGGAGACGTTCTCGGCCTGGGCCGCCCCTGCGATCAACCACAGACATCCCATGACCCAAGTAGTGAACAAGCGCATCGTTGTGTCCTTGTGCTCTGGAACGGCGAGTTTCAAGCTTCAGCACTCATACCTCAAGCGGCACGGTTAAAGGTAGCACCGGCAAGGCCAGGCTTCTGGCGATCTTGCACCGGCGAGAGCCCTAAATTCACCTGCCCGTCGGCCGGAGGATGGCCGCTGCACGGCAACCCTGATAAAATCGCGCGCCTTCACAGACCACTGATGTCACGGTTAGCCGCTGCATGGCTGCCGGCCCTTGCCGTCAGGGTCGTTTTTACGAATCCCTCCCTCCTAAAGGCCTGGATCAATGAGCAAGCAACCCTCCCTGAGCTACAAGGACGCCGGTGTAGACATCGACGCCGGCGAAGCACTGGTCGAACGCATCAAGGGCGTGGCAAAACGCACCGCACGCCCTGAAGTCATGGGTGGCCTGGGCGGCTTCGGCGCCCTTTGCGAGATCCCGGCTGGCTACAAGCAGCCGGTGCTGGTCTCCGGCACCGACGGCGTGGGCACCAAGCTGCGCCTGGCGCTGAACCTGAACAAGCACGACAGCATCGGCCAGGACCTGGTCGCCATGTGCGTGAACGACCTGGTGGTCTGCGGTGCCGAGCCGCTGTTCTTCCTGGACTACTATGCCACCGGCAAGCTCAACGTGGACGTGGCGGCTACCGTGGTCACCGGTATCGGCGCAGGTTGCGAACTGGCAGGCTGTTCGCTGGTCGGCGGCGAAACGGCCGAGATGCCGGGCATGTACGAAGGTGAAGACTACGACCTGGCAGGCTTCTGCGTAGGCGTGGTGGAGAAGGCCGAAATCATCGACGGCTCGCGCGTGGCCACCGGCGATGCGCTCATCGCCCTGCCATCCTCGGGCCCGCACTCCAACGGTTACTCGCTGATCCGCAAGATCCTCGAAGTCTCGGGCACAGACGTCGAAAGCACCCAGCTCGACGGCCAGCCGCTGACCGAACTGCTGATGGCGCCAACGCGCATCTACGTCAAGCCGCTGCTGCAACTGATCAAGAACACCGGCGCGGTCAAGGCCATGGCCCACATCACCGGTGGCGGGCTGCTGGACAATATCCCGCGCGTACTGCCGGCCAATGCCCAGGCGGTCATCGACGTGGCCAGCTGGAAGCGCCCAGCCGTCTTCGATTTCCTGCAGGAAAAGGGCAACGTCGACGAGCATGAAATGCACCGCGTGCTCAACTGCGGCGTGGGCATGGTGATCTGCGTAGGCCAGGACCAGGTCGAAACCGCCCTGAGCGAACTGCGCAACGCCGGTGAACAGCCTTGGGTCATCGGCCACATCACCGAGGCCGCAGAGGGCGCTGCCCAGGTCGAGCTGCAGAACCTCAAGGCACACTGATGCCGAGCAAGTCCTGCAATGTGGTGGTATTGCTGTCGGGTTCCGGCAGCAACCTGCAAGCGCTGATCGACAGCTGCGCCATCCCGGACAGCGCCGTGCGCATCGGCGCGGTCATCTCCAACCGCGCCGATGCCTACGGGCTGCAGCGTGCAGCCGCTGCCGGTATTGACACCGCGGTCCTTGACCATACCGGCTTCCAGGGCCGCGAAGCCTTCGATGCGGCCCTGGTGGCCTGTATCGATGGGTTCGCTCCGGACTTGGTGGTGCTGGCGGGTTTCATGCGTATCCTCAGTGGCGACTTCGTGCGCCACTACCAAGGTCGCCTGCTCAACATCCACCCTTCGCTGCTGCCTCGCTACAAAGGGTTGCACACCCATAGACGCGCCCTGGAAGCAGGGGATGTCGAGCACGGGTGCAGTGTCCACTTTGTCACCGAGGAACTCGATGGGGGCCCGTTGGTCGTACAGGCTGTCGTGCCGGTGGCACCCGATGACACGGTCCAAAGCCTGGCTCAGCGGGTTCACACACAGGAACACGTCATCTACCCAATGGCTGTTCACTGGTTCGCCAACGGCCGCTTGCGTCTTGGCGAACAAGGTGCATTACTGGATGGCCAGCCCCTGTCGGCCAGCGGTCATTTGATTCGATCCTAGGAGATACTATGCGTCGTGCCCTGCTCTTGGCTCTTGCCGTGCTTGCCCTGCCCCTCCAGGCAGCAGACCTGAAGCCGTTCTCGGCCAGCTACACCGCCGACTGGAAGCAACTGCCCATGAGCGGTACCGCCGAACGTAGCCTGGTCAAGAATGCCGATGGTACCTGGGACCTGAACTTCAAAGCGTCGATGATGATCGCCAGCCTGACCGAGCAAAGCTCGCTGCGCCTGGATAACGACACCTTGCTGCCGCAGCGTTACCACTTCGAGCGCGGCGGTCTTGGCAAGGCCAAAAAGGTCGACCTGAACTTCGACTGGGCTGCCAAGAAAGTGACCGGCAGCGATCGTGGCGATGCCATCACCCTGCCGCTCAACCGTGGGGTGCTCGACAAGTCGTCCTATCAGCTGGCGCTGCAGCACGATGTTGCCGCTGGCAAGAAGAGCATGACCTACCAGGTGGTCGATGGTGACGAGATCGACACCTATGACTTCCGCGTACTGGGTACTGAGAAAGTCACCACCAAGACCGGCCAGGTGGATGCCGTCAAGGTCGAACGTGTGCGTGATCCAAGCCAGAGCAAGCGCATCACCGAGCTGTGGTTTGCCAAGAACTGGGACTACTTGCTGGTGCAATTGCGCCAAGTGGAAACCGATGGCAAGGAATACGTGATCGTCCTGCAGGACGGCACGGTCGATGGCAAGCCGGTTAAAGGTAACTGACACTCAAGCTTGTCGGCGTTGAGCCATAACGCAACACCAAGCCCCGCACCGTGCGGGGCTTTTATTTGGTCGGGCATAAAGCAGTCGGGCCTAGGCATGCCATGGCTACATGAAACTTGTTTCATGGCCGTTTTATTTACTTAGGCTGCTAACAAACTCTATAAATAAGGCGTGCGACAGACTGTCGCACCCAACCAGAAAAAGTGGAGTTTAACGATGACAGTTCAAGTGACCGAACGCGACGAATCGAAAATGTCCCACGAAGGCCTGGCCGCAGGCGTGCGGATCTGGGATGTGCACCAGCAGGGCCAGTTGGTCGGGATGTTCCACAACGAACACGAGGCGCAACAGTACCGTGTCGAACTGGAAGACCTGGAAAAGCAGCGCACCACACAGTGACAGCGATCTTCAGAAAACCGTGACGTGAATACCCGTTATGGCGCCAGGGGCCGCCTTGCGGCCCATCGCCGCACAATGCGGCCCTGACCACCCGGTGGACGTTCAGACAGGGCCTTGCAGCATTACCACATCAGATCGTCAGGGATCTTGTACGCCGCATACGGATCGTCGTCGTCGGCTTCCTCGACATGGGTATTGAGCAGCAATACCCGGCCCGGGTCGCGTTCCTGGATCTTGACGGCCGCCTCGCGGGGAATGACCTCATAGCCGCCCCCGTAGGACACCACCGCCAGCGCACCATGGCTCAATTTGCTGCGCATCAGGGCATTGACCGCGATACGCTTGACCTTCTTGTCGTCGACGAAGTTGTAGTAATCCTCGGTCGTGAGCTTGGGCAGGCGGGTCGCTTCGATCAGTTGCTTGATCTGCGCGGCGCGTGCCTTCTTCTCGGCTTTTTCCTGCTGTTCACGGTTGAGCGCCTGGTCACGCTTGGCCTTTTCGGCCATGGCTTCCTTGGCCAGCCGCTGCTGGGTATCGTCCACCTCGACCTGGCCTTTGTGCTCCAGGCGCTTCTGTTTCTTTTCAGCCTTGTTGGCCTGAGAAACCTGTTTCTGGTTGACCAGCCCGGCTTTGAGCAATTGGTCGCGAAGGGAAAGGCTCATGAATGTTCACTCACTTATGCAACAGCTCAGCCGCAGCTGGGCAGGTTCTTTTCCTGACGCTTGGCTTCACCCCAAAGGGTGTCCAGCGCATCAAGGTTACAGTCTTCAATGGCAGTGCCGCTGTCACGCAACGCCTGCTCGATAAAGCGAAAACGTCGCTCGAACTTACGATTGGCTCGGCGCAAGGCGTTTTCGGGGTCATGCTTCAAGTGACGCGCCAGGTTGACTACCGCGAACAGCAAGTCACCGACTTCATCTTCCAGCGCATCGCTGTCCCCGTCGGCCATGGCCTGCAACACTTCGTCGAGTTCCTCACGCACCTTGTCCACAACCGGCAAGGCCTCGGGCCAGTCGAACCCGACGGTGGCCGCACGCTTTTGCAGTTTGGCCGCCCGGGACAAGGCAGGCAATGCCGTTGGCACATCGTCGAGCAATGACAGCTGTTCTGGACGGCTTTTCTGCGCCCGCTCCTGCGCCTTGATTTCTTCCCAGCGTGACTTGACCTGCGCATCGCTCAGGCTGGGCGTCTCTAGCGGCGCATACAGGTCCCCGGTTGGAAAGACATGGGGGTGTCGACGAATGAGCTTGCGGGTGATGCCGTCCACCACGCCGTCGAACGCGAAACGGCCCTCCTCCCGGGCAAGTTGGCTGTAGTAGACCACCTGGAACAGCAGATCGCCCAGCTCGCCTTGCAAGTCCTCGAAATCGCCGCGCTCGATGGTGTCCGCCACCTCGTAGGCTTCTTCGAGGGTGTGTGGGACGATGCTGGCATAGTCCTGCTTCAGGTCCCAAGGGCAGCCGTATTGCGGGTCGCGCAAGCGGGCCATGAGGTGGAGCAGGTCCTGGAGGGTGTAGGTCATTCAGGCAAGTCCTTGACGGTCGGGCTTGGCGGGCAAACCGGCCCCTAGGGGCGGGATGCCCGCGAATCGTGCACGCGGGATTCAGGGCGTACGATTACGCCGTGTCTCGATGATGTTCGGCAACTGCGAGATACGCCCCAGCAAGCGCCCAAGGGCATCCAAACCGGGGATCTCGATGGTCAGCGACATCAGCGCCGTGTTGTCTTCCTTGTTCGAGCGGGTATTGACCGCCAGCACGTTGATCTTCTCGTTGAGCAGCACCTGCGACACATCGCGCAGCAAACCGGGGCGATCATAGGCACGGATGATGATATCGACCGGGTAAGTCTGTACCGGAATCGGCCCCCAGCTGACCTGGATCATGCGCTCCGGCTCTTTGCCGGCCAGCTGCAACACCGAGGCGCAATCCTGGCGGTGGATGCTCACACCGCGACCCTGGGTGATGTAGCCGACGATGGCATCGCCAGGCAACGGCTGGCAGCAACCGGCCATCTGCGTCAGCAGGTTGCCCACGCCCTGGATCTGAATGTCGCCACGCTTGCCCCCACGCGGCCCGCTGGGCTTGCGCGGCACCAGCTCGATCTGCTCGATGCGCTCAGGCTCGAGCAGCTGTTGCGCCGCATTGACCAGATGCGCCAGGCGCAGGTCCCCAGCGCCCAGGGACGCAAACATGTCCTCGGCCGTCTTGACGTTGGTCTTCTCGGCCAGGCGCTCGAAGTCGACCTGCGGCAGGCCCAGCCGGCTGAGCTCACGTTCGAGCAGCGTCTTGCCGGCGGCAACGTTCTGGTCGCGCGCCTGCAGCTTGAACCAGTGCACGATCTTGGCCCGCGCGCGCGAAGTGGTGACATAGCCTAGGTTCGAGTTCAGCCAGTCACGGCTCGGGTTACCGTGCTTGCTGGTGATGATTTCGACCTGCTCGCCGGTCTGCAGGCTGTAGTTGAGCGGCACGATGCGCCCGTTGATCTTGGCGCCCCGGCAGTTGTGGCCGATCTCGGTGTGCACCCGATAGGCGAAGTCCAGGGGCGTCGCCCCTTTTGGCAGGTCGATGGCGTGACCGTCCGGGGTGAACACGTACACCCGGTCGGGCTCGATGTCGACCCGCAGTTGCTCGGCCAGGCCCCCGATGTCGCCCAGCTCTTCATGCCACTCCAGCACCTGGCGCAGCCAGGAAATCTTTTCTTCGTAGTGGTTCGAGCTGGGCTTGACGTCGGTGCCCTTGTATCGCCAGTGGGCGCAGACGCCAAGCTCCGCTTCCTCGTGCATGCCGTGGGTGCGGATTTGCACTTCCAGCACCTTGCCCTCCGGGCCGATTACCGCCGTATGCAGGGAGCGGTAGCCGTTTTCCTTGGGGTTGGCGATGTAGTCGTCGAATTCCTTGGGGATGTGACGCCACAAGGTGTGCACGATACCCAGGGCGGTGTAGCAGTCGCGTATCTCGGGGACCAGCACCCGCACGGCGCGCACGTCGTAGATCTGGCTGAATTCCAGGCCCTTGCGCTGCATCTTGCGCCAGATCGAGTAGATGTGTTTGGCGCGGCCACTGATGTCCGCCTTCACCCCGGTGGCCAGCAGTTCGTTCTGCAACTGGTTCATGACATCGCTGATAAAGCGTTCACGGTCCAGGCGACGCTCGTGCAACAGCTTGGCGATCTGCTTGTACTGTTCGGGCTCAAGGTAGCGGAACGAAAGGTCTTCCAGTTCCCACTTGATATGCCCGATACCCAGACGGTGGGCCAGGGGGGCGTAGATGTCGAACACTTCCCGCGCCACCCGCAGGCGTTTCTCGTCATCAGCGGCCTTGACCGCTCGAATGGCACAGGTGCGTTCGGCCAGCTTGATCAACGCCACGCGAACGTCGTCGACCATCGCCACCAGCATCTTGCGCAGGTTCTCGACCTGCGCCTGAGAGCCGAGCACCAGCGACTGGCGGGGGCTGAGACTGGCACTGATCGCAGCCATGCGCAGCACGCCATCGATCAGCTTGGACACGACCGGCCCGAAGCGCTGGCTGACTTCGGCCAGGGTGACCTTGCCTTCTCGCACAGCGCGGTAGATGACCGCCGCTACCAGGGAATCCTGGTCGAGCTTGAGGTCCGCGAGAATCTCGGCAATCTCAAGACCTGCCTGATAGCTCGACGTACCATCGGCCCAGGAATGCTTGGCCGGGTTGCCCTTCTTCTCGACTTCCTGGGCAAACTCGCAGGCCTCTTTGAGCGCTGCGCGGTCGAGCGCCGAATCGACGCTGACCACATGGTCCAACCACGCTTCGAGATTGATACTGCCGTCGGTATTGACCGGCTGGTGCACTCTCACCTGTACCATCTTTGTTTTACCTTTCCATACAGCGCACCCTGCGGGTGCACTGGCAATCACCGCACGGCTGCCATTCCCTGGAAGCCGCACCAAGGGGCCAGCTGGCTAGCCCACTTCGAATAACGCCATGGCTTCGACATGCGCCGTTTGAGGAAACATGTCGAGAATCCCGGCCCTTGTTAACCGGTACCCCTGCCCGACCAGCACCTGGGCGTCTCGCGCCAGCGTGGCCGGGTTGCACGATACATAGACCAGCCGCTTGGCCCCAAGACGGGCGATGCCCTGCACCACCTCCCATGCACCGTCGCGCGGTGGGTCCAAGAGTACCGCAGAAAAGCCCTCGGCGGCCCATTCCATGCCCGTCAACGGCTGCGATAAATCGGCCTGAAAAAACTGCGCGTTATGCACATCGTTGCTGCGGGCATTGGCCGCCGCACGATCGACCATGGCCTGTACGCCTTCTACCGCCACCACCTCACGGGCATGCCGTGCCAGCGGCAAGGCAAAATTGCCCAGGCCGCAGAACAGGTCCAGTACCCGCTCTTCAGGCTGCGGAGCGAGCCAGGCCAAGGCCTGCTCGATCATAGCGGTATTGACCTGGGCGTTGACCTGCACGAAGTCGCCGGGGCGCCAGGCCAGTTGCAGCTGCCAGGGCGCCAGGTCGAAACCCAGCGGCCCGGTGGCATCCACCGGCTGCGGCTCGCCTTCACCCTGCAGCCACAACTGCGCGCTGGCCTCGGCGCAGAACGCCTGCAAGCGTGCAACATCTTCGGCCGGCAACGGCGCGACATGACGCACCAGCACTGCCTCGGCCGTGCCGCTGAACAGCTCCACATGGCCCAGGGCTTGGGGCTTGGCCAACGAGCGCAGCACCGTGGGCAAATGACGCAGGATCGACTGCAAGGGCTGTACCAGCACCAGGCAATCATTGATGGGAACGATGTCCTGACTGGCCTGCGCCCTGAAACCGACTGCCAACTGGCGGGTCTTGGGGTCCCAGCGCACGGCCACACGGGCGCGGCGACGGTAGCCGAAAGCGGCCCCGGTCAAGGGCGCGGCCCATTGCTCGGGCTGCACACCGGCCACCCGTTGCAGTTGCTCGGCCAGGGTGCGCTGCTTGAGCGCTAGCTGAGCCTCATGGGGCAGGTGTTGAAGGTTGCACCCCCCGCACTGGCCGTAGTATTTGCAAGGGGCTTCGCGGCGCTCGGGACTGGCCTGGAGCACCCGTTCAAGCCGCGCTTCGACGACTTTGCCACGGGCATTGAGCACCCTCGACTCGACCTCTTCGCCTGCCAGGGCGCCAGTGACGAACCAGGTGCGCCCTTCATGGAAAGCAATGCCGCGACCGTCCCCTGACAGGCGCTCGATGACCAGGCGTTGCTTCTTGCCCACGGGAATCTGGGGGCTACGATTGCCACCGGCTGGCTGAAAGCGCAGGCCGCTGTTGGTTTTCTTCTTGGACATTTAGCTCGGATCGAACAGGCCAGTGGACAGGTAACGGTCGCCGCGATCGCAGATGATGGCCACCAAGGTGGCATTTTCCACTTCCTGGGACAGGCGCAGCATGGCGGCGACTGCACCACCGGAAGACACGCCGCAGAAAATGCCCTCTTCACGGGCAAGCCTGCGCATGGTCTGTTCGGCCTCGTCCTGGGACATGTCGACAATGCGATCGACCCGGGCTGCGTCGAAAATTTTTGGCAGGTATTGCTGGGGCCAGCGGCGAATACCCGGAATGGCCGCGCCTTCCATCGGCTGCAAGCCGACGATCTGCACCGCCGGATTCTGCTCCTTGAGGTACTGCGAGCACCCCATGATGGTCCCGGTGGTGCCCATGGAACTGATGAAGTGGGTAACGCGCCCCTGGGTCTGCTGCCAGATTTCCGGGCCGGTGCTGGTGTAGTGCGCCATCGGGTTGTCACCGTTGGCGAATTGGTCGAGCACCACGCCACGGCCATCGGCTTCCAGCTGCTGAGCCAGATCGCGTGCCCCTTCCATGCCCTCTTCCTTGGTCACCAGGATCAGCTCGGCGCCGTAGGCTGCCATCGCCGCCTTGCGTTCGGCCGTGGAGTTGTCGGGCATGATCAGGATCATCTTGTAACCCTTGATTGCCGCTGCCATGGCCAACGCGATGCCGGTGTTGCCGGAGGTGGCTTCGATCAGCGTATCGCCAGGCTTGATCTGGCCGCGCGATTCGGCACGGGCGATCATCGACAGCGCGGGACGGTCCTTGACCGAGCCGGCAGGATTGTTGCCCTCGAGCTTGAGCAGCAAGGTATTGCTGGTCTGGCCAGCCAGGCGCTGCAGGCGAACCAGGGGCGTATTGCCGACGCAATCGGCGATGGTTGGATACTGCAAGGTCATGGTGTCTTTCACAATCCGGACGGCGGGGGCGCCCATCATACCGGCAAACCCCGCTTCGCCATATCACGCAATCTGTGGTGCATATAGCTACAGGCTATAAAGCCTGTGCAATGCCTTGCCCATGCACGGCGCCACATGCCACCGCCGGTGCTGCACCTGCGTACGGACTTAACGCGTGCAATGGCTGGCGAGGGGGAGTAACGTCCCCGCTTGGCCGCCTTGCAGGGCGGCATCCAGGCACATTGACAGGAGGCGAGTGTGCTCGATCGTTTGGGAATTCGCAGCCGCGTGCTGTTGCTGGCGCTGCTGCCAGCCGGGTTGATGGCAGTGGTGCTGGGCAGCTACTTCACCTGGCTGCAACAGAGCGACCTGCGCACGCAACTGCTGCAACGGGGCAAGATGCTGGCCGAGCAGCTGGCGCCGCTGGCAGCCCCGGCCATGGCCCGCAAGGCGCCTGCACAACTGGAGCGCATTGCCGCGCAAACCCTCGAACAGGCCGACGTACGCGCCGTCGCCTTCCTGGCACCGGACCGCAGTCGGCTGGCCCATGCCGGCCCGAGCATGCTCAACCAACCGCCCAGCGGCGGCAGCGGTACCCAGTTGCTGCAACGCAGTGGCAACGACGCCACTCGCTACCTGATGCCGGTGTTCGGCCACCACCGTGACCTGGCCACCGATGCCGTGCCTGCCGAAGCCGAACGCTTGCTGGGCTGGGTGGAGATCGAGCTGTCCCATGACGGCACCTTGCTGCGCGGCTACCGCAACCTGTTCACCACGCTGCTTCTGATCCTGGCCTGCCTGGTGGTCAGCGGGCTGCTGGCCCTGCGCATGAGCCGTGCCATCAACACGCCGATCGAGCGCATCAAGCATGCGGTCAACCAGCTCAAGGACGGCCACCTCGAGGAGCGCCTGCCGGCCATGGGCAGTCACGAGCTGGACGAACTGGCCCGCGGCATCAACCGCATGGCCGAGACCCTGCACAGTGCCCACGAAGAGCTGCAGCACAGCATCGACCAGGCCACCGAGGATGTCCGGCAGAACCTGGAAACCATCGAAATCCAGAACATCGAGCTGGACATGGCCCGCAAGGAAGCCCTGGAAGCCAGCCGCATCAAGTCGGAATTTTTGGCCAACATGAGCCATGAAATCCGCACGCCGCTCAACGGCATTCTGGGCTTTACCCACCTGCTGCAGAAAAGCGAGTTGATGCCCCGCCAGGTGGACTACCTGAACACCATCGAGAAGTCAGCCGACAATTTGCTCGGGATCATCAACGAGATCCTCGATTTCTCAAAGATAGAAGCAGGCAAGCTGGTGCTCGACAGCATCCCCTTCAACCTGCGCGACCTGATCCAGGACACCCTGACCATCCTGGCACCGGCCGCCCATGCCAAGCAGCTTGAGCTGCTGTGCCTGATCTACCGCGATACGCCCTCCTCGCTGATCGGTGACCCGCTGCGCCTCAAGCAGATCCTCACCAACCTGGTCAGCAACGCGATCAAGTTCACCCGCGAAGGCACCATCGTCGTGCGCGCCATGCTCGAAGACGAGCACGAGGACAGCGCCCAGTTGCGCATCAGTGTCCAGGACACCGGCATTGGCCTGTCGCCTCAAGATGTACGCACGCTGTTCCAGGCCTTCAGCCAGGCTGACAACTCCTTGGCCCGCCAGCCAGGCGGCACCGGCCTGGGGCTGGTGATCTCCAAGCGCCTGATCGAGCAGATGGGCGGCGAAATCGGCGTCGATAGCACCCCTGGCGAAGGTTCGCAGTTCTGGATCAGCCTCAACCTGCCCAAGGCGCACGACGATGCCGAGGAGCTGCCTCTGCAGCCCTTGCTCGGCCGTCGCGCCGCCATCGTCGATGGCCATGCACTGGCGCGGCAGGCCCTGGAGCACCAGTTGCAGGACTGCGGTTTGAGCGTCTGTGTCTTTACCTCCTACGAGCAACTGCTGCAGGCGGTGCAAGCTGCCAGCCAGGCGGGGCAGCCGTTCGACTTCGCCGTGCTGGGCGCCAACGTAGGCTCCCTGGCACCCGAACAGCTGGGTCAGTATTACCAGCACCTGGAGCGGCATCATTGCCAGTGCGTGGTGCTGTGCCCCACGACCGAGCAGGCGCTCTATCACCCTTACCTGTCCAATGGCCACGGCCAACTGCTGTCCAAGCCATCGTGCACGCGCAAGCTGCGCCGCCTGCTGCTGGAAATGGTCCAGCCCCGCCGGTTGCAGGGCGAGGTCAGCGCCATGGTGGGCCAGCAGCGCCAGCCCAAGGTGCTGTGCGTGGATGACAACGCGGCCAACCTCTTGCTGGTGCAGACTCTGCTGGAGGACCTGGGCGCCCGGGTGACGGCTGTCGACAATGGTTACGCGGCGGTACAGGCCGTGCAGAGCGAACCGTTCGACCTGGTACTGATGGACGTGCAGATGCCCGGCATGGACGGACGCGCCTGCACCGAGCAAATTCGCCGCTGGGAAAACACCCAGAGCGGCAACCCGTTGCCAATCGTTGCACTGACCGCCCACGCAATGGCCAATGAAAAACGCGCCTTGCTCCATGGCGGCATGGACGACTACCTGACCAAGCCGATCAGCGAGCGGCAACTGGCACAGGTGGTGATGAAGTGGACTGGGCTGAGCCTTGGCTTGTCGCCGCAGATGCCGGCGAGCCTGCCCACCGGGCCTGACGAGTTGAAGGTGCTCGACCATGACGAAGGCCTGCGCCTGGCGGCAGGCAAAGCCGATCTGGCCGCCGACATGCTGAGCATGTTGCTGGCCTCGCTGGAAGATGACCGCGCCGCTATTCGGGATGCACGTCAAGCGCATGACCGTCGTACGCTCATCGAGCAGGTGCACCGGCTCAACGGCGCTTCTCGCTATTGCGGCGTGCCTCAGCTGCGTGCCGCGTGCCAACGCAGCGAGACCCTGCTCAAGCAGGACAGCCCCTTGGCTGGGGAGGCGCTCGATGAACTGGACAACGCGATCAGCCGGCTGGCAGCCGAGGCCAGGCTGAGTATTTGAGGGCAGCCGCCCTTTCCACTGACCCAGTGCCTATGCACAAGGAGCCACCATGCGCGCCCTGCTGTTCAGCAGTCAGCACTATGACCAGGAGAGTTTCACCCAGGCCGCCGTGGGCGGCGGCCTGGCACTGCATTTTCAGTCCGCGCGTCTTACGGCCGATACCGCGCCGCTGGCCCAGGGCTACGAGGTCGTCTGCGCGTTCATCAACGACGAGCTCGACGCGGCGGTGCTGCAATGCCTGGCGCGCGGTGGTACGCGCCTGGTGGCCTTGCGTTCAGCCGGGTACAACCATGTCGACCTGGCTGCGGCCCAGCGGCTGGGAATAGATGTGGTGCGGGTACCGGCCTATTCGCCCCAAGCCGTGGCCGAGCACGCCGTGGCGCTGATACTGGCGCTCAATCGGCGCTTGCACCGGGCCTACAACCGCACGCGTGAAGGCGATTTCACCTTGCACGGGCTGACCGGTTTCGACTTGCATGGCAAGACCGTCGGGGTCGTCGGCACCGGCCAGATCGGCGCGGCCTTCGCACGCATCATGGCCGGCTTCGGCTGCCAACTGCTGGCCTACGACCCCTGCCCCGACCCGCAGCTCGAGGCCTTGGGCGCGCGCTACATGAGTTTGCCAGCGTTGCTGAGCCAGGCACGCATCATCAGCCTGCACTGCCCGTTGACGCCAGGCACCCGGCACCTGATCAATGCCCAGAGCCTGGTCCACCTGCAACCTGGCGCCATGCTCATCAACACCGGACGCGGGGCGCTGGTCGATACGCCGGCACTGCTCGATGCGCTCAAGAGCGGCCAGCTGGGCTACCTGGGCCTGGACGTTTACGAAGAAGAAGCCAAAGTGTTCTTCGAAGACCGTTCGGACCTGCCCCTGCAGGACGATGTGCTGGCGCGCCTGCTGACATTCCCGAATGTGATCGTCACGGCCCATCAAGCCTTCCTCACCCATGAGGCCTTGCAGGCCATTGCCCAGACGACGCTTGAGAACATTGCTTGCTGGGCGGCAGGCAGGGCGCAGAACCTGGTGACCGGTTAATGCTAGGATACGCGGCATTTAGGGAGGACCCATGGTCGAACACGATTTTCGCTACACCCTCTTCAACCCGCAGCACACGCTGATCGAGTGCCGAGCCCTGGTGCCCGGCCGTTACCAGGTTACAGGCAACGGTGGCTCGATGCACAAGGGCGACACCCTGCTGGTCACTCTCAAGGGCAGCAAGGACTTGGCCATGCGCCTGACCGTGGACAGCGTCCGCCACCTGATCAACCCGCGCGGACAGTGGGTTGCCGTGGCCAACGGGCCAGTCTTCCATGAACTGGAGATCCTGGCCTGGCAAGTGGCGTGCGACAGCTGCGATGCGGTACTGGACTTCGAATTTGCGGTCGATGCCAAGCTGGGCAAGGCAGCGCGTCAGCCTGCAGCCAGCGCCCGCATCGCCGAACTGGGCTGGGCAAGCCAGGACGCCCGGCACCTCTGCCCCCGTTGCCAGGAGCCTGCACAATGAAAAACCTGCTTACCAGCGCACTGATTGCCACCGGCCTGCTTGGCTGCGCGACCGCCCCTTCGGACCTGCAGCAAGACCGCAGCTACGTACTGGAGTGGATCGGCGAGCGCCCCCTGATCGACAACAGCCACTTGAGCATGACCTTGGGCAGCGACGGGCGCGCCTATGGCAATGCCGGCTGCAATCACTGGTTCGCGGCCTACACCCTCGATGGCGAGCGCTTGAGTTTTGGTAGCGTCGGCAGCACCCGCAAGCTGTGTGCACCGGCTTTGATGGAACAGGAAAAACGCTTCCTGCAGGCCCTTGGCAAAGTCACCCGCTGGGACCTGGCGCCGGATCAGCAATTGCGCTTGTGGCCCACCGACGGCAAGCCGCTGCGCCTGTGGCCTGAAGAGGGCTGAGCGGGCGGGCTGTTGCCCGCGGGGCCTGGCTTGACAGGTCAGCGTCCCGTTCGCTCAGGCCGTGCCAGCGTCACCCCTGTTTCAGGGCCTTGATCTTGGCCTTCAAGCCTTCGAGCGTCTGCTCACCGAGCAATTGCTCACGCACCTTGCCCTTGTCATCAATGATGTAGGTCACCGGCAGCGCCTCGCTGCGGGGCAGGTCATAGCGCTCGGCGGGGTCCTGGGCCAGCACGGTGAAATCGATGCCCAACGTATCGGCCGCCTGCTTGAGGTCCGCGCCTTGCAGGCCATCGAAATTCACCCCCACCACCTTGATGCCGTCAGCGGCCCATTGCTTGGCAGCCGCATTGAGCTCGGGAATTTCGGTACGGCACGGCCCGCACCACTCCGCCCAGTAGTTGAGCACCAGCCAGTGCCCGTCTACCTGTTCGGCCTTTACCGTGTTGCCGTGCTGGTCCACGCCATAATCGGCACCGCAACCACCGAGCAACAGGCTCGCGGTGATGGCCATTACTGCTGCCAGACGCCTTGCCATGGGTCAATCCTTCTCGAGTTTTAGAGCAAATGGGTCAGTCGCTGCGGTTAGAATACCGGTCACACCTTGCTGGATGCGACCCCACATGACTGACCTGACGCTCTATCATAACCCGCGCTGCTCCAAATCCCGCGGCGCGCTGGAACTGCTCGAGGCCCGCGGCCTGGCGCCTACCGTGGTGCGCTACCTGGAAACGCCCCCCGATGTCGCCACGCTCAAGGTGCTGCTGGACAAGCTGGGCATCCCGCCCCGTCAACTGTTGCGTACGGGCGAGGACGACTACGCTCAACTCAATCTGGCCGATCCGACACTCAGCGACGCCCAGCTGATCGACGCCATGGCGACCCACCCCAAGCTGATCGAGCGGCCAATCCTGGTAGCCGGCGACAAGGCCGTGATCGGCCGCCCACCCGAAAATATCCTGGAGATCCTGCCGTGAGCGAACCCTATATCCTGGTGCTCTACTACAGCCGCCATGGCTCGACCAGCGAGATGGCCCGGCACATCGCCCGTGGCATCGAACTGGGCGGCATGGAAGCACGCCTGCGCACCGTACCGGCCGTGTCCAGCGAATGCGAGGCGGTCGCGCCCGACGTGCCGGCCAGTGGCGCGCCCTACGCCACCCTCGACGACCTGCGCCACTGCTCGGGGCTGGCCCTGGGCAGCCCTACCCGCTTCGGCAACATGGCCGCTGCGCTCAAGTACTTCCTGGACGGTACCAGCCCCTTGTGGCTGGGCGGCGAGCTGGTGGGCAAGCCCGCCGGTGTGTTCACCTCCACCGCGAGCCTGCACGGTGGTCAGGAGAGCACCCTGCTGTCGATGATGCTGCCCCTGCTGCACCACGGCATGCTGGTACTGGGCCTGCCCTACAGCGAATCAGCCCTGATCGAGACCCGTGGCGGCGGCACACCCTACGGGGCGAGCCACCACGCCGGCGCCGATGGCAAGCGCGACCTCGATGAGCACGAAATCGCTTTGTGCCGCGCCCTGGGGCAGCGCCTGGCAACCACGGCCAAAGCCTTGGAGACCACGCGTGGCTAAGGCGCGAAAACCGCTGCCTGCGCAGGCATGGCTAGCACCTCGGGTACGGGTGACCCGGGCGCTGAGCTTGGCGTTCGTGCTGGGCTTGATCGCGCTGCTGGTGGTGAACAACCTGTGGTTCGCCAATCTGCATGGCGCGCGGGTGAGCGTGATCCTGGCCATCGAACTGCTGCCACTGCTGCTGGTACTGCCAGGCATGGTCAGCGCCAGCGCCCGCGCTCATGCCTGGGCCTGTTTCGTGGTCAACATCTACTTCATCAAGGGGGTGGTGGCAGCGTTCGATCCTGCGCGGGCTCTGTTTGGCTGGCTTGAGCTGTTGGTCAGCCTGGGGCTGTTCACGGCCGCGCTGCTGTATGTGCGCTGGAAGTTCCAGTACCAAAGGCGCCTGGCCGGCGAAGGCAACTGATGGGGGGCGGGCCCGCCCCCGCCGGCTCAGTGATTGACGGTATGGGCCAGCATGACCGACAGCTGGCACAACGGTCGGCCGCTTTGTTCGTGCCACTGGTTGAAGGCGTCCTGCACCAGGGCCAGGTCGCGCTGGCTGGTGGGCTTCTTGTCGATGACCTTTTGCGCGATCAGCGCTGCCGCCATATCGTCGGTCGGCACGAAGGTGTCCTTGCCGACCATGCGCAGGAAACGCGGCGCGGACAAACCGCCCAACTGATTACCGTGCTTGGTCAGGTATTTCCATAAACCCACGATATCGGTTACTGGCCAATCGGCGATGAAGTTCCCGAAGCTGCCCCACTGCTTTTCGATATCCAGCACCATCTGGGCGTTGCGTGGCACGCTCTTGAGCTTGCCCAGGTGCCGGATGATGCGGGTGTCCTGCATCAGCCGCTCAAGGTGCTCGGCACTCATCAGCACGACCTTTTCCGGGTCGAAGCCGAAGAACACCTGCTCGAACGCCGGCCACTTGGCGTCCACCAGGCTGTGCTTGAGCCCGGCGCGAAATACGCGCAGGGCAAGGGTCGACAAGTAGCGATCAGCGCTGGTCGCCCGTAGCTGCTCCGAGCTGCGAGGTTGCGGCAGGGCCGCCTCCAGGGCGCGGGCAGAGCCGAAGCGGTTCAGGCAGAACTCGTGCAGCCACTGATAGTCACGCATGGGTCAGATGTTCACCACGTCAAGAAAGCGCGGGGTGGCGTTTTCATCGATCGTCAGGCTGGTGAAATCGAAGAGGTTGCGGTCGGCCAGCTGCGACGGTGCGACATTCTGCAAAGCGCGGAAAATGCTTTCGGTCCGGCCTGGGTGCTTGCGCTCCCATTCGACCAGCATGTCCTTGACCACCTGACGCTGCAGGTTTTCCTGCGAGCCGCACAGGTTGCAGGGGATGATCGGGAACGCCTTCATGTCCGAGTACGCCTGGATATCCTTCTCGCTGCAGTAGGCCAGCGGACGGATCACCACGTTACGGCCGTCGTCGGCGCGCAGTTTTGGCGGCATGCCTTTGAGGGCACCGTTGAAGAACATGTTGAGGAAGAATGTTTCGACGATGTCGTCACGGTGATGACCCAGGGCCATCTTGGTGGCACCGATTTCATCAGCGAAGGTGTACAAGGTGCCGCGGCGTAGGCGCGAGCAGAGCGAGCAGGTGGTCTTGCCTTCCGGGACCAGTTCCTTGACCACCGAGTAGGTGTCCTTTTCGACGATGTGGTACTCGACACCCAGTTCCTTGAGGTAGGCCGGCAGCACGTGCTCCGGAAAGCCTGGCTGCTTCTGGTCCATGTTCACCGCCACGATCTGGAACGAGATCGGCGCCACCTTCTGCAGGTGCAACAGAACATCGAGCATGGTGTAGCTGTCCTTGCCGCCGGACAGGCAGACCATGACCTTGTCGCCATCCTCGATCATGTTGTAGTCGGTGATGGCTTCGCCAGCGAGACGACGCAGGCGTTTTTGCAATTTGTTCTGGTTGACCGAAAGGGTGCCCATAGCGCTTGAATCCGCGAGGTGTGACAAAAGCCGGCTATTTTACGCACAATTGCAGCAGGGCTGTAGGCATTCCGACAAAGACTTCAGGGCGATCACGCTCAAATAACCCATCGTGTGACCAATGGCTGGGTGAGTGCACGGCCGCTGCGGCATAATGGCCGCCAGAGGATTCATTGCCCCATGCCCGAACTGCTCATCCAACGCGTCGAAATCTGCTATCAGCAGGCCGAGCGCTTTTTTGATCGCGCCTTCCCCCGCCCGCAGGTCAGTTTCAAGCTGCGCGGGCAAAAAGCCGGGGTGGCCCACCTGCACGAAAACAAGCTGCGTTTCAACCTGCAGCTATACCGCGAGAACCACGAAGACTTCCTGCGCCAGACCGTAGCGCACGAGGTCGCCCACCTGGTCGCTCACCAGGTCTTTGGTGACGGTATCCAGGCCCACGGCCAGGAGTGGCAGTTGATCATGCGCGGCGTCTACGAACTGCCGCCGGCGCGCTGCCACAACTACGCCGTCAAGCGCCGCGCGGTGACCCGCTACCTCTACCGCTGCCCCTGTCCGCAAAGTGAGTTTGCGTTCACGGCGCAGCGGCACGCATTGGTGGGCCAAGGCCGGCGGTACCTGTGCAAACGTTGCAGGCAACTGCTGGTCTACAGCGGCCAGACGCGGGTCGAATAGCGGGCTTGGTCACGAAACAGGCAAAAAAAAAACGATCCGTTGACGTGGGGTCAACGGATCGTCTGGTCATGCTGGGCGCGTCTTTATTTCTCGACGAACGCCCGCTCGATCAGGTAATCGCCCGGCTCGCGCATGCGTGGGGAGATTTTCAGGCCGAAGCTGTCCAGCACTTCGCTGGTCTCATCGAGCATGCTCGGGCTGCCGCAAATCATCGCGCGGTCATCCTGCGGGTTGATCGGCGGCAGGCCGATGTCGCTGAACAACTTGCCGCTGCGCATCAGGTCGGTCAGGCGGCCCTGGTTCTCGAAAGGCTCGCGGGTGACGGTCGGGTAATAGATCAGCTTTTCGCGTACGGCTTCGCCGAAGAATTCGTTCTGCGGCAGGTGCTCGGTGATGAACTCGCGGTAAGCCACTTCGTTCACGTAGCGCACGCCGTGGACCAGGATCACCTTCTCGAAACGCTCGTAGGTTTCCGGGTCCTGGATCACACTCATGAACGGCGCCAGGCCAGTACCGGTGCTGAGCAGGTACAAGTGCTTGCCGGGGTTGAGGTCGTCGAGCACCAGCGTACCGGTAGGCTTCTTGCTGATGATGATCTCATCGCCTTCCTTCAGGTGCTGCAGCTGCGAGGTCAGCGGGCCGTCGGGCACCTTGATGCTGAAGAACTCCAGGTGTTCTTCCCAGTTCGGCGAAGCGATGGAGTAGGCGCGCATGAGCGGACGGCCGGAGTCCTGCTGCAGGCCGATCATCACGAACTGACCGTTCTCGAAGCGCAGCCCCGGATCACGGGTGCACTTGAAGCTGAACAGCGTGTCGTTCCAGTGGTGCACACTGAGGACACGTTCGTGGTTCATGTTGCTCATCTAATGGGGCTCCTGAAGAAAGTCGCAGCGCGCACAAGGCGCAGAGTTGCGCGATAGTTTAGGGGCAGCGACAATATCTGTTAACTGGATTATCAAGATATGTGTTATCGGTTATATCGATATGCGATTCACACTACGTCAACTTCAGGTCTTCGTGGCCGTCGCCCAGCACCAGAGCGTTTCACGCGCTGCAAGCGTGCTTGCGCTGTCGCAATCGGCTGCCAGCACCTCCATCACCGAGCTTGAACGCCAGAGCAGCTGCCAGTTGTTCGACCGGGCGGGCAAGCGCCTGAGCCTCAACGCCTTGGGTCATCAGTTGCTGCCACAAGCCGTGGCACTCCTGGACCAGGCCAAGGAAATCGAGGACCTGCTCAACGGCAAATCAGGGTTCGGCTCCCTCGTGGTGGGCGCCACGCTCACCATTGGCAACTACCTGGCAACCCTTCTGATCGGCAGCTTCATGCAGCGGCACCCCGAAAGCCAGGTGAAGCTGCACGTACAAAATACTGTGCATATCGTGCAACAGGTGGCACACCACGAAATTGACCTGGGTCTGATCGAAGGTGATTGCAATCATCCGGACCTTGAGGTGCAGCCTTGGGTGGCGGATGAACTGGTAGTGTTCTGCGCCCCCCAACATGCACTGGCCAAGCAGGGCCGCGCCGACATCGCCACGCTGGCCCGTGAGGCGTGGATCCTGCGCGAGCAAGGCTCGGGCACGCGCCTGACGTTCGACCAGGCCATGCGCCACCACCGCGCACAGCTGGACATCCGCCTGGAACTGGAGCACACCGAGGCCATCAAGCGCGCCGTGGAATCGGGCCTGGGCATCGGATGCATCTCACGCCTGGCCCTGCGCGATGCCTTTCGCCGTGGCAGCCTGGTGGCAGTGGAAACACCCGAGCTGGACTTGATGCGCCAGTTCTACTTCATCTGGCACAAGCAGAAATACCAGACCTCGGCGATGCGCGAGTTTCTGGAACTCTGTCGCCACTTCACCGCTGGCGTCACGCGCAGCGACGAGATCGTGCTGCCGCCTATAGCCTGAGCCGTGCAGGCGCAGCGCCCCGCGTTGTAGCCCTACAGAAGGATCACGCCCCACACGATCGCGACCATGCACAACGACACCAACTGGGCAGCGCTGCCCATGTCCTTGGCGTTCTTGGACAAAGGGTGGCATTCGAGGGAAATGCGATCGATCGCCGCCTCCACCGCCGAATTGAACAGCTCGACAATCAGGCCAAGCAGGCACACCGCGATCATGATCGCCCGCTCCGCACGGCTTACCGGCAACCAGAAGGCAACAGGCACCAGCACGATGTTGAGCAGTACCAGCTGGCGGAATGCAGCCTCGCCCTTGAAGGCGGCGCGCAGCCCGTCCAGGGAATAGCCCGCGGCGTTGAGGATTCGTTTCAGACCAGTCTGGCCCTTGAAAGGTGATGGCGTCATGGGGTTCGCTTAGCTACGAAAGGGCCGGCAGACTAGGCTGGCAAGGGTCAAAAAAGCGTGAAGGCCTGGGTAATCAGGTGCTGGCAACCGATTCAAGTTGTTGCAGCAACAAAGCGGCCTGGGTGCGCGTGCGCACGCCCAGCTTGCGGAAAATGGCCGTCACATGGGCCTTGATGGTGGCTTCGGACACGCTCAGCTCGTAGGCGATCTGCTTGTTCAGCAAGCCCTCGCAGACCATCGTCAGTACCCGGAACTGCTGCGGCGTCAGGCTGGCGAGCCCTTCGCTGGCAGCCCTCGCTTCAGCAGGCACATCGACCTTCTCGAACGCCTGTGGTGGCCACCACACTTCGCCATCGAGCACTTTGCGCACCGCATCCTGAATCACTTCGAGGGTGCTCGACTTGGGGATGAACCCGCTGGCGCCGAACTCGCGGGACTTGACCACGACCGCAGCCTCCTCCTGCGCCGAGACCATCACCACCGGTATCTGCGGGTACTGCCCGCGCAGCAGGACCAAGCCGGAAAAACCGTAGGCACCTGGCATGTTCAGGTCGAGCAGCACCAGGTCCCAGTCTGCCTTTTCGCTCAGGCGGTTCTCCAGCTCTGCAATACTTGCCACTTCCACCAGACGCACGTCCGGGCCCATGCCCAGGGTGACGGCCTGGCGCAGTGCACCGCGAAACAGCGGGTGGTCATCGGCAATCAGGATTTCGTATGTGGCCATCGATCTAAGGATCCTGTTCTGTACCAGGGGCCCGTCGGCACGGGCGCACTGGCGGGAATCGGCGCCAAGGATGCCGAGCGGCGACGGCATAGGTCAAGCCAGCCTGCCAGTCGCTCAATCCGCCTTGGCGGCATCCCGGTCATTATGAACCAAAGCCGGTAGGCTGCCCCTTGGACTATAGGAAGGTATGCAGGCGCTGGTGAACAGCATCCTGTTCATCCAGGGGCAGGCGGCTTTTGCCACTGAGGTAGTGCAAGCTGAAGACGTCCAGGTAGGCGTCCAGCGCCTGTGAGGCGAGGTGATCCCCGGCCAGGTCCAGGCACATGGCGGCCACTTCCGCCGTACAGAAATGGTCATCGCGCCGCGAGCGGCGCAGCCGGTAGCGTGACATCTGCTCGGGCTGCAGGCTCAACACCGGAAAACGCTCCAGGTAGGGGCTTTTGCGAAACATCTTGCGCGCTTCGGTCCAGGTGGCGTCGAGCAGGATGAACAGTGGCCGCTTGCCAGGCGAGCGCACCACGTCCGTCACGACGCGCTCCGGCGCCACGAATTCACCCGGGAACACGATGTACGGCTGCCATTGCGGGTCATCGAGCAACGCCAACAAGCCCTCGTCCACCGAGGTGCGCAGCCAGCCAAAGGCGGATGTGTCTTCGATCAGGTCAGCGATGAGCCAGCCGGTATTGGTTGGCTTCAGCGGCTCGGTATCGTGCATCAAAAGGCAGATGCCCGACTCGGCACTGACGTTGGGTTTCCAGTCACACAGGCAATGCGTGGCAATAACCCGGCAACCTGGGCAACGCTCGGCCCGGGAGCCGCGTGCGATAAAGGGTTTGTTGCTGCGCGCCAGGCGTTCGGCGCGCAGCCGCGCGACGGCATGGCTCATGCCGGCACGCATTGCAGAAAAAAGGTGGCAGTCACTGCAGTGGCTCGATTGAAAACGGCTGGCAGTTTACCAGAATGCCGGCCATTTGCTGTGCAGACGACCGGAGCGCCCCTATACTCGCGATTTCAAGCGCCACGCGGGCGGCAGCGATGAGGGAACGCCGTCTGCCTACGCCTGTCCAAGCGCCAGTCACCGAACCAGGAGAGATCCATGCTGCGCCTTATCGCCCCCGCCCTGAGCTTGTTGCTCGCACTGCCACTTGCAGCCCAGGCGGCTTCCAAGCAGGACTATGACCTGAACACGATGCTGCAGAAGGTTGCCAAGGAAAGCAGCGTTGGCACACCCCGCGCCATCAACGAAGACATTCTCGACCAAGGCTATACGGTCGAAGGCAAGGCCCTGATCAACCACCTCAGCGTACGCGCTGACCATGCTGCGCGCATGCAGGCCAACCCTGAGCAGGTGCGCAGCCAGTTGGGCGACAGCGTTTGCCGCAACACCGGGTTCCGCAACCTGATGTCCAAAGGCGCAGTGATGGTGTACCGCTTCACGGTCTACAAGACCAATCAGCCGTTGATGGATCAGGCCTTCGACAGCGCTAGCTGCGTTGCCGGTAACAAGAAGAAGTAAAGTTTCGAATACCGCTCAAGCCCCGTCCGGGCGCCCCTCCATGCGCCCGACACCCTTATACGGGCTGGGCGTGCCCCGTGCTATAGGGCTAGATTGATAAGGAGCAGAAGGAGAAGTTGCATGCCCTATCAATCGAATGAACTGCTTTCCAGCCACTTCCGCGATCATGACATCGACCTGAGCTACATCGACGCCCAACTCGAACGCGTAGCCCCCGATAGCCCCAACCTGCCCCTCTATCGCGACATGATGCTGACGATCCTGCGCATGGCCCACGACGACGCCGACCGCTGGAGCACCAAGATCACCCTGCAAGCGCTGCGCGAACTCGACCAGTCCTTTCGCGCACTGCGTCGCCACAAGCACCGCCGTAAGGTCACTGTGTTCGGCTCGGCGCGTACGCCGCTGGAGCACCCCATGTATGCCCTGGCCCGTGAGCTGGGTGCTGCGCTGGGCCGCTCGGACTTGATGGTCATCACCGGTGGCGGCGGCGGTATCATGGCCGCCGCCCATGAAGGCTCCGGCGCCGACAACAGCCTTGGCTTCAACATCACCCTGCCCTTCGAACAACATGCCAACCCAACCATAGAAGGCACCGACAAGCTGCTGTCGTTTCACTTCTTCTTCATTCGCAAGCTGTTCTTCGTCAAGGAAGCGGACGCGCTGGTGTTGTGCCCCGGAGGGTTCGGTACGCTCGATGAAGCACTGGAAGTGCTGACGCTTATCCAGACGGGTAAGAGCCCCCTGGTACCGGTGGTACTGCTGGACTCACCGCAGGGTACCTTCTGGCAGGACTGCCTGGCGTTCATTCGCCACCAGCTGCAGGACAATCGCTACATCCTGCCAGGCGACCTTAAGCTGCTGCGCCTGGTGCACAGTGCCGAGGAAGCTGTTGAGGAAATCAATCGGTTCTACCAAAACTACCACTCCAGCCGCTGGCTGAAACGCCAGTTCGTCCTGCGCATGCACCGGCCACTCGCACCCGAAGCGTTACAGGCGATTGACGAGCAATTTGCCGATCTCTGCCTAAGCGGCAGCTCGAGCAAACGCCTGACAGCAACGTCGAAAACGAAACCGGGGATTTTGGGCATCTGACACGCCTGTGCTTCGCTTTTACCGGCCGCGATCAAGGCCGACTGCGAGAGCTGGTGGACTTCATCAATCTGCCGCAACATTGGGCTGTTGCGCCGTCAGCCTGCCATGAACAGCACTTGCCGGATCTCTCTTAGGCGCAGGCAGTGGGTTCAATCGTCCCAGCCTCGCCCGCTGAGCAGCTTTCCAATCATGTCCATGGGGAAACCACGATAAGCGAGAAAGCGCATTTGCTGCGCACGCGCCTTGGGATCCTCAGGGCGTTGCCCGGCATATTTGCGCTGCCATACCTCATACAGGCGCTCGCCCCAGTCGATATGACTCTCGCGAAGCGCTGCATCGATATCACCACGCGCCAAGCCGCGCTGCCCGAGCTCCTCACGGATTCGGGCAGGGCCATAACCAGAATTGGATCGATAACGAATGAAGCTTTCCAGATAGCGAGCTTCACTCAGCAAACCTTCTTCGCTCAGCCGATCAAGCTCATGCTCGATCAGCGTCTGCAAAGCCCCGCGCTGAAGTAACTTGCGGGTCAATTCCACGCGACCATGCTCACGTCGCGCAAGCAGGTCCATGGCTGCCCGCCGAATGGCGACGGGGGTGTCGAGTACGGCAGGCATGTTCAGCTAAGGTCGCGTGATCAATAGCCAGCTTCGGCTTCGGCCACGTCACCCGCATCGGCCTGTGCGGCCGCAGCCTTGGCAGCAGCGGCTACGGCACCGGCATTGAGCAGTTTGTCGCGGATCTGCTTCTCGATCTCGCTACCGATAGCGGGATTCTCGTGCAGGTACTTGGCAGCATTCGCCTTGCCCTGACCAATCTTGTTGCCTTGGTAGCTGTACCAGGCACCTGACTTCTCGACCAGGCCCTGAGAGACGCCCAAGTCGATGATCTCACCGTTACGGTAGATACCTTTGCCGTACAGAATCTGGAATTCTGCTTGACGGAACGGTGGCGCCACCTTGTTCTTGACGATCTTGACGCGGGTTTCGCTACCCACCACCTCGTCGCCTTCCTTGACTGCACCGGTGCGACGGATATCCAGGCGAACCGAGGCATAGAACTTCAGTGCGTTACCGCCAGTGGTGGTTTCTGGGCTACCAAACATCACGCCGATCTTCATACGGATCTGGTTGATGAAGATGACCAGGCAGTTGGCGTTCTTGATGTTACCGGTGATCTTGCGCAATGCCTGGGACATCAGGCGAGCCGCGAGGGGAAGCAGTACGGGCAGGGGTTCATATAGGCTGGTGCCTACGAAACCAATGCGCTGCAAAGCCATACTGTTCATGCTTTTCACCCTTGCGGAAGCCTAATCCCAATCTACACTTCCTATCCGAACCCATTTCAGGTAGGAAAGCGATGAGCAGGAAGCCAGAAAATTTCATTGATGGTATCAGAACCTGCTGCCCAAAAGACATCCTTGCCTGGGTGGAAAAGCATCCCCCGAAGAGGCGGGCACCCTTCATCCGCGATTTCTTCCTCATCGCTCATCAGCTCGACCCAGAGTGGCATCAGAATCCCGTAGTAATAACCAATGCATGCCGTATATTTCTCTCTGATAGACGTAATGCAGTATCAGAAACTACCGGCAAGCCCGTCAAAGAAGTAACCGTTATTTCTGACTACTCGACTGTTCGTCATTACTTGAACAGGCTTCAAAAAGCTAAAAAGCTGCCTAGCAATGCGCTGATCTTACCGAACCCTGATTCATCAGATGTGTTCTCAGAAAAAGAATGTAACATTCTAGGTTATCTGACCTTGGAAGATGCCGTAAATGCACCATCCATGGAAATGGCTCTGAATGAGATTGCTCAACAAATCGAAAAACATAGAATCATTATCCTATCCAAATGCAAACGCATGGTAGCAGAGGGCTATGCTCGGTTTTTGAAAGCTCCAGACATGATTTGTAAAAGCGATTTGGCTGCCATTCGACTCACAACGGACAACCTGGATCCCAACCTCCGAGCATTTGGATCAGGCCAACACATAAGCTTTTTCTCTCCATCACACCCAAACGGCTTCATTAATTCCGTTGCGTACCTAGCCCAAGAACAAGATGGTTTATTTACCCGCAAGTCTTTTCCTGGCGCACACCATATATACTCTTGGTCTTCGATGGAAGTTAAGTCTTATTTAGGCATTACCGAAGATTTTGCTGTAGCCGCCATGTGCATCATTATCGATGAACTCGGAATCAATGTTTCAGACTTGGCAAACGCTCAGGTCAAGAAAACGAAAGACGGGCAATTTGTCACGATTCGAGAGGACGGCGGGATCACTGTCACCACCCTAAAACCCAGGGCGAACAAGCTGATTACTCGCCACGCACCCAAGACTACAGATGAAATTGAGATCGAAGCGAAAAATATCGACGCTAACACTGCGTTATGGATGCTTCTACAAATGAGAGCTCAACATTCAAAAGCTTTGAACTCTAATTATCTTTTTGTCATGGATGGTTCTAGCCCCACTCGTCAAGGGGATGAGCAACTCTACCGCATCCTAGACACGAGACGGAAGAACACTTTCAAAGCAATTATTGATTCACTGCCCTCCTGGGTAGGTGACGCTGAACCCACAATGCCCAAAATCAGGGTATCACGCGGCCTCCTGAAGTGGATCGAAAGCGGTGGGGACACTTTGGAAACGAGCCTATATCTTGGGAATTCGTTACTTACCGCCTTGCGAAACTACGTCCCCCCGTCAATACAAGAGTTCGTATACCGCAAGAGAGTACGCGACCATCAAAATATTCAGCTACTTATCGCGGAAGGGAACGTTCCCACTGAAACCAATCACCAAGGAGAAGGTTGCTCAATCGCAATGGCCCAACTCATTGACGGTGTAAAGAGGCTCAGGGCTGATAGACCCGGAACCGCAGCGAGCAATTCAAGCCAGATGCTGTATTTTCTATGCTCGCCCCAAACGGTTGAACTAATCGTTTCATATGCGACATACGGCAAAGATGAAAGCCTCATTTCGACATGCAAGACGATTATTACAAAGATCCAGGATGAGGGCAGCCGAAAAATGATCAAGCTGCTTGCTGACGCCAAGCCTAAGCATCTTAACTTTGATCTCCTTGAGGTATCAGTTGATGACTAACCAAAAAGCCACGACGATCAATCCATCGGTAACACCCTCTCAAGTCACTCTTCCTAACTGGCTTCACCCAGCCTCCACTAAAATGGAATGGTATGTTCCGAAAACCGGCACAAGAGTATCTGCTTCAGAAGACCCTAATACCAGGCACTATGTGAAGATCAGCTTCGATTACCAGCTATTTGACGGCTCATCTACAACAGACCTGGTGTGGAATCTCTTTATTAAAGACTTACAGTCATCAGCTATTGCCCTAATTGAAAGTTCGAAGTCAAAACGACCAAATGCACTCGCTCCCTTTGTAAGGACAGCCTTTGAGATTGCCGATCATGTGTATGAGGCTCGGCATCGCTCAAGCCAGGCCCCCAAGATCCTCACATTGGCTGACATCAAACTAGACGACATCAAAACATTCCTTGAAGCTCACGACTTAACACTCATGGGCATTAATATCGCTGAGCTTGACTCACAGCTAGGCTCAGCATCGAGAGGGCTGAAAAATATAGTGCCGCTAATTTCAGAAATGAATATCCCCCCGATTACCAAAAAGATCCTAATCCAAAAACTCAAGAGCAGCAATATAGACATCTGCCGCGAATTCATCTGCACCTACACTGCCGATGAAGATGAAGAAGCAGACAGCCTTAGCATCTCTACAATACAAAACAAGTGCACGAACCTAACCTATTTGCACGCCACCAAAGAACAACAAAGTCAACGCTTTGAGGTTGGAACCCATGAAATCTCCGACGCATTCAACAGCGTCTCTGGAAGGTTTCTGGAGAAAACCCAGACTCCTTTAATGCCCGCAAACATAGCATTTCACTACATTAGTAACGCGATTGTTTTTCACCGCGACCTTTGGCCACACATTCGAGAGTACATTAAGAAGCTTGACGACTACTACGCCAGGGAAATTATTGGAAGGTATGCCGCGAGCACAATCAGGTCAAATGTGGATATCTTCAAGACACAAACATTTGAGGCTGTGCCTATGCCTAAGGCACTGCGGCACCTAAACATCAAAACATATGGAAAATGCGGCAGCTCCAGAGGCGGCATCACCCGCAACTCGATTCTCAGAGAACACATCTCCACCGACGAACTGATCGATTTCTACGCTATTACAACCCGCATCTTGATTCATACATTCTCCGCATGCCGTGTATTAAGCGCCGCTCTACTGGATGCAGACTGCCTCACTATATCTAAACTGGATGGCCTATGGGACTTAAAACTAAAAACCCCCAAAGCCAGCAATAGCCATGAACTGGAAATCATAAAGCGCCCAATCCCTAAAGTCATATGGGACTTCATTTACGATTATATTGAGTTCATGGAGAGTCGGCACCCAGGCATGAACACAATTTGGCCCTCTGGCGCACAAAAAGGAAAAGACCGAAACGAGACAACCTTTCGTAAAATACTCGATCAATACTCAGATTGGATTCAAGTACCAACAACAGGTGAAACGCGATGGTATGCGCGCCCCCATCAGTTTAGGCGGTTCTTTGCTGCTTTTTTCTTCTACCTGAGCGGAAACACTGAGATTGAACCATTGCGTTGGATGATGGGCCACGTTGAACCGAGTGTCACGCTCTACTATGCTGACATCTCAAACCAACCTGACTGGGAGCGAGATACTCTCGAATTTCTAACCGACTTCCTGGAGGGAAATGTGGGCAAGGATGTTTTGGTTGACGAAGATTTACTGGAAGAACTGGCTATGTGCGAGCCAGATGTAAAACTCGGTGACCATGCACTTTTGTCCGAGCACCTTAACGAACTGACCAACCACCGCGACATCAAACTTAAAATCATGAACAACGAAAAAATCTTTGTATACGCGAGCAAATAACATGAGTCGTTATTCTAAAGGCGAGACTTCGCAAGCTAAGCTAATGGAGAAGCAGGCCAAAACTCAAAGCCTGCTCAACAAAATCGTCCTTATCAGGAGGGCCTCACAAGAACACCAAAGGCTACCTACTCTCGACGCACTGAAAAGCAAGAGAGGCATCCCCTTCAAGGCTGCGCTAGCGTGGGAAGACGCTGCTCTAGAGGTTTCATCATGCTCATATAACACCTCACAGGAGCCGTACAACATAGAGTATTCAGGGCAATTAGCGGAAGCACTTGAGATTTATAATGCAATGATCACCCTTCCGGATACACCTTTACCCAAGCCCCGAACAACCAAGCGCTCCCAACAAGAAGAAGTGACGACTTTGAAGAATCAGATCAACTATTTAACAAATACAGTTGCCGAGATTTACCGAGCTTATATGCAGCTAGCTGACAGAGTGGATGAGCAAACTCGCCAAGACCAACGATATCAGCAAGTCCTGAAAAGCCATACACAGACACTCGACAGAGCGCATTTAACTTTGGTGAAGCCATGATCCACACAGCAAAGGCTCCGCGACTTGATTTCCTTTTCAACCATGGCCATACGACTCCCCCACCGCTCCCCCTGCTATTTGACTCAAATGGGAATTTCTGCTGGGAGATGAATAGCTATCTAACGCAATATGGCGGTGGCCCCCATAGCTACGGAGCACGCCCTCTACCAAAAACAATATTTAGCCGAGCCGAAACACTTAACACCTTCCAGGAATACTTAGACTCGCACAAACTAAGAATTTTTGATGTAACCGACGAAGACCTATACGACTTTGTTACTTTCAAGAAAAAATCAGGAAATAGCAATCCAACAACCATCAAAAGAATTATAAGACAAATATTATTTCTACTAGAGCACACTCAAAAAGAAAACAAGTTTACAAAACTTATTACGACAGACCCGAGCGAGCACAACTTTCAAATTAACGCCACTGAAGAACACTATAACTTTCAGAAACGCAGAGTACGCTTCTTGTCTCACCCCTGCATAGACGAGCTTAGAGACAAACCAGCCGAACCGGTAAGCTTTATTCGAAATAACGAGCTAAACGCTTGGCACGAAGCTATTCATGACTACACATCAAATCAGTATGTCATAGATAGATGGTACACGCTTGCCACTCTATTGGAATTCACAGGGTGCCGGATCGAAGAAGCGATTAATATACCCGCGAGCTCAATCATCGACGCATTCAAAAACAAAGATCTCGTTAAAAATATCCCAGTCCTCAAAGGCAAGTATAAGGGGTGCTTACGGCAAGTATTGATCCCTGACGCTGAGTTATTAGAATTATACAAATTCGTCAAACTCACTCACGAGTTGCATCCACACAGCGTGCTTCATGACAAAATTTTTGTTAGCGAGGGCAGCGGCCTTCCAATGTCACGCAAGACATTCAATTCTTATTACCGGGTGGTTGCAAACGCATCCAAACACAAGGACATACTTCAAGGAATTTCATATCACAACTTTCGACACCGCTACTTCACAATACTGGTTGCACAAAACATCAGTAAGCTTTCGAAAATGTCCAAAGCTAACATCTTGGATGTGGCAATGGCTATTGTGCGCAAGGATTCGTACCACGCCTCTAAGGACACCCTTTCAACCTACATTCACCTTACACAAGACCCAGAAATTCAGGCGATTTTGAAAGCTGAACCTAATGCGTCCACAACCCTTCAGTCGATCCAGAGCATTGTCGATGCAGTGGACGGTAGATCCTCCGAGGAGAAGCTCGCAGCGATAAAGGCTTTGATGAAAGCCAAGTCTCCTTGAGATGCTAAGGTGGCTACCCTCCCTGGCCGTCTATAAAGCCCGCCAGGGAGAACATCTTTTGAGGAGGTACAGATGTCCTGGGTAAGAAAGCTATCGCTCCGGCTGTTCCCTGATAAGCGCCCGGCCTGGGTGCAGCAGCAAGAGCGGGACTTCACAGCCGCAGTTAACTCCCTCAAGACGCTCCATGTTTCTGAGGGTGGAAGGATGTCTATCGACCCGGAAGAGATCAGGGAGCAGGTCTTGGAGTCACGGGAGCGACTAAAGGAATTGGTACGCAGGCCCGAGAGATAAGATAGGTCGCTGCTGTGGCCACATTTGTGGCCAGCGACCCGTCCATCGATGCAGGATTAAACGCCTGGCTCTCGCTCCCAAAGCCGCCACACAGTGCCCTTTGAGTACCCCAGAGCACGAGACACCTCGGCCTGTGTAAGGCCGTCTTTTTTCAGCGCCTGAACTGCCTTCCACTTCTCTCTTGCAGCCGTCACACGCGGATGCTCAATCTCGCGAGGCCGTCGCTCCAGGATCTCGTTGGCTCTGCCCAGGGCCTCTGCCTCCACGATGGCATCGACCAGTACCTGGTGAGTCGTCTGCTGATTTTCAGCTGCAATGACCATGGCGAACAGGGTCGCTGGACTGATGTTCAACGAAATGGCCAGATCCCTCACGGTATCGATGGTGGCCGTGAAGCGAGCCGCTTCCAGTTCGCTGATCGTTTGTTGACGAAGAAGGCCAGAGACCTCCTGTTGAGACAGACCTTGCTGCGTTCGGAGCGACTGGAGCACGGCGGCGAGAGAGTGGCGTAGCGGCATTTCTGCCTCCGCAAAAGGAGACGGTATGCCTCGTTTGCCTAGACTCGCTCAAACAGATATATTGGTTTGAGTGAGTCGAATGGCGATCTGCCGCTACGTTCCCCGTTCGCACATCACCTCGTCGTTCTGAATACTGAGGTAATTGGTGACTGATAGCTCCGTAGAGCACGAGCTGCTCCAGGAAGGGCACGCCTCTTCCGCCGGGACGTCGCTGTCCCAACCCGAAATTGAGGCATTACTTGCCGAACGCTTTCCTCGCAGGCCCTATTGCTTGGTTGAGGACTGGCTCATCTTCCACGTTGACGAGCCACAGGAGTCGCTGGACAGAGTCCGGTCTGTAGGCCTGCAGCCGATGTTCCTGTACTCCCACTGCGTTAACTACGACAGCGAGGGGCGATTCCCGCCAGGGGGATGGGTGCGCTCGACGCTGTGCAAGACCTATGACGGCGCTTGCATGTTCGAAACGCGCAACACCGTGTACGTCTTGGTTGGCCCTGGTCGGGAGCAGACCGCCTCGCTGAAGACAATTTTCGGCTTATGTTGACCCGCAGGCCCCATAGGTGGGCTTGCCCAGATGAGATCCACGATGTTCCGCATTAGCACGCAAGACCAGGCTGGCCCTGTCGGTATGTTTGGGGACGGCCTTGCTCACTTTCATGCAGTCTCCCGGTCTCTGGCCACTCACTGGTATCACGTCAGCCTCAAGCGCCGGCACGAAGATCGGTTCGTCGCCTACGAGGAGATGCTCAACGATGAGATGCGTCTCGTCGAGCTGCTGGTGGCGCAAGACGAGAGCCTGGTTGTGCAGGAAGTCCAAGCCGTCACCCCATCCTGGATGAACAAGGATGTCGGTTGGAAGATGGAGAAGCTCACGTCGCTTTCGATGGGACACAACCAGGCTGGTGTGGCCGTCTGCGTTCTGGAAGTAGAGGGTGGTGCTGTGTACGTCGATACACATGAGCCTGGTCTCGGTGCCGACTCCTTGAACGGCGTCAGGGAGCTGTATCGACGCGGTATGGCTCAGGCCAGTGCTGCAGCAGAATCTCGGAGGGCTTAGGGATGTCAGAGGTCAACACGGTGAAGGTGGACTATCACGTGAAGCGCTACTCGGACTTCGACCTGTTGCGTATTGCTCGAGCTGTAGGCCAAGGGTACGAAGACGACATCACTGCGTTTCTGGTGAATGTCCACATTCATCGACTGAGCGCCGTTGGCGTGGTCTTTGGGCATGTGCGGCAAGGGCCTCATGGTCGATTCGCCGATGGGCACCTGATCCAGACTTCCGACATCGTGGCTATCAAGAAGGAAGGTAAGTTCTGGGTGATCACGACCATGAACTCTGTGTACGTGGTGGCTACCTTCCGCCGTGATGGTGGGCGCCGGAGCTTGAGGGATTTTTGCCGCCTGGTTGGTAACAGCATCCCGAACACTGATCTGATTCATTAGTTAGAGCCTGGGCATGCGAGCGTGTCCAAGGTCTCCCCGTGCCGGAAATTCAGGTTATGCAAGGAGCTGTAAGTGATCAAATTTGAGTATCTGAGGTTTTCCGGCTGTTTAGAGGATATCCGAGTTTTCGAGCACTTCTCGGACGTAGTCCAGGTAATCATGAAAATCGATGGGGTGCTAATCCCAAACTTCAAGATTCCGTTGCCGATCTTCGAAGAGCTAGAGAAAGGGTCGCATGTTGAGTTTTATGCTCTCGTGCAAAACTCAAAAAACAAGGTAAAGAACACAGAGATTGTCTATGCAGCTAAGACCTCGAGCGGCAAGCTCCTGTGTGTGCCGAGCATGCGCTATGAAGTGCAGTTCCACTTCCTGATGATCGCGGCGATTTGGGCTGCCGTGGCGATTGTTCTGAGTTGGATTGCACTGATCTTCGTGTCAAGCTCTTTCAGCGGAAGTCTTTCGGTTTCAGAGCAATGGTCTGTAACCAACTGGGGATCTTTGTTCATAGGGCTAGGAGTTGGGGCGTTTTTCGTTGGGAGCGGTATCTACCTGTTCCATAAAACCACGGTTCTTGATACATGGAAGTCGATTGCGCCTGATTTGTTGGTAGAGCGCTTCAGCAAACTGCATCGTTGAAGCCTGGGCGAGCCCCTCCTTCGGAGGTGCGGCTGTCGTGAACCGAGCCCGGCCTTGCCGGTCTCGGCCCTCGCGGGCTTTCATCCTCTCGCCTTTCGGCCATCCCTGGCCGGCGCGCTCCGCTTGCGGTTTGATCGCAAATCACATGGCCGGGCCTCTACCCCAACAGTAAACCTTGAGCACTATGAATACACCGGCTGAAGCTCTACCCGAGATCGACATTGGAGAGTTCCGTCAGCGCTATCCACAGCTGTTTTCTGATCCTGGCGTCGATGTGATCTACTGCGGGCCTGGCTGGAAAAACCTCCTCCTCGCACTGTGCGATACGCTGCGGGATCACCTGGCTCGACATCCAGAGGTTGTCCCGGTGACCGTCGCGCAGATCAAATCAAAATTCGGAGAGCTGCACTTCTTCTACGATGGCGGGGATGCCTACTGCCGAGGCGCGGTAGATGTTGCCACCGAGTTATCGCTGAAGACTTGCTCCTACTGTGGCTCTCCTGGAAGGCAGGTGGGTACGACCTGGGTCAGCACGCTCTGCTCCGCACATAGCAGCAATGCCTCTCTTACTTCTGAGTAGAAGTCCGGGCTTACTATCGTTAAGGATGGTGGGCTTTGAGCGCGATAGCCCGTTGGGTCTTTCACAGCGATGTCGTATGCTCGATTCGCTGTGCTTGATCAAGGACGCGTGGCATGCCCAAGATAAAACCGTTTGATATGAAGCTCCTGGATCTCCTCTTCGAAATGGAAGGGGGTTACGTTTTGGATTTTTCGAACGCTACCTTCAGCCGGTTCTTCCTCGGGGAGTTGGAGATCGATATTGATGATCAACTCTTCACCGCCGATGGTACGTCCAAGGCCAAGCGCTTTCGCAGCTTCCTAAACCTTGCAGATACCCAGACGTGTGTACGAGCCTTGAAGGCCGTGTGGGCACATCGACAGGCTCGCCTGTTGTATGAAGGTCGAGATGACCCAGTTGCGAATGCCGAAGGGCGTTTTCTGACCCTGATCCAAGATTTGGAATCGGGCACCTCCAGTAGCCGCGTTGCAGGCGATCCATTTGCCGCAGTACGCAAAGTCAGCGTTAATGAGGCGGCCAAGCTCAAGCAGGCCCTGCTGGATATCCATAAGCTCGCGCCCCAGGCACGAGGTTATGCGTTTGAGACGTTCCTGCAGCAGCTGTTTGAGGCCTCCAACCTCCAACCACGTGCCCCATTCCGGAATACCGGGGAACAGATCGACGGGAGCTTCATGTGTCGCGGTGACATCTACCTCGTCGAAGCGAAGTGGGTAACTAACCCCGTTGGAGCTGGTGAGCTTCATGTCCTACAGGGCAAGATCAACGAGAAGGCTGCATGGACACGCGGAGTGTTCATCAGCTACTACGGCTTCACGGATGTTGGATTAGAAGCCTTCGGTCGTGGGAAAAGCCTGGTGTGTATTTCTGGCAAAGATATCCGCGACGCACTCGACAAACAGATACCGTTCGCCGACGTCATCGACCGCAAGGTTCGAGCTGCCGCAGAGACCGGATCGGTGTTCGTTGAGGTGAATAGCCTGTTTTAGATCGAGACTTATCTTCAGTCCGGGATAGCAGTTGGGCGTTAACTGAATGTATTCTTGCCCCACCAACAATGTAGGAAGCTAACAATGTCTCGTCTTGCAGAATTTCGTCGTCTCGAGCAGCAACTCGCTCAGCAGCTTGCAGAATTGGAAGCGATGAAAAGCGATGGCGCCATCCAGGCCGAAATGGAGTTTGAAAACAAACTCCGCGCCTTGCTTGGCGAATACGGTTACAGCCTCCGCGAAGTGATTAACATCCTGGATCCGCAAGCTGGCACTCGTCGTCTAGCCCCTCAGACTCAAGAGAAATCCACTCGTAAGCCACGCGAGCTCAAGGTATACAAAAACCCGCACAACGGTGAAGTTGTGCAAACCAAGGGCGGCAACCACGCTGTTCTGAAAGAATGGAAAGCTGAGCACGGTGCCGAGACTGTGGAATCGTGGCGTCAGTAAGCATCGCTTCTTGACGCAGCAAATGTCAGTTAGGTAGCCTCATGTGGTACGTGTCCGGCACCAAAACCTCTCTGAGGAAAAGACCTCTTCAACGGCAACCTAAACCCCGTCGTGGAGAGCCGGAGACCCCGAGCAAGACCTTGAAAAACCGCCTTTCCAGGCGGTTTTTTTATGTGTGTAAGTACCCTGGATGCTTGGCTCAGAAGTGGTTTCGAGTGCGATCAGCGATTTCATTGAGAACAGTATGGATGGGCGTTGGACGTCACGTCCGTGTGGCCAAATAGCCTGCATTCATAGATATAAAAGGTTCAGCAGGTAGCGGCAGCCTTCGTCCTGGCCAGAGATGTAACTCACCGGCCTGTCGACCGCAAATTCAAGCACATCGCCAGGCTGCATCGAGTATCTGTCGTCACCGTACAGCACCTCTAGCGCCCCCTCGAGCAACCAAACTCGCTGATGGTAGGGATTGCTGTGCCATTGAGGGTAATCGACTCGAGTAGCCGGTGGCAGGTCGATTTCGATGAGCTCGCTACTGCTAGACTCCTTCCGTTCCGCGACCTGCCTGCGGATGTAGCCGCTTTGGCTGTCCTGCCAGGTTGGCTGGTCTGCCTGACGTCGCAGAATTGAGTAAGGAAGCGCAGTTTCCTCTGTGAGTAGCTCGGTCAGCGAAACCCCTAAGCCCGCTGCCAGTCGACCCAGAACTGCAGCTGTTGGACTGCTTTCAAGTCTTTGTGTATTCCAGTGATGCTGACACTCAGTTCCAGAGATTGTGGCCCATTCATGCTGGAGACCCTGACCATCCTTTCCAGTGATTGTGATCCACCACGCTGATGGTTTTGACCGGCAGAGTTGGGGCGAATCGTACCTGTGCTGCTCCCATGCAATCGCGCGCCCAGTGTGCTAGGCGGTGTTCTCCTTTGATACCGAAGGTGCCGCCAGTATCTCGCCGCTTTTTGTAGTTAGGATTTGTCGATATTGGCTGCGTGATGATCACTGGCAATGAATCGAGGTGTGATTGATGGGCAAGTTCAGTGACGGTGACTGGCGGCCAGAGATAGTTGAGGTCTTTGTCGAGACGGTACTCTTCTGGATTGCCCGAATCGGCCCTCTCTGGCACGACACTCCAGAAGCCTCTTCCCAGACATTCTTTAAGGGGCCGCCGATTAGGACTTCAAGGCGGGAGATCAACTGAATCATATTCAGTGAGGCGTACTGACGCCGGTGCAACGGCAGGTGTTTGCCCTGCTAACGCCGCGCCCGCAACCACTCAATTAGTTCAGGTAGTGGCATCGGCCTGGCAAACCAGAAACCTTGCCCTTGAGAGCATCCTGCCTCCCGCAGGAAGGCTAGTTGCTCCTCCGTTTCAACCCCCTCAGCCACCGTGCGCATACTGAGTCCTTTGGCCATACCGAGAATGGCCTGAACGATAGCCTGATCGCTGCGGCTTTCAAGAAGACCAGTAACGAACGATCGATCGATCTTCAGCTTGTCAAACCGCAACTTTTTCAACCGGTTCAACGACGAAAAGCCGACACCAAAATCATCCATTGCCAAACGGATGCCGGCCTCATGCAGTTCATCCGAGGTCTGCAATACCTGGGCCGAAGAATTCATTGCCACATCTTCGGTGATCTCAAGCTCCAAACGTTCAGCCGGCAGTCCAGTGCTAACAAGCAACTGATGAACCAGCGCGCAGAATCCGGCTTCACTGAACAACGGGGCACAGATGTTGACCGCTACCGCCACATCCAGCAGGCCCGTTTCGATTAGCGTCATATTGTCTTTGCACGCTTGGCGAATGACCCAGCGTCCAATAGTCGGCATCAGGCCGTATTCCAGTGCTACAGGAATAAACTGATCTGGTGCCACTAGGCCATTAACGCCATCACGCCAACGCAGCAAGGCCTCCATGCCGCACGGCTGCAAGGTCTGCATATCGAACTGTAACTGGTAATGCAACTCGAACTGCTCTAGCGAAATGGCCTTGCGCAAGCGACTGAGCAGGCGATAGACCCGCTCGGATCGTTCACGTAACGCTTGATCGAATAGGCGAATACAGCCGCCTCCTTCCACCTTGGCCTGATACATGGCGATATCAGCTTCATTCATCACCTCATCGGCTGTCAGACCGTCATCGGGGTACAGGCTGATGCCGATACTTGCGCCGACACTGAGTGCCCGATTATCAATGACGAATGGCTCCTTCAGCGCCTCCATCAAGCGTGCGGCGATGTGAGAGGCTGTTTCCCCTTTGGAATCTAGATTGATAGAGACGACGAACTCGTCTCCCCCCACCCGACCTAATAAGTCACTATCGCGCAAGGTTTTCTGAAAACGCTCAGCTGCTAGCTTGAGCAAGCGGTCGCCAATCTGATGACCATGGTTGTCGTTGATCTGCTTGAAACCGTCCAGATCGATGAACAACACTGCAATCTTCCGCCCACTGGTCTGACAAGCCTCAATGGCTTTGGACAGCCCTTCAATAAACTCACGTCGATTGGCACACCCGGTAAGCCCGTCGTATTTGGCCAGAAAGGCAATGTGCTCGGTGAACTTGCGGCGCTCACTGATGTCGTGGCAGATGCCGACGAATAACTGCTGACCATCCTGACTGAACTCACTGACGCTCAAATGCAGCGGAAAGCAGCTGCCGTCTTTGCGCTGGCCCGTGACCTCTCTGCCAATGCCGATGATCTTGCGCTCACCGCTAGAGCAATAGTTGTTTAAATAATTATCGTGCTCTTGGGCATACGGTGCGGGCATTAGCATGGAGATGTTCTTGCCGAGCATCTCGTCCAAACTGAAGCCGAAAAGTGTTTGTGTAGACTGGTTAACCGCCTGGAGAGCACCGCGTGCGTTGATGACCATGATGGCATCTACAGCGGCATTGAAAATAGCACCGGCAAGCGCTGACTCCAGGCCATTCCATGTATTCGGTTCCGCCCCGTCAGGCACCTGATTGTTCTCTCCCCATTTTTTCATTTCAGTTACCGAAGCGCTCAACCAATGCATGCATGGCATGTGATGTCTGTTTCAAGTCGTTGCCCACCTGCGCGGACTCCCCAGCCAGCTCGGCATTATGGTCAGAGGCTTGGGCAATGCGCGTGATCTGCCGGGAAATATCCTCGGCGACATGCGCCTGTTCTTCTGATGCCGCCGCCATCTGCTGGCCCATGTCATGGATCAAGCCAACGGCGCTACTGATTCCTTGCAGCGCCTCCTGGGTAGCGATCACCTGCTGCACACCGGCGGCGGCCTCTTGGGTGCCGGCCTGGGCTATAGTCACCGCGTTCTGCGCCCCCGCCAACAGTGCCTTGATGATGTCCTGAATAGCCTTGGTCGACTCCTGAGTCTTCGATGCCAAGGCTCGTACTTCATCTGCCACCACGGCAAAGCCCCGGCCCTGTTCGCCGGCTCGTGCCGCCTCGATGGCCGCATTCAAGGCTAGCAAGTTGGTTTGCTCGGCAATTGCCCGAATCATACCCGCTGCCTGTTCAATAGTTTGAGTGTCGCGCGCTAATGCCTCCACCGAATCGCTAATTCCGGACACCGTATGTGCCAAGCTCTCGATCACGTCGCGTGTCTTGCCAGCCTCGGCAGAGCCGTTACGAGCCAGTGTATTAACCCGCTTCGCCTCATCTGCGGTGCGATGAACATGTGCTGATACCTCGGCAATCGAGGCCGCCATCTCATGCATGGCAGTTGCCGTCATATCGGCCTCGCTTCGCTGAGCCAGCAAAGAGGTTTCGGCGCTGCTGGTCAATTGACCACTGCGTTGGGCCAGCTCTGAACTATGGTCTGCATAATCCTCAAGACGGCTAAGCACGGTGCTAATTCGCGCGCGCTCACTGATCAACGCCATTTGTATCTGGGCGGGTTTACCAACCAAGTCGGTATAGGTGCGAGCAATTAATTCGCTATCGAAAGCCCCATGCACAGTATTTTTCAAACGTAATAACAAATGCTCGGAAAGCCGATTTTGCCAAGCCTGTAATGCAAAAAACGCAATCACTGCGCAACCGCTGGCAATTGCCGGGGAGATGAGCAGAGACACTGCCAACACGAGTAGGCTGGCAAGCAGAGGCATAGCCAGCATCCGCAAGAAACGTGAAGCTTTGCCTGCTGAATCGCTCCACGTTCCAGAGCGCATCCGTGCATATAGGGCAGAGGCCCTGCGCACTTGCTCGGCATCCGGTTTTACCCGTACTGACTCATACCCCGTCACCCGGCCGTTTTCGGTTATCGGCGTCACATAGGCGTTGACCCAATAGAAGTCACCGTTTTGGCAGCGATTCTTAACGATGCCCATCCAGGCCTTGCCGACCTTGAGGTGACTCCACATGTGCGCGAATACCGCTTCTGGCATATCCGGATGGCGCACGATATTGTGCGGGGCCCCCAGCAGCTGATTACGTTCGAAGCCACTGATGCTGACGAAGGCATCATTACAGTATGTGATGGTGCCATGCGTATCCGTAGTCGTGATCAAGCGTTGAGTCGCGTCGAAATCACGCTCTCTCGTAGTCACAGGGCCATTGTTTTTCATCGAATAAAGCCTCGGAATCAATTTTCAGTGATCGCAAAAAGCCATCATACCAAAAAAATCATTTTGGCATTCTGGATGATTAGGGATCCTCCGAGCAAGTTAGCTTCTGGCGTGCAGAAGCTAACGCACTGGCTCGTGCAGAACACAGACCGGTCTGTGGCCCAGATCGCATACGAGTGCGGATTCTCCGATAGCACCCACTTCTGCAAGAGCTTCAAGAAGCGCTTTTCGATTTCACCTGCGCGGCTTCGCAAGCAACACAGGGAAATGGGCTGCGTCTAGCTCGATCAATTGACCCGCTGATGTTCACGCGGGCTGCTACAGCGGTCTCTTTAGACCCCGGTATTCAGCTCCCAAAACGCCCCATCCTGGCTCAAGGACAATTGTCGCGGCGAGTCGCAATCTGGCATGAAGGCGGCGCATTGGGAAGGTTCGCCATGCAAAAGCGGCACGTACATTGCTGATGTAACGAGTACAGCAAAAGGCAGCCTTATCGCGAGCTTTCCACTCGTTAGTTTTAATCGTTGGACGTCGGCGAATACGGCAGGAGCCGTCACGTTTTGTACTGCCTACAGGCGGTCATGCCTGGGCACATGATAATAAAAAGAGGACGCTACTCATCATGACGATGCCAAAGTCAACCCTGGATGTCTCCAGAATGTTCATTATTGGTGGTGCATGCATTGCACTACTCATCGGCTCAGGTTTTGCGACGGGCCAGGAAATCATGCAGTACTTTGTCGCCTATGGTCATGCCGGGCTGATCAGTATCCTCCTGATGTTTGCACTCTTTACCTATGTTGCGTTCAGTTTCGTCATGGCGGGTTACGAACAAAAGTTCAGCGCGCCCAAGGAAATATTCACGTATTACTGCGGTAAAAAACTCGGCGCCTTCTTCGACTATTTCTCGGTGCTTTTCCTGTATATGTCGTTCTGGGTGATGATTGCCGGAGCGGGGGCCGCGCTCAATCAGAAACTTGGCTGGCCTAACTGGTATGGCGGCGTGTTGATGGGGGGCTTGACCTTGGTCACGCTGTTCTTCGGCTTCAATCGGTTGATCAGCGTGGTGGGTTCGATCGGCCCTCTGCTTTCGGTTCTAGCGATCATGATAGGTGTGGCAGGTGTCGTCATGAACACCCAGGGGCTGGTTGAATTCCCTGCCGTATTGAAGCCATTGACCGAAAGCAAGACCGTTCTGCAGGCCGGGAGCAACTGGTTTACAGCCTGCCTTTCCTACGTAGGTTTCTGCATGATGTGGCTGGCGGTCTTCATGACCAACCTGGGCAGTACCAGCAAGAGCCGGGCAGAGGCAGGGGGTGGTGCGTTTTTGGGGATGTTGCTTTTTTCCCTGGCCGTGCTGGCCATGATGCTGGGCCTGGCTGCAAACCTCAGCGATGTTGCCACTGCGCAGATCCCATCCCTGGTGCTGGTTGAAAAAATTTCCCCTTCGCTGACCGGCCTGATCACGGTGGTGATTCTCGCCGCCATCTACACCACGGCAGCGTCGCTGCTCTGGGCCCCAGTGAAACGCTTCGCGCCAGATGAGTTCAGCATTCGTCATCGACTGCTGCTGTGTGTGCTTTGCACCGTGGGCACGCTGGTTGGTCTGAATGTGCCGTTCGATGCACTGATCAACGTGGTATACGTGGTCAATGGCTATATTGGTTTCGGTTTGCTCTTCCTGATGCTGGTCAAGGATTTCAAGACCCGCGTATTGAAGCGCTCCCTCCAAACCGTATAAGCAAAAATCGCTTATCTTCACGCTGAACCTCACAGGTGATCGACTGAGACGCTGTTGGACGTCTCAGTCGATCTTTGCTTATGTGAAACGCTTAGGGAAACTCCGATCAAGTCAGCACAGGCGGCCTGACCTGTGCTGACTTGATCGGAGTTTCCTTAGCTGAATCGGCAATTGGTCGTATATCTTTTGAGTGAAACTGGGCAGTTTCAGTCATTTTTTGTGGTCGCCCCGCACCACGCGTGAGCAGCATGTAGCCAGTAGCTTGCCTTGCTGAGCAACTTGCCAAAGTGGAGTACGCGCCCTCTGAGGCCTGACACCGCTGAGTGATTCGCTACGCCCGCTGACGGGGGGCCTTCTAACAGGCTTTGAGCTGCGTACGATGCTTTATC